>NZ_JBSXNX010000014.1:0-159935 GCF_056857855.1 Maricaulis sp. B-26
GAAATGGTGATGCCGGGCGACAATGTGGAAATGAATGTCGAGCTGATCACGCCGATCGCCATGGAAGAGAAGCTCCGCTTCGCTATCCGTGAAGGCGGCCGCACCGTCGGCGCCGGCGTCGTCTCCAAAATCGTCGAGTAACAAGTAATCATCCGGCCGGGGCGACGCCTCGTGGTGTTCGCCCCGGCCATGCTCTTTTTGAAAGTTTAGACACGGGATCGGTTTGATGGAACGTCAAAACATCCGCATTCGCCTGAAGGCGTTCGATCACCGGGTTTTGGATAATTCCACCCGGGAGATTGTCTCCACGGCCAAGCGTACCGGCGCGAACGTTCGCGGTCCGATTCCGCTGCCGACGCGTATCGAGAAGTTCACGGTGCTGCGCTCGCCGCACATCGACAAGAAATCGCGCGAACAGTTCGAAATCCGGACTCACAAGCGCCTTCTCGACATTGTTGACCCCACGCCGCAGACCGTGGACGCGCTGATGAAGCTCGACCTGTCGGCCGGTGTGGACGTCGAGATCAAGCTGGGAGCGTAGGACTATGCGCCAGGAAGATCGTAGAACCGGCGTGATTGCCCGCAAGCTGGGCATGACGCGTATTTTCGCCGACGACGGCGCGCACGTGCCCTGCACGGTGCTGCACCTGGACAATTGCCAGGTCGTCGCCCAGAAAACGGCGGATCGGGACGGATACGTCGCGCTGCAGCTCGGCGCGGGTGAAGCGAAGGCCAAGCGGACGCCGAAAGCCCTGCGCGGGCACTTTGCGAAGGCCAAGGTTGCGCCGAAGCGCAAACTGGTTGAATTCCGCGTCGGGGACGACGCTCTAATCGAGGTCGGCGCCGAGCTGACCGCCGATCACTTCGTTCCGGGCCAGAAGGTGGACGTTGCCGGCATTTCGATCGGTAAGGGTTTCGCCGGTGCCATGAAGCGCCACGGTTTTGGCGGCCTGCGTGCCACGCACGGTGTGTCGATTTCGCACCGTTCGCATGGTTCGACCGGTCAGTGTCAGGATCCGGGCAAGGTCTTCAAGGGCAAGAAGATGGCCGGTCACATGGGTGCGACCCGCGTGACCACGCAGAACATCGAAGTTGTCCGTGTCGACGTCGAGCGCGGTCTCGTGCTGGTCAAGGGTGCGGTCCCCGGTTCTGCCGGCGGCTGGGTCGAGATCCGCGATGCGGTCAAGGGATATGGCGATGCCGAGCTGCCCGTGCCGGGCAAGTTCCGCACGCTGGACGAGTTGAACGCTCCGGCTGAGGCCCCGAAGGTCGAAGACGAAGCGGCTCCGGCCGAGGCCGAAGCTGCGGCGACCGACGGCACGGCCGACGGTGAGGAAGGAACGGAAGCATGAAGATCGAGGTAAAAACCCTCGCGGCGAAGGACGCCGGTGCCATCGATCTCGACGATGCCGTTTTCGGTATCGAAGAGGTCCGCTCCGACCTCCTGCAGCGCGTCGTGAAGTGGCAGCTGGCGGCTCGCCAGCAGGGTACCCACAAGACGCTCGGCCGCTCTGAAATCGCGCGGACGAAGAAAAAGTTCGGTCGTCAGAAGGGCAGTGGCGGTGCGCGTCACGGTGCCCGTTCTGCTCCGATCTTCGTCGGCGGCGGCAAGGCCCATGGCCCGCGCGTCCGCAGCCACGCCCACGACCTTCCCAAAAAGGTCCGTGCGCTGGGTCTGCGTCACGCCCTGTCGGCCAAGGCCGGTTCGAAGTCGCTCATCGTTCTCGACGATGCAGCCCTGGACGCGCCGAAGACCAAGGAGCTGCGCAGCTCTTTCGAAGGTCTCGGCATTTCCAACGCGCTGATCATCTCGGGCGAGGACGTGAACGAGAATTTCGCCAAGGCGGCTCGCAACCTGCCGTGCATCGACGTGCTGCCCGCCCAGGGCCTGAACGTCTATGACGTGCTGCGTCGCGACACCCTGGTGCTGACCAAGGCTGCCGTGGAGAAAATCCACGAACGCCTGAGCGCGAAGGAGGCTTAAGATGACGGCTGCTGCGCGCCATTACGACACGATCCTGGGACCGGTGATCACGGAAAAGTCCACCCTGCTGTCGGAAGACGGCAAGGTCGTCTTCTTCGTCCCGCTGAGCGCCAACAAGAAGGAGATCGCGGAAGCGGTCGAAGAACTCTTCAAGGTGAAGGTGACGGCGGTGAACACGATCAAGGTTCACGGTAAGACGAAGCGCTTCCGCGGTATCGCGGGCCGGCGCAATGACCAGAAGAAAGCGGTCGTGACTCTCGCAGAGGGTCACTCGATCGACGTGACGACGGGTCTGTAAGATGGCTTTGAAAACATTCAAACCGACCTCTCCGGGCCGCCGTGCCCTGGTGCTCGTGGATCGCTCCGCGCTGCACAAGGGACGCCCCGAGAAGACGCTGGTCGAAGGCCTCTCCAAAAAGGGTGGCCGGAACAATACGGGTCGCGTGACCGCCCGCCGTCGTGGCGGCGGTGCCAAGCGCCTGTATCGTCTCATCGACTTCAAGCGCCGCAAGTGGGACGTGCCCGCGACGGTCGAACGTCTCGAGTACGATCCGAACCGCACGGCGTTCATCGCCCTCATCAAGTATGAGGACGGTGAGAAGGCCTACATCCTGGCTCCGCAGCGTCTGGCTGTTGGCGACACCGTGATCGCGGCCGCCAAGACCGACGTGAAGCCGGGCAATGCGATGCTGCTCAAGTCGGCTCCGGTCGGCACCATCCTCCACAATGTGGAGATGAAGCCGGAGAAGGGTGGTCAGATCGCCCGCTCCGCCGGTGCCTACGTCCAGCTGGTCGGCCGCGATGCCGGCTATGCCCAGATCCGTCTGGCGTCCGGTGAGCTTCGCATGGTTCCGGATACCTGCATGGGTACGGTTGGTGCCGTGTCCAACCAGGATCACCTGAATATCAATCTCGGCAAGGCCGGTCGCAACCGTCACCTTGGCCGTCGTCCGTCGGTCCGCGGCGTTGTCATGAACCCGGTCGACCACCCGCACGGCGGTGGTGAAGGTCGCACCTCGGGCGGTCGTCACCCGGTGACCCCGTGGGGCAAGCCGACCAAGGGTGCCAAGACCCGCAAGAACAAGTCGACCGACAAGTTCATCATCCGCTCGCGCCACGAGCGCAAGAAGCGATAGGGAGCCGCCGATGCCGCGTTCTGTCTGGAAAGGTCCGTTCGTCGACGGCTATCTGCTTAAAAAAGCGGAAAAGTCGCACGAGGGTGGCCGCAAGCAAGCGATCAAGACTTGGTCGCGCCGTTCTACCATCATGCCGCAATTCGTGGGTCTGACCTTCCAGGTCCACAACGGCAACAAGTTCGTGCCGGTGCTGGTGACCGAAGACATGGTCGGCCACAAGCTCGGCGAATTCTCTCCGTCGCGGACCTATTACGGTCACGCAGCGGACAAGAAAGCGAAGCGGAGATAAGCGATGGGACAGTCTTCCAATCCCCGTCGTGTCGCTGACAACGAAGCGCGCGCCAAGCTGCGGATGATCCGTATCAGCCCGCAGAAGCTCAACCTCGTCGCGGGTATGATCCGCGGCAAGAAGGTCGAGCGCGCGCTGGCCGATCTGGAGTTCTCGCGCAAGCGGATCGCCAAGGAGGTCAAGAAGACCCTCGAGTCGGCTGTCGCGAACGCTGAAAACAATCACGGCCTGGACATCGACAGCCTTGTCGTGTCCGAAGCCTTCGTCGGCAAGAACCTTGTCATGAAGCGCTACCGGGCGCGCGCTCGCGGTCGCGGCGCGAAAATCCTGAAGCCGTTTTCCGAGCTCACCATCGTGGTGCGCGAAGTCGAGGAGGCCGCCTGATGGGTCAGAAAGTCAATCCGGTCGGTCTGCGCCTTGGCGTCAACCGCACGTGGGAATCCCGCTGGTATGCCGGCGCTGGCGAATACGCCAAGCTGCTGCACGAAGACCTGAAGATTCGCGAGATGCTCAAGAAGCGCCTCAAGAATGCCAGCGTTTCGAAGATCGTGATCGAGCGCCCGCACAAGAAGTGCCGCGTCACCGTCCACACGGCCCGTCCGGGTGTGGTGATCGGCAAGAAGGGTTCGGACATCGAAGTCCTCCGCCGCGAACTGTCCAAGATGGTCGATGGTGAGGTTTTCCTGAACCTGGTCGAAGTGCGCAAGCCCGAGATCGACGCCAATCTGGTGGCCGAGTCCATCGCCCAGCAGCTCGAGCGTCGCGTGGCTTTCCGCCGCGCCATGAAGCGCTCCCTGCAGTCGGCGATGCGCATGGGCGCCAAGGGCTGCAAGATCGTCTGCGGCGGTCGTCTCGGCGGTGCCGAGATCGCCCGTACCGAGCAGTACCAGGAAGGCTCCGTGCCGCTCCACACGCTGCGCGCCGACATCGACTACGGAACCGCCGAAGCCAAGACCGCGATGGGTATCATCGGTATCAAGGTCTGGATCTACAAAGGCGAGATCATGGAACACGACCCGATGGCCCAGGAGCGTCGTCTCCAGGAGTCGGGTGAGCAGCGTGCCCGTTCGGGCCGCCAAGCCGCGTAAGGGAATACAGCCATGCTGCAACCGAAACGCACGAAATTCCGCAAAGCGCACAAAGGCCGCATCAAAGGTGCTGCGAAGGGTGGCTATACGCTGAACTTCGGCTCCTACGGCCTGAAGGCGCTGCAGCCGGAACGCGTCACCGCGCGTCAGATCGAAGCGACCCGTCGTGCCATCACGCGTCACATGAAGCGTGCCGGCCGTGTCTGGATCCGGATTTTCCCGGATGTGCCGGTTTCCAAGAAGCCGACCGAAGTCCGGATGGGTAAAGGTAAGGGTTCGCCGGAATTCTGGGCCTGCAAGGTCAAGCCCGGCCGGATCATGTTCGAGATCGACGGTGTTCCCGAGGACGTCGCCCGCGAAGCCCTGGCGCTGGGCGCGGCGAAACTCCCGGTGAAGACCAAAATTGTCGCCCGCCTGGGCGAGTAAGGAGAACGAACGATGAAATCCGTCGACGTTCGCGCCATGACAGAAGACCAGCTGAAGGACGAGCTCCTCAAGCTGAAGAAAGAGCAATTCAATCTGCGTTTCCAGCAGGCCTCCGGGCAGCTGGAAAACACCGCTCGCTATGGCCAGGTTCGCCGCGATATCGCGCGCATCCGCACGGTCCAGAACGAGCGCAAGGCGCAGCAAGAGCAAGGGAGCTAGGCGATGCCGAAGCGTATTCTGCAAGGCGTCGTTGTGAGTGACAAAGGTGCCAAGACCATCGTGGTGCGCGTGGAACGGACTTTCCTCCACCCGCTGCTGCGCAAGACGGTCCGTCGCACCAAGCGTTACCACGCGCATGACGAAGCCAATGCGTTCAAAGTGGGTGACCGCGTCCAGATTCAGGAGTGCGCACCCAAGTCGAAACTGAAGCGGTGGGAGGTGGTTCCCGTCGAGGCGTAAGCCCGGCTGAGGACCTGCCTTTACTCAAGGAGGATCTGCCATGATCCAGATGCAAACCAATCTGGACGTAGCCGACAATTCCGGCGCCCGCCGTGTGCAGTGCATCAAGGTGCTCGGCGGTGCCAAGCGTCGCTACGCCCACGTCGGCGACATCATTGTCGTCTCGGTCAAGGAAGCCATTCCGCGCGGTCGCGTGAAGAAGGGTGACGTCCGCAAGGCCGTCGTCGTTCGCGTCGCCAAGGACATCAAGCGCAAGGACGGTTCCGTCATTCGCTTCGATACCAATGCGGCTGTGCTGATCAACAACAATAACGAGCCGCTCGGCACGCGTATCTTCGGCCCGGTTCCGCGCGAACTGCGTGGCAAGAACCACATGAAGATCGTGTCGCTGGCTCCGGAGGTGCTGTAATGGCCGCCAAGATCAAGAAGGGCGACAAGGTCGTCGTTCTCGCCGGCCGTGACAAGGGCAAGACCGGCGAGGTCATGAAAGTGATGCCGACCGAGGATCAGGTGATCGTCTCGGGCGTGAACGTGGTCAAGCGCCACACGCGTCCGACGCAGACCGACCAGGGCGGCATCAAGGAAAAGGAAGCCGCGCTGCACATCTCGAATGTCGCGCTGGCCGATCCGAAAACCGGCGAACCGACCCGTGTCGGCTTCAAGACGCTTGATGACGGCCGCAAGGTCCGTGTCGCCAAGAGCTCGGGCGAGGTTATCGATGTCTGAGGCTGCTACCTACACGCCGCGCCTGCGTGCGAAGTACAACGACGAGATCGTTGCGCGCATGAAGGAGAAGTTCGGCTACTCGAATCCCATGCAGATCCCGCGTCTGGACAAGATCGTGATCAATATGGGTGTCGGCGAGGCCGCTCAGGATTCCAAGAAGATCAAGGGCGCGCTCGAAGACCTGGAAGCCATCTCCGGCCAGAAGCCGGTGAAGACGGTCGCCAAGAAGTCCATCGCGGGCTTCAAGCTCCGCGAGGAGCAGGTGATCGGTGCGAAGGTGACCCTGCGCCAGGATCGTATGTACGAATTCCTGGATCGTCTGATCACTATCGCCCTGCCGCGTGTGCGTGACTTCCGCGGGCTCAACGGAAAGAGCTTCGACGGTCGTGGCAATTACGCGATGGGTCTGAAAGAACACATCGTTTTCCCGGAAATCGACTACGACAAGGTCGAGAAGATCCGGGGTATGGATATCGTTGTCTGCACCACCGCAGAGAATGATGAGGAAGCGAAGGCCCTGCTGGCCGAGTTCGATTTTCCGTTTTCGAACTAACGCAGCAGGAGAGCAGAGCCGCTCGGGCTCTGCACGCAGGAGGACTTAAATGGCGAAATCTTCGGCAGTCGAGCGCAATCGCAAGCGCGAGCGCCTGGCCAAGCGTTATGCGGCCAAGCGTGAGCAGCTCAAGGCGATCGCTCGCAATCAGGAATTGCCGGTTGAGGAGCGTTTCGCTGCTCAGCTGAAGCTGGCGGCCCTGCCGCGCAATTCGGCCCCGTCGCGTGTACGCAACCGGTGTGAGATCACCGGCCGTCCGCGCGCTTTCTATCGCAAGCTGCGCATGTCGCGCATCGCGCTGCGTGATCTGGCCAGCCAGGGAATGGTCCCGGGCATGGTCAAGTCGAGCTGGTAAGAGAGGTATCGAGACATGTCCGTGAATGATCCTCTCGGCGATATGCTGACTCGTATCCGCAACGCGCTTATGCGCAACAAGCGGAAGGTGAACACGCCGGCCTCGGCCCTGCGCCGCCGCGTCCTCGACGTGCTGAAAAGCGAAGGTTACATCCGCGACTATGCGGAAGTGGACCACGCCAGCGGTTTCAAGGAGCTCGAGATCGAGCTCAAGTATTTCGAAGGTGACTCGGTTATCCAGGAGATCAAGCGTATCTCCAAGCCGGGCCGCCGCGTCTATTCCGGCGTCAAGGATCTGCCGCTCGTCCAGAACGGTCTCGGGATCGCCATCCTCTCCACGCCCAAGGGCGTGATGTCGGATGCGACTGCCCGCGAGGCCAATGTGGGCGGCGAAATCCTCTGCCACGTAAGCTAAGGGAGCGCGCCAATGTCACGTATCGGTAAACTCCCGGTAGCCATCCCGTCCGGCGTCACGGCGACGCTGACGGATTCGAGCCTGACCGTGAAAGGTCCCAAGGGCGAGCTGTCGATGGACTTCGTTGAAGACGTCACGGTGTCCCAGGGCGAAGACGGTATCACCGTGAAGCCGCGCGACGAGTCGAAGAAGGCTCGCGCCATGTGGGGCATGCAGCGTGCGCTGGTTGCCAATCTGGTGCAGGGCGTCTCGGCCGGTTTCGAGAAGGATCTCGAACTGGTCGGCGTCGGTTACCGCGCTCAGATGCAGGGCCAGGCCCTGAAGCTGTCGCTGGGCCTGTCGCACGACGTCATCTATGACGCGCCGGAAGGCATCACGATCGCCTGTTCCAAGCCGACCGAAGTGAAAATCTCCGGCGCTGACAAGCAGCGCGTTGGCCAGGTGGCCGCAGAGATCCGCCGCTTCCGTCCGCCGGAGCCCTACAAGGGCAAGGGCATCAAATATGCTGGCGAATACATTCGCCGCAAAGAAGGCAAGAAGAAGTAGGGCGAGCGATGAAAACTCAACGCGAAAAATCGGTCCGTCGCGCACAGCGTACCCGGATCCGCCTGCGGAAGCTGGCCAATGGCCGCCCGCGGCTGTCGGTCTACCGTTCTTCGAAGAACATCTATGCCCAGATCATCGACGATGTGGCGGGCAAGACCCTGGTCGCCGCGTCTTCGCTGGAAGACGTCGCTCAGAAAGAGCACGGCAAGGGCTGCGACACGAAGGCTGCCGAGATCGTCGGCAAGCTGCTCGCCGAACGCGCCGTGAAAGCCGGCGTCAAGGAAGTCGTCTTCGACCGCGGTGGTTATATCTTTCACGGGCGCGTCAAGGCGCTCGCAGAGGCGGCCCGCGAGGGCGGTCTGAGCTTTTAAGGGAGCGGACACATGGCTCATCAGAACGAGCAAAAGCGTGACCGCGGTGACCGCGGCGACCGCGGCCGCGGCCGTGGACGCGGCCGTGATCGCGACCAGGAACAGCAGGACGAGATTGTAGACAAGCTCGTCCACATCAACCGCGTCGCCAAGACCGTCAAAGGCGGCCGGAACTTCCAGTTTGCCGCCCTCGTTGTGGTCGGCGACCAGAAGGGCCGCGTCGGCTTCGGCAAGGGCAAGGCCCGCGAAGTGCCGGAAGCGATCCGGAAGGCAACGGACGAAGCGAAAAAGAACATGATCCGTGTTCCGCTGCGCGAAGGCCGTACGCTGCATCACGACACGCGGGGCCGTCACGGTGCCGGCAAGGTCGTGCTGCGCGCTGCCCCTCCGGGTACCGGTGTTATCGCCGGCGGTCCGATGCGCGCCGTGCTGGAAACCCTGGGTGTCCAGGACGTCGTCGCCAAGTCGGTCGGCACGTCCAACCCCTACAACATGATCCGCGCCACGATCGACGCGCTCAAGTCGCAGTCGAGCCCGCGCTCGGTTGCTGCCAAGCGTGGTCTGAAAGTGGGTGATCTGGTGAACCGCCGCGACGACGGTGCGTCGTCGCCGGAAGCGATCGAAGCGTAAGGACCGCGAGACATGGCCAAAAAGACCATCCGTGTGCGCCAGACGGGCAGCGCCATCCGCCGCCCTCAGGATCAACGCGCCACGCTCGTCGGACTGGGTCTGAACAAGATCGGTCGCGAGCGCGAACTGGAAGACACCCCGGCAGTCCGCGGCATGATCGCCAAGGTCAGCCACATGGTGGAAATCATCGAGGAGTAGGTCCCTTAAGGGAAACCGCTCTATCGAATGGAGAACGACATGCGTCTCAATCAACTGCGCGACAAAGACGGCGCCACCAAGCTCCGCACCCGCGTCGGCCGAGGTATCGGTTCCGGCAAGGGCAAGACCGGTGGCCGCGGCGTCAAGGGCCAGAAATCCCGTTCGGGTGTGGCCATCAAGGGCTTCGAGGGCGGCCAGATGCCGCTTCACATGCGCCTGCCGAAGCGCGGCTTCAACAAGCCGAACCGCAAGCAGTGGGCCGAAGTGAACCTCGGACGTCTCGAGAAAGCCATCGCAGCGGGCAAGATCGACAGCAAGAAGCCGATTACGGCCGAAGTGCTGATCGCGTCCGGGCTGGTTCGTCGTGAACTCGACGGCATCCGCCTCCTTGCGAAGGGCGAGCTGAAGTCCAAAGTGGATATCACCGTCGCTGGTGCCTCCAAGACAGCCGTCGAGGCCGTCGAGAAGGCGGGTGGCAAGGTGACCATCACGGCCGTGGCTGACGCCGCGGAATAAGCGACTTAACGCCGACCTTCCGGGGACGTCTTTATGGCTTCAGCTGCTGAACAGCTCGCTGCAAACATGAACTTCAGCTCCTTCGCGAAAGCGAAGGAGCTGCAGCAACGAATCCTGTTCACGATCGGGATCCTGATCGTGTACCGGATCGGAACTTTCGTGCCGATTCCGGGTATCGACCCGGTCCAGTACGCCCGCGTGTTCGAATCGCTGGGCGGCGGAGGGCAGGGCATTCTGAGCATGTTCAACATGCTCGGCGGCGGTGCCGTCGAACGCATGGCGATCTTTGCGCTCAACGTGATGCCCTACATCTCGGCGTCGATCATAATGCAGCTCATGTCTGCCACCATTCCCAGCCTTGAAAAGCTGAAGAAGGAAGGTGGCGAGCAGGGCCGTCAGCAGATCAACCAGTATTCGCGTTACCTGACCGTGCTGCTTGCAACCGGCCAGGCGCTCGCGATCGCGATCGGCATGAACACGCCGAACGCGGACGGTCTCACCATGGCGGTGAATCCGGGGCCGTTCTTCATTGCGTCAACGGTCATCACCCTGGTCGGCGGCACGATGCTGCTGCTCTGGCTGGGCGAGCAGATTACCTCGCGCGGCGTGGGCAATGGCGTATCCCTGATCATTTTCGCGGGCATTATCTCGGCCGTGCCGGGCATGATCGGCGGCGCGCTGAGCGCCAGCGCCAGCGGCGCGATGTCCGGCGGCGCCCTGTTCGGCGGTTTCGCCCTGGTGCTGGTCGGCCTCGTCCTGGTCGTCTTTATCGAGCGGTCCCAGCGCCGCCTTCTGGTCCAGTACCCGAAGCGTCAGCAGGGCAACCGGATGGTCGGTGGCGACACCTCCTTCCTGCCGCTGAAGCTGAACACGGCCGGCGTTATCCCGCCGATCTTCGCATCCTCTCTGCTGCTGCTGCCGTCGACGGCAGCGAGCTTCCAGGCACAGTCCGGCCCGGAATGGCTGCAGACGGTCGTGGCCTATCTCGGCCCGGGTGCTCCGAGCTTCATGGCGCTTTACGCCGCCATGATCATCTTCTTCTGTTTCTTCTACACCTCGGTGGTCTTCAATCCGGAAGACACGGCCGAGAATCTGCGCAAATACGGCGGCTTCCTGCCGGGCATCCGCCCGGGCAAGCGCACCGCGGAGTATATCGACTTCGTGCTGTCGCGCCTGACGCTGATCGGTGCGCTCTACCTCACGCTCATCTGCCTCGTGCCGATGTTCATCAATCCGACGACGGCGCTGGGCGGCACTTCGCTGCTGATCGTGGTCTCGGTGACCATGGACACGATTTCCCAGATCCAGTCCCACCTGCTGGCGCACCAGTATGAAGGTCTGATCAAGAAGTCGAAGCTGCGGGGCCGGAAGCGATGAACATCATTCTTTTCGGACCGCCGGGCTGCGGCAAAGGCACCCAATCGAAGACGCTGGTCGCCGAGCGCGGCTGGGTTCAGCTTTCGACGGGTGATATGCTGCGCGAGGCCAAGGCGGCCGGCACCGAACTCGGCCAGCGCGTCGCGGCGATCATGGATGCGGGCAATCTCGTCTCCGACGAGATCGTCATCGAGCTGATCGAGGAGCGCCTGCCGGAAGCCGAGGCTGCGGGCGGGGCCATCTTCGACGGTTTCCCGCGCACCGTGGCCCAGGCCGAAGCCCTGGATGCGGCGCTAGCAAAGCGCGGTAGTCAGGTCGATGCGGTCATCCGCCTTCTGGTGGATGATGAAGAGCTTGTCGCCCGTATGGAAAAGCGGGCGGCTGAAGAAGGACGCGCCGACGACAATATCGACGCGTTCAAGGTTCGCCTGAAAAACTATCAGGATCAGACCGCGCCGCTTATCCCGTTTTATGCCGAACAGGGCAAATTGCGGGAAGTGGCCGGCATGGGTTCGATGGACGAGGTTGCAGCGGGAATTGCCGCAGCCTTGGACGATAAGTGACACACACCTGTTGCAACCCCATTGACGGGGTGGCAACGCTGACTGTAGATAGCGCCCTTCGCGAAACGGGCGAGCTTATGCGGCGACCGAAAGGTTGCCCATTGGGTCGTCCGTGCAAGGCGTTCTGAATTGGGAGAAGGATTGTGGCCCGTATTGCCGGCGTCAATATTCCGACGAATAAGCGCGTAGAGATCGCGCTGCGCTACATCCACGGCATTGGCCCGGCCAAGGCGAAGGAGATCTGCGAGCAGGTTTCCATCACGCCGGAACGCCGCGTCAGTGACCTCACGGATGCTGAAGTGCTGCAAATCCGCGAAGTCATCGACCGCGATCACCTGGTTGAAGGTGATCTGCGTCGTGAGGTCGCGGTCAACATCAAGCGCCTCATGGACCTCGGCAACTACCGTGGCCTTCGCCACCGTCGTGGCCTCCCGGTTCGTGGGCAGCGCACTCACACCAATGCGCGTACGCGCAAAGGTCCCGCAAAGCCGATCGCCGGCAAGAAGAAATAGGGTCCTGAGATATGGCTAAGGAACCGAGCCGCGTTAAGCGGCGCGAGCGAAAGAACATCACGTCGGGCGTCGCCCACGTGAATGCCAGCTTCAACAACACCATGGTGACCATCACCGACGCCCAGGGCAATGCGATTTCCTGGTCTTCGGCCGGTCACATGGGCTTCAAGGGTTCGCGCAAGTCGACCCCGTATGCGGCTCAGATGGCCGCTGAAGATGCTGGCAAGAAAGCGATCGAGCACGGCATGAAGACCCTCGAAGTGAAGGTCTCCGGTCCGGGTTCGGGACGTGAGTCCGCGCTTCGTGCGCTGCAGTCGGTGGGATTCACTATCACCACCATCCAGGACGTCACGCCGATCCCGCATAACGGTTGCCGTCCGCCGAAGCGCCGCCGCGTCTAACCACGCAGCGCGCATTTCGCCTGTTGAACGCGCCGGAGGTCATTCCGTCCGGCTGATGAAGGGGCAGTAAGAACGTGATCGAGAAGAACTGGCAAGAACTCATCCGCCCGATGAAGCCGGAAATCGACCCGGGGCACGACCCCGAGCGTCAGGCGAAGATCGTCGCCGAACCGCTCGAGCGCGGCTTCGGCATGACGCTGGGCAACGCGCTGCGTCGCGTGCTGCTGTCCTCTCTGCAGGGCGCGGCCGTGACCAATGTGCATATCGACGGCGTGGTCCACGAGTTCTCGTCGATCGACGGTGTGCGTGAAGACGTCACCGACATCGTCCTGAACATCAAGCAGATCGCCCTTCGCATGCATGGCGAGGGACCCAAGCGCGTCGTGCTCAAGAAGTCCGGCCCGGGCGTCGTGACGGCTGGCGATATCGAGGAAACCTCGGACGTCGAGATCATCAACAAGGATCTCGTCCTCTGTACCCTCGACGAGGGCGCGGAAATCCGCATGGAATTCACGATCAACACCGGCAAGGGCTATGTGCCTTCCGAGCGTAACCGCCCGGAAGATGCCCCGATCGGTCTGATCGGCGTCGATTCGCTCTACAGCCCGGTCAAGCGCGTCTCCTACAAGGTGGAGAATACGCGTGAGGGACAGGTGCTGGACTATGACAAGCTGACCCTTGAAGTCGAGACGGACGGAACCGTCACGCCGGAAGACTCCGTGGCCTTCGCTGCGCGGATCCTGCAGGACCAGTTCCAGATCTTCATCAACTTCGAGGAAGCCGTCGAGGCGCGTCCGGCCGAAGACGACAAGCCGGAGCTCGACTTCAACCCGGCGCTGCTGCGCAAGGTCGACGAGCTCGAGCTGTCCGTGCGTTCGGCGAACTGCCTGAAGAACGACAACATCGTCTACATCGGCGACCTGATCCAGAAGTCCGAGGCGGAAATGCTCCGTACCCCGAACTTCGGACGCAAGTCGCTCAACGAGATCAAGGAAGTTCTCGCCCAGATGGGTCTCCACCTGGGTATGGAAGCGCCGAACTGGCCGCCGGAGAACATCGAAGATCTTGCCAAACGTTTTGAGGATCACGTCTAGGCAGCCGCCGGGAGGCGCCTGAACCGGACCTGAGGAGATATAGCCATGCGTCACGGCATCGCACACCGCAAGCTCAACCGCACGCACTCGCATCGCAAAGCCATGCTGGCCAATATGGCCGCGTCGCTGATCGAGCACGAGCAGATCGTCACCACCCTTCCGAAGGCGAAGGAACTGGCTCCGTTCATGGACAAGCTCATCACGCTGGCGAAGCGTGGCGACGTTCATGGCCGCCGTCAGGCCATGTCCAAGGTCCGCAATGAGGACCAGGTCAAGAAGCTGTTCGACACGCTGGGCGGCCGTTACACCGACCGCAATGGCGGTTACACGCGCGTCCTGAAGGCGGGCTTCCGTCACGGCGATAATGCGCCGATGGCCGTCATCGAGCTGGTCGACCGCGACCCGGCCGCCAAGGGCGCTGCCGATCGTGCGCGCGTCGAGGCCGAAACGGGGATGACCGAGGAGTAAGCTTCCGGTCATTGCAGGTTCAGGGGAAGGCGGCTTTGCTCTTGCAAGCCGCCTTTTTCGTGCCCGCAATTGTGCCTATATGAGCGTCATGATCAAAAACCTGCTTCTCTCTTCCCTCATCGCAACCGCCGCCCTGGCGATGCCGGTTGCCGCCCAGGAACTCGAGCTCGCCGGTGGTCAGGCCGGGCTTCAGGACCGGGTCGTTCCCGACAGCCGTGCGGAAATGCAGCTCTCCTTCGCCCCGGTGGTCCGGGAGGCGGCGCCCGCTGTGGTCAATGTCTACACGCGCCGCGTTGTGCGGTCCCAGCATCCCTTCGCCGGCGATCCGTTCTTCTCGCGCTTCTTCGACCGCGGGCCGCAGGAACAGAATTCGCTCGGCTCGGGTGTTATCGTGGATGCTTCCGGCGTTATCGTCACCAATAACCACGTCGTGCAGGGCGCGACCGAACTGCGGGTCGTGCTGGCCGACCGCCGCGAATACACGGCGGAGATCCTGCTGACGGACGAGGCGACCGATCTGGCCGTGCTGAAAGTGGACACGGACGAGCCACTTCCGGTCATGCCCTTCGACAATGCCAACGAGGTCGAGGTCGGCGATCTGGTGCTCGCGATAGGCAATCCTTTCGGCGTCGGTCAGACCGTGACCAGCGGAATCGTGTCGGCTCTGTCGCGTACCGATGTGGGCCAGACGGATTTCGGGTCTTTCATCCAGACCGATGCTGCGATCAATCCGGGCAATTCCGGCGGTGCGCTGGTCGATATGGATGGCGAGCTGGTCGGCGTGAACACGATGATCTTCTCGCGCTCGGGCGGGTCGAACGGTATCGGCTTCGCCATCCCGGTCGAAATGGTGCGACGTGTCGTGGATTCGGCGCTGACAGAGGGCGAATTGGTCCGGCCCTGGCTGGGCGCCCGCCTGCAGCCCGTGACCAATGATCTCGCCCAGGCCTTCGGTCTGGATCGTCCGCGCGGTGCGCTGGTGAACGAGGTCTATCCGGACGCGGCCGCGGACGATGCCGGCCTGCGCCAGGGCGATATCGTCCTCGCGATCGACGGCCAGGACGTGAACAATGAATCAGGGGCGCGTTTCCGTCTGGCAACCCATGCCGCCGGCGAAGACGCGCGCTTTACCGTGCTGCGCGACGGCCGCGAACTGGAAGTCGATGTACCGGTTATCCCGGCCCCGGGTATCGCCGAACCGGAGCCTTTCGGCGTGGCAGGACGCAATCCGCTCGCAGGTGTCGAGCTGGTCCGTCTTTCGCCGGCCTTCAATGAGCGCGTCGGGATCGATCCCTTCCTCGACGGCGTTGTGGTCAGCCGCGTGTCGCGCCGGTCGGTGGCGGCACGCTTCGGCTTCCGTCCGGGCGACCGGATCGTCGAACTGATGGGCGAGCCCGTGCGGGACCTGGATACGGCTGTCGAAGCGCTCGCCGCGTTCGATGGCGAGCAGTTCTGGCCGATCGTGATCGAGCGCCGCGGCCAGCGCCATGAAGCGGAATTGCGGCTCTACTGAGCCGCTATTCGCGTTTCAGCGTGACGAGGCTCCAGACATGGCCGAACGGGTCGCGCAGCTTGCCGTGGCGGCCGTAGAACTCGTCTGTGCAGGCGCGCACCACGCTGGCACCGGCCTCGATCGCCCGGTCGAACCAGGTATCCGTATCGTCGACATAGAGCATGATCGTCACGGTGGTGCGCCCGTCCAGCGTGGCCGGTGAAACCGTGCCGATCTCTGCCTCATGCTCCGGATACTCGTCGGCGAGGTTCAGAATGCTGCCATTGATTCGCAGCGTGGCGTGGCCGACGAGCCCCTCCCAGTCATAACGCTCCAGAACGTCCGCATCGAAAGCCGTCCTGTAGAATTCGATCGCCGAATTGCCGTCCCTTACCGAAAGATAGGGGGCAAGCGTCGTCGGGGCCGCGTCCGCCCCCGTTCTGGCCTCATCGGGCTTGTCCAGGGTTTCCGACATCAGTCGTCTCCTCTGTCGAGCGTGTGGGCGACGGACCAGGTGTAGCCCCACTTGTCTTTGAGATGTCCGTAACGATCGCCCCAGAACATGTCCTGCAGGGGCATGGACACTTCCGCCCCGGCCTTGACGGCGCGCGCAAACCAGGCGTCCGCATCGTCGACCTGCAGGTGAAGGCAGATACCGGCCGGGGCCGGGGCAGGAGCGCCGCCGCGGTATTCGGGGAAATCGTCATTGAGAAAGACGGAGCCGCCATTGATCCGCAAATGGGCGTGCATGACACGCTTCCCGTCCTCGTCCATGTGGCGGAAGGCTTCCTCGGCGCCAAAAGCATCCTTGTAAAAGGCAATCGCCTCAAGAGCGCCTGGCGTCGTCAGGTGCGCGGTCACGCCGCTTCCTGCGCCGCCGCTCTTGGCGGTCTCATCCGGCCGCTCGGTCGTGAGTGTGGTCATGATGTGCTCCTCCCGGCGGCAGGATAGCACAGCTGGGCACTTCAGCACGCGTGCGAACGGGCCTAGGCTTTGAGCATGACAAGCCTGTTCGAAGCTGCCGGCATGGAAAGTGAAGCGCCCCGACCGCTCGCCGATCGTTTGCGTCCAGCAACGCTCGACGAAGTGGTCGGGCAGGATCACCTGCTTCAGGGAACGGGACCTATAGCGCGGATGCGGGCGCAGAACAGGCTCGCATCGCTGATCCTGTGGGGACCGCCGGGTGTCGGCAAGACGACGATAGCCCGGCTTCTGGCCGAGGACAGCGATCTGGAATTCGAACCGCTCTCCGCGGTCTTCTCCGGCGTGGCCGACCTCAAGAAGGCGTTCGACCGGGCCCGGGCCCGACGTCAGGCAGGGCGGGGAACCTTGCTTTTCGTCGACGAGATTCACCGTTTCAACCGGGCCCAGCAGGACGGCTTCCTGCCCGTGGTGGAGGAGGGGACGATCACGCTCGTCGGGGCGACCACGGAGAACCCGTCCTTCGAGCTCAATGCGGCGCTCCTGTCACGCTGCCAGGTCCTGGTTCTCAAGCGTCTTGACGATGCCGGGCTGGATCAGCTGATCGGCCGGGCCGAGGCCGAGATGGGCCGCAAGCTCCCGCTCGATGACGGGGCCCGGTCGGCCCTGCGGGCAATGGCGGATGGCGACGGGCGATATCTGCTCAACCTGGTGGAGGAGGCCTTCACCTTCGACGCCTCCGCAGCCGAGGGCGGCCTTGTCGGCGCCGAGGCGCTGGGCCAGCTCCTCAACAAGCGCGCGACGGCCTACGACAAGGACCGGGAAGAGCACTACAATCTCATCTCCGCCCTGCACAAGGCGGTGCGCGGTTCCGATCCGGATGCGGCGCTCTACTGGTTCGCCCGCATGCTGGAGGGCGGTGAGGACCCGCTTTTCCTGGCCCGGCGTCTCGTTCGCATGGCGTCGGAGGATATCGGTCTGGCCGACCCGACCGGTCTCATGATCGCCAATGAGGCGGCGCGGACCTATGAACGCCTCGGTTCGCCGGAGGGGGAGTTGGCGCTGGCCCACGCGGTGGTGCATCTGGCGACGGCTGCAAAGTCGAATGCCGTCTACGTCGCATACAAGCGGGCCAGGAAGGCGGCGCGTGAAACCGGGTCCCTGATGCCTCCCGCCCACATTCTCAACGCTCCGACCACGCTCATGAAGGAACAGGGCTATGGCGCGGGCTATGAATACGATCACGACGCGCCGGGCGGGGTGTCGGGCCAGGACTACTTCCCGGACGAGATGAAGGACCGGCCGGTCTTCTACGAGCCGCGCGAAAGCGGACGTGAGGCGGCGATCCGGGAACGTCTCGAGCGCTGGCGCGCCGTGCGGAAGAAACGGCGAGGGCGATAGGCGTCCAGGCCACAGGCTTGCCTTCTTCGCGGAACAGGCGAAATATTCCCGCCATTCAACTCTGGGGGGACTTCAATGAAACCTTATCGCGTTCATCTTCTGCTGGGGCTGTCCTGGCTGATCGTGGGTATGCTGCTCGGCGAGCATATGGGCCGTTCCGGCGATCACGGGCAGATGCCGACCCACGCCCATATCATGCTTCTGGGCGGCGTTCTGCCGATCGTCTTCTCGCTGGTCTACAAGACCTTCGGCCTGACCACCGGGCTGCTTGCCTGGATCCAGGTCGGCATCCATCACGCTGCGGCGCTGGTGATGATCGTCTCGCTCTACATGCTGTACGGCGATATGGGCTCGGAAGCGACGCTCGGGCCTGTCCTCGGCATTGCCGCGCTCGGCGCGATCCTGTCGGTCGTTCTGATGTTGTGGATGAGCCTGCGGGCGAGGGCTGACTAGTCCGGCCTAGTCGTCCGTTTCGCAAGCTTCGGGCTCGACCGGCACAAGCGGGTCGAGCCCGATTGCGTTCCGGGCTTCGTCCGTGGCGTCCGGATTGGCCAGCGGCCAGCGTTCGGTCATGCCGTCCACGCAGGTTAGCTGGGTGCCGTAGGGCTGCGGCCGGCTTTCGGTGACTGCGAATGCGTCGGCCATCTCGGCGAATTCCGCGCCGTCATAGGCACCAGCGAGAGCGACGGGTTCGAGGGCTGCGATAATGCGGCCGCGATGGCTTTCGTTTCGTCCGGCCAGTCGGATCAATTCCTCGCCCAGCTCGGGATTGCCGGTGTAGAGCGCTGCGAACCCATCCGGGTCCAGCTGTGCGGCCGCCCAATCGGAATTCGTGGCTTCGAGTTCGCTGATACGGGGCTGCACGGCCTGCAGGATTTCGCCCTGGGCTCCTTCATCCAGATCGGTGCGCGTGATGACCGGGAGAAGCACCGAGGTCAGATGACGCTCTCGGGCCTTGCGAGCCGCCAGTTCTGCGATGATGTCGCTCTCGCGTTCGAGCCGGGCTTCGATCTGCGCGATCAGGGGCGGGGCGTCGGTTGCTGACGGTTCGGGGAGGAGGGCTTCCGCCGTTTCGTCTGTGGGCGACACCTGTGCGTCCAGGGTTTGTGGATTCGGATCAGCGGGGGCTGCTGCCGGTTGCTCCTGCTGCAGGAGGGCGAGGCTGATAGCGAGGGAAAGAAGCATGGCGAACCTGTTGTCGACGATTGGTCAGTCTAGCAATACCGTCTAGGCGGGAAAGCCGCTCATGCGATGGCGCTGCAGGTGCGTGGCGGTGGACCATACCGGTTGTCGTGCGGCTGGCCCGGCTGGTCGATTACATCGCGGCACCAGTCTGCAAGGAAGGGGCGCCAGAACGCGATGTAAATGGGCCCGCTCAACAAGATGAAGCCGATACCGCCACCGACCGTGATGGCGGACACTAGGTCCAACTCGGGATTAGACAGGGCGATAACGATGCCCGCGACAGGCGGTGCGACAAGGACAATCTGATAGGTCAGAACGGGCCAGGCTCGCCAGGCGGGGTGATCCAGATCGTGCAGCCGCCGGATCGTCCACATGGCGTAGCCGTAAATGCGAAGGGCGAGGTAGGTCGAGAATACGGCGATCAGACCGATCCAGGTGCCGCTCAGGATCACAGCCAGCATGTCATAGACCGCAGTAAATACGGTTCTCAGCCAGCGCTCATTGATGATGCCCAGAAGCCCCAAAGGAGAGAGAATGAAAAGCAGCCACTTGAAATCCTCGTAGATTTCCGGGTCAGTCTTGATGCGCTTATCAGCGGGTAGCGGTCCTGCTCGGCCTACCGGGGTCCACGCAAACTGGCGGCTTGCGGGATCAAACAGATGCTTCAATGCCTTCATGTCCACATCCCTAGCGCGCAAACGCCCAAAACAAAAGCGGGAGCCGTTGGGGGCGGCTCCCGCTTTCGTGTGGGGGGTGATCAGTGACGGGGCGGCTGTGAGGCGGGCCGCTTGTCCGTCACCCGGATCGAAGGGATGGGATCAGGCGAGGGCGCTACCGAGCGCGATCGACATGGCCCCAAACACAACGGCCACGAAGGTAAGATTGATCACCGCCGACAGGGTCGTGGAAATGCGGTTCATCTGACTAAATCCTTTTGTCTTGGCGAGCCGGGCCCTCCCGGTTCGCACCTTGGTAAATAAGGACTTAGGCGCGTCGCACAATTGACATTACACCAGACCGGACTTGCAAAAATGCATGCAGATGAATTTTACGTATGAAAATTAGGGAAAGTTAACATGCGGCCGCGACGGCCCCGGCGGCTTGCCTAAAGGGCCGTGCCATCCTATCGAGCCGCCATGACCAATCTCGTCCTCATAGGCGCGGGCGGCGCGCTCGGCGCGATATCCCGCCACCTGGCCGGCAAGGCTGCCCTGCGCTGGTTCGGCCCGGACTATCCCTGGGGCACGTTCGGCGTCAATATCGTCGGCGGCCTCCTCATGGGGCTGCTGATCGGCTGGCTCGTCATGACCGATCGCGGGGACCATCATCTTATGCGTGTTTTCGGAGCCGTGGGATTTCTTGGCGGCTTCACGACGTTTTCGGCTTTCTCCCTGGAGGTCGGCCTGATGATTGAGCGCAAGGCCTGGGCGAACGCATTCCTCTATGCGACCGCTTCGGTCGTGCTGTCGGTCGGGGCGTTGATGATCGGCATGATGATCATGCGAAAGGCTTTCCCGTGAGCGGTGTCCAGACACTCAAAGTGGAGGCGTCCGAGGACGGTTCGCGCGTCGATCGCTGGTTCAAGCGGCGCTTTCCGCATGTGCCCCAGGGCATGATCCAGAAGCTCTGCCGCAAGGGCCAGATCCGCGTCGATGGCGGTCGGGTAAAAGGGGATAGCCGCGTCTCCGCAGGGCAGGAGGTCCGTGTTCCCCCGATGCCGGAGCCCGGCGAGAAGCCGGCGCATTCGCGACTGTCGGAGGAGGATGAGACCTTCATCCGGTCGCTGGTGATCTATGAGGACGACGAACTGATCGCCTTCAACAAGCCGGCCGGCCTGGCCGTTCAGGGCGGTTCCAAGACGACGCGGCATATCGACGGCCTGCTCGACGCCTTCGGGACAGGGCTCGACCGCCCGCGTCTCGTACACCGTCTCGACAAGGACACGTCCGGCGTTCTCGTCGTGGGCAAGGGGCCCAAGGCGACGGCGCGCTTGGCCAAGGCGTTTCAGGCGCACAAGACGAGGAAGACCTATTGGGCGATCGCGCTCGGCGTGCCGAAGCCCAAGATGGGCGAGATCAAGGGCTTCATGAAGAAGGCCGCCGGCGCCGGCGCCGATTCAGAGCGTGAAGTCATGGTCGCGGCACGCCATGGCGAGCCGGGCGCCAGCCATGCCCTGACCCGCTATGTCGTGGTGGCCGAGGCCGGTCAGAAGGCCAGCTGGGTTGCCCTGCGCCCCGTCACCGGGCGGACGCACCAGCTGCGTGTCCATCTCGCCGCCATGGGGCATGCCATTCTCGGCGACCGCAAATACACCTGCGACCGTCCGGCGCCGGAAGATCTCGACCGCCGCCTCTGCCTGCATGCGCGCCGCCTGGAAATCCCGCGGGAGAAGGGGGCGCCGCTGGTCATTACGGCCGACCTGCCGCGTGCCACGAAAAAGATTTTCGACACGCTGGGCTTCGACCAGAAGGAGATCGACGAGGCGCTGATCGAGGAAGACCTGGCCTAGGTCTTTTCCTTCGCGGCCTGGCGTGCCTTGAAGGCCGCCATCTGCTCGTCCGTCGCCGGCTTCTGGTGTTTCTCTTTCCACTCCGAATAGGGCATGCCGTAGACGCGTTCGCGGGCCTGGTCCTTCGAGATGTCGAGGCCGCGTTCCTGCGCGGCTTCCATCCACCAGTCGCCGAGGCAGTTGCGGCAGAAATCGGCCAGGATCATCAGGTCGATATTCTGCACCTCCTTGTTGGCATCGAGGTGCGAGAGGAGACGGCGGAAGGCGGCGGCGTCGAGCGCATCGCGCTCCGCCTCGCTGAGCGTATCGGTCATGGGGAACTCCGGACTGGCATTTGCGCAAGGCTAGCATGACCGTCCGCGCGCTTGCCACGGCGCTGTCAGCCGCCTATGTCGCGGCCTGAAAGAAGGAGTGCACGCGTGACGACAGAGCTCAAACTCGCCATCTGGGATATCGACGGAACCCTGGTGGACAGCCGCCAGGTAATCCAGAAGGCCATGGACCGCGCCTTCCGGCGGGCCGGGCTGGGCGGGATCGATTACGACCGCACGCGCACCATTGTGGGCCTGGAACTCGGCGAGGCGATCGCCCGGCTCGCACCGGAAGACTATCCTCTCGACCGCGTCGCCCAGCTGGGCAATTTCTACAAGGAAGCCTTCGTCGAACAGCGCGCCGAGCCGGGTTTCGAGGAGCCGCTCTATCAGGGCGCCCGCGAGACCGTCGAGCGTCTCGCCGATGAGGGCTGGCTGCTGGCCGTCGCCACGGGCAAGGCGCGCCGCGGTCTCGACATCGTCTTCGACCATCACGGCCTGCACCGTTATTTCGACAGCTTCCAGACGGTCGATGGCGGACCGGGCAAGCCCCATCCCCGCATGGTGCTCGATGCGCTGAAGGAGACGGGAGCCGATGTGCACCAGGCGGTCATGATCGGCGATACGCGTTTCGACATGGAAATGGGCCGCAATGCCGGCGTCCATACGCTGGGCGTCAGCTGGGGCTTCCATACGCCGGACGAGATCGCCGAGGGCGGTGCACATGCCATCCATCACGACTTCGACGCGCTGAACGCGGCGCTGGACGCGTTCGGGAAGGGCGCTGCGGCGTAACGCCGGATCGGTTGAGTTCGCCAGAATAATTTCATTCCGGCTTGCAGAATCTACCTTGGGTTAATACTCGTTAACCATGAACTTGGTGGGGGAGATCGGGATCAAGACAGGCGAAAGCCCGCGCACTTACGGGTTCGATGATCTGTGTGCGCAGTTCCTTGCCTCGGTGCAGCAAGCTAGTCACGGATATTGGGAAAACCGGGATGTCGATGCGACACCCCATGAGGATTTTCTGGCCATTTCCTGGCGGGGTTCTCTGGAATACTGGATTGCCCGGGAGTACTGGAAAGTCCGGGAGCGCAAGCGCCGCAAGGCACGCGAAAAGGGATTCAACCCGGATAGCCGTCGCGGCTGGCTTGGAAATGGTCCCGTCCTGATTGATGAAGGCGCGGAGAAAGAGGCGCGGGGGACTTACGGTAATTGCCGGGAACGGCCTCATACCTGCGAGGCCATCGTTTTCTACAAGACGGCGAATATTGCGCCGGCATCCCTGATCGAGATGGCGCCGGGGGTGCAGCAGGCCTTTGCCGATGCGCCTTTACACACATTTTTCGTCATCGGCAGAGAGCAACGGCCGAGACCGAGCGGCGAGGCGCTTGAGTTTTCCAGTTTCAGGCCGCTCTCCCTGGGAGGGCCGCACCGCCAGCCCGACAAACTCGTCAGGGCGCTGCTCGATATCATTTTTCCCAAGAAGGCAGATAGGGTTGAAGCCGAAGGCGACGGGGGCTGCAAACTGTGCATCGTCGCAGGCTGTCTGGCGCTGGTTCTGGTTCTGGGGTTGTCAGCCGCGTTCGCGGTCCCGCAATCGCGCAGTCGCCTTCTCGACTGGCTTGGGATCGCCGAGCAAGCCGCGGTGGAGGCGATGGATCTGCGCCTCACCGATCTCGAGCAGCAATACCGCGTCCTGCGGGAGCAGCGGGACATAGTCTCGATCACGCGCCCGGAGCCGGGAGAAGGGCTGGATGCGCGTCTGGCCGGGATCGAGGCCGAACTCGACCGTCTCGGCGGTCTTATCGAAGCGCGCGGCGGACAGACGGATGGGGCGGCGCGCACGTCGCTGGACATGCCGGCCTGTCTACCGGTGGAGAATCGCGGCGGGCGAATGGTTCCGGCCTATCTCTTCCGCGCCGAGCTGAGCGACGCTGGCATTCGTGTCCTGTCCACCGAACCGGTCTATTCCATGCCGGAGACGGTTCGGTCGACCGGGGATGTGCCGGCTCTCGGCCTGTCCCTTCCGGCCGGGCCGATGAGCCCGGCGGCCTTCGAGGCGGCGATGCGGCCGGTCTCGGATGTGTCCCGTGCGGCCGGCTGCCGGCACTTTGTACTGCTGGCAGAGGATGAACCGGGCGCTGCGGATCGCTATATCGCCCAGCGAGCGGCTGTAGAGCGTCATTTCTATCTCTATCGGCTGCAAAGCTGATTGAGAGCGGCATGACCGAGAAATACGAGACCAAGCCGGGTGTACGGCTCCCCAAGACGGAAGATCCGCGTCCCAAGCGCTTCTACGAAACGGTGGCGGTCGAGCCGGAAGGCGAAAGCTGGGCCGTGCGCCTGGACGGCCGGCCCGTTCGGACGCCTGCCAAGACGCCGCTGACCGCACCGACGAAGGCGCTGGCCGAGCTGATCGCCGAGGAATGGGCCAGCCAGGGCGAGCGGATCGATGCGCCGACCATGCCGACGACGCGCATCGGTTTCGTCGCGCTGGACCGCATGCCTCTGGCGCTTGAGGATACGGCAGCGGAAATCGTCAAATACGCGTCTACGGACCTGCTCTGCTTCCGGGCGCCCGAACCGGCGGACCTCGTCGCCGCACAGGCGGCGGCCTGGGATCCGCTCCTCAAATGGGCCGAGACGGAGCTTGGCGCCCACTTCGCGCCGGCAACCGGCGTTCTTCCGGTCCAGCAGGACCCGATGGCGCTGCAGGCGGTTCATGCCCGAGTGGCTGATCTGGACACCTGGCGCATGACGGCGACGGCGCATGCGACGGCGGTTTGCGGCTCGGCCATTCTCGGCCTGGCCCTGCTCGAGGCCGAAATCGACGGCGGCCAGGCGTTTGCATTGTCGACCATCGACGAGCATTTCCAGGCCTCTCAATGGGGTGAGGACAGCGAAGCGGCGGAGCGGCTGGCTCTGCTCAAGACCGAGCTTCTCGCCGTGGACGCGCTCCTGCGCGCTTTGGACGCGGGCAGCGACGCTTGATGCTGGCTCCCGGCGCGCTAGTGTGCCGGGTTTCTGTGGGGAGTGGAGTTGATGGCTGAAACCGTGACCATGGACCTGAGCGGCAAGACCGGCCCGGGCGGCATGATCGATTTCGGGGCGCTGGCCTCCGCCAATGTGCGCACCTCGCCCTATAATTATTTCGTCGCCGAAGGCGTGCTCTCGTCTGACGAGGCGGCATCGGTGCGCAAGGACTACCCGCAGATCAACAAGCCGGGTTATCTGCCGCTCTCCAAGCTGGAGGCCCATGGCGATTTCCAGCGTCTGATGGACGATTTGAACTCGCCCGAGCTGGCACAGCTCCTGACCGACAAGTTCGGCGTCGATTTCACCGACAAGCCGCGCATGATCACAGTGCGCCGCCTGTCGCAGCTCTCCGACGGGCCCATCCACAATGACAGCAAGTCGAAAATCCTGACCATGCTGACCTATCTCAATGCCGAGTGGGACGGTACGGGTGCCGGTTGTATCCGCGTGCTCAACGGGCCGAAGGATTTCGAGGACTTCACCGAGGAAGTGCCGCCGCTGGAAGGCTATGTCTTTGCCTTCCTGCGTGCCGATAATTCCTGGCATGGCCATCTGCCCTTCGAAGGCGAGCGCTATGTGGTGCAGACCACCTTCCTGACCTCCCAGGAAGAGCTCGACCGCAAGGAAAACCGGGGCGGTCTGCAGTATTTCCTCAAAAAGCTGAACCCGTTCCAGTAACGAGCATGAAACGGTCAGAACCTGTTCGACTGACGCCCCACAATCCGGTGTGGGCGGACATGTACCTGCGCGAATCCGGGCGTCTGCAAACCGCGCTCGGCGAGATAGCTGACAGGATCGAGCATATCGGCAGTACGTCCATCGCGGATATCGTCGCAAAGCCGATCATCGATATTCTTGTCGTCGCAAGCGATCTGGCCCGGGTCGATCGCCGCACAACTGCCCTGGCCGCGATCGGCTACGAGGCGAAAGGCGAGTACGGGCTCGCCGGGCGCCGCTATTTTCGCAAGTGCGACGCAAATGGCGTTCGAACGCATCACGTCCATGTCTATCAGCGCGGTTCCGGCGCGATCGAACGGCATCTCGCGTTTCGCGATTTCCTGCGGGCTCATCCGGACAAGGCCCGGCGCTATTCCGACCTCAAGGTCGAGCTGGCGAGCGGTCGGGGGCTGGCCGGGCCGGATTACCAGTCGGCGAAGGCCGGGCTGGTGAACATGCTGGAGGCCGAAGCGCTTGCCTGGTCCGGTGCGCGCTGACGGTTTTACATCGCCAGGGCGCGTTGCGCCCAGACCGGGCGCATCTCCAGCTGACCGGCCTCTATTCGCGCCCAGATCACGACACCGGTCACGATGACGGCGAG
Source organism: Maricaulis sp. B-26 (assembly GCF_056857855.1). NCBI lineage: Bacteria > Pseudomonadati > Pseudomonadota > Alphaproteobacteria > Maricaulales > Maricaulaceae > Maricaulis > Maricaulis sp. B-26. The sequence continues at coordinate 26,283 of NZ_JBSXNX010000014.1, forward strand.
CTCGGCGAGTTCCTGGAAGATGTGGTGGCTCATCAGTACGGCGCAGAAGAGCAGCAGGACCTGAAGTCCAAGCAGGTTCGACCCGCCCGTCGCCCGCATCAGCATGGGAAGGGTGACGGCCAGCGCAAAGAGGATGACGGCGACGGCGAAGTAGAGCGCCTCCATGGTCGAAGGCGTGATGTAGTTGTGCAGATTGATCTCGGCCTGGAGATTGGTCTCCGCGATGGCCGGTGGCGGCGTGATGCCGAACCAGTGCTGACCCCAGCTGACTTCCTCGCCGAAGGCGAAAACCAGGGCGAGACTGGCAATACCCATGACCACCGGACCGACCGCCTTTCGGGGCCACAGGCCGGCGAGTCGGGCCAGAAAGGCCGCGGGCAGGATGAGCATGGCCGTGATCGTCAGATTTTCCACCAGCCCGCCATCACCGACTTCCGGACGGAAAACGCCCTCCAGAGGCGTATGGGCGTGGTGGACGAGATTGAGGGCTGCCAGGTCGACCAATGCGATCAGGATAAGGACCGGCGGTCGCAGCATTTCGAGGATGGCTGCGACAAAGCCCCGGCGCCGAACGGTCCGGATCACCATGGCCAGACCGAGGAAGACCGCGAGATACATGGCGACGAGGAAGGCGGCGGCCTGAAGCGGCGCACCGATTTTACCGTCCGGAGAGAGAAATCCCATCATGGCAGCATTCCTTTCCTAGAAAGCGTGGACCGCAGCCCATTTGTCGAACCGGCGGAAGGCCTTGCCCGGCCATTCCGAGAAACGGCCCAGCGGCAGGGATTGCGCCGTGCGGTCGACCAGCTGGCCGGTCGCCACGATCGCCGAGGCGAGGGAGGGGTGACTGACCTGTCCGGTGATCACGTCGAAGGACGCATTCGAAAGCCGTTTCTTGAAATCGTACTCGCCGGGGCCGAGATGGATCTGCGTGATCCCGTCTTCGCTCAGCTGGCGGGCGAGTTCCATGTAGAGCGTCAGGCCCGGGCCGAGATGCGCGTAGTCCGGCCAGTAGACCGGGAACCAGTAGTGCAGGACGCTTTCCGAACGCATGCCGAAATGCGCCGCGGCGAGCTGGCCGTCGATCTCCAACGTCGAGAGCACGCCGGCGAGACCGGGCTCGCGCCGCTCGAACAGGTCCTCGATCAGGCGGCCGGTCCAGCGGGCGGCGAAGACGTCGAGCGCCCGGGTCCGGCGGTATTGTTCGCGCTTGCTCTCGATGAGCGCGGCGAGGGCTTCCGGGCGGCGGTCGTCGATGCGGATTTCCACTGTCGCGTCGAGCGCGTCCAGCTTGCGCTGGCGGGCGCGGATATTGCGCATCGCCTTGGCGTCGGCCTTGCGGCAGTCCTCGATGAGGGCGTCATAGCCGTTCGACAGGTCGGAAACCCAGGACGGCGTCGGCTTGCTTGTGGCACTAGAGGCCAGCGCCGGATCGCCAGCGAGGCCGCCATGGAAGGCGAACAGACCGATCCCGGCCTGGCCTAGCGCGCTGCGCAGGTCGAGCGAGGCGTCTTCGGCAATGATCGCGTGGTGGTCGCCGAGCGGACCGCCGATCGGGCGGGCGACGCCGGAACGGGACAATTGCAGCGGCAGAAAGCCGGCCTGCGTACCATTCCGGGTCAGGCTCAGAACCCAGGTGTCGGGGCGCACGGCCGCCATGGCGCGGGTGAATTCGAGCGCGAAATAGGGCGCGGCGAATTCCGGCCGGGCGGCGCGAAACGCCTGCCATGCCTCGCACTGGGAGGGTGTCAGGGCGTCTGCCCGCACCAGTTCCGACGATGTCGACGGATGACCCATTCGATAAACCCCGTAACGTCTTGTTCCCACACAGGCCTGCAAGCCCTGCGCCGAGTGCCTGTCCGGCAGGTGCCGCCGTATCAGTCGTCTCACTTGATCCGCGGCGGCGTAGAGGCTCTTTTATGGCCAGCTCTACGACTCTTCCCGGGAAGGACAGATCGATGAAAGACGTGATCGAGCAGCTCGAGGCCAAGCGTGCCAGCGCCCGCATGGGTGGCGGCGAAAAGCGCATCGAGGCCCAGCACGCCAAGGGCAAGCTCTCCGCCCGCGAGCGGATCGAGCTGCTGCTCGACGACGGGTCCTTCGAGGAATGGGACATGTTCGTCGAACATCGCTGCGTCGATTTCGGCATGGCGGAGAAGAAGATCTCCGGCGACGGCGTCGTCACCGGTCACGGCACGGTCAATGGCCGTCTGGTCTATGTCTTTTCCAAGGATTTCACGGTCTTCGGCGGGTCGCTCTCCGAGACCCACGCCCAGAAGATCGTCAAGGTCCAGAAGGCCGCCATCCAGAACGGCGCGCCGGTGATCGGCATTTTCGATGCCGGCGGCGCGCGCATCCAGGAAGGCGTCGCCTCGCTGGGCGGTTATGCGGATATCTTCCTGCAGAACACGCTCGCCTCGGGCGTCATCCCGCAGATTTCCATGATCATGGGCCCCTGCGCCGGCGGCGACGTCTATTCCCCGGCGATCACCGACTTCATCTTCATGGTGAAGGATACCTCCTACATGTATGTGACCGGCCCGGACGTGGTGAAGACGGTCACCAATGAGGAAGTCACCCACGAGGAACTCGGCGGCGCTTCCATCCACGCCAAGAAGTCCGGCGTGGCCGATGGCGCCTTCGAAAACGATCTGGAAGCCCTGGTTCAGTTGCGCCGCCTGATCGACTTCCTGCCGCTCTCCAATCGAGAGACTCCGCCCAAGCGTCCCAGCTTCGACGATGTCGACCGCGTCGAGCCGAGCCTCGATACGCTGGTCCCGTCCAATCCGAACAAGCCCTACGACATCAAGGAGCTGATCGAGAAGGTGGCGGACGAGGGCGATTTCTTCGAGATCGCGCCGGACTATGCCGCCAATATCGTCACCGGCTTCGGCCGCCTCGACGGTCAGCCCGTCGGTTTCGTCGCCAACCAGCCCATGTCGCTCGCCGGCGTTCTGGACAGCGAAGCCTCCCGCAAGGCGGGCCGTTTCGTGCGTTTCTGCGACGCCTTCAACATTCCGCTCGTCACCTTCGTCGACGTGCCGGGCTTCCTGCCGGGCACGAAGCAGGAATATGGCGGCCTCATCAAGCACGGCGCCAAACTGCTCTTCGCCTATGCCGAGGCGACCGTGCCGAAGCTCACCGTGATCACGCGCAAGGCCTATGGCGGTGCCTATGACGTGATGAGCTCCAAGCATCTGCGCGGCGATGTGAACTATGCCTGGCCGACCGCCGAAATCGCCGTGATGGGCGCCAAGGGCGCGGCCGAGATCATCCACCGCAAGGATCTGGGCGACGAAGAGAAAATGGCCGCCCACGCGAAGGAATACGAAGACCGCTTCGCCAATCCCTTCGTGGCCGCCGGCCGGGGCTATATCGACGACGTCATCATGCCCCACAACACCCGCGCCCGCCTCATCAAGGCCCTCCGCACCCTGAAGAACAAGAAGGCGGAGAACCCCTGGAAGAAGCACGACAATATTCCGCTTTAGGGGGCGTTAGGGGGATGCGTGTCGTGTTGCTAAGTCTGCTGGTCAGTGCTGTTGCCGCCGGGAGTGGCGCGGCGCAGGAGGGGGGGCGTGAGATAGCCGGAGTGGCGATTTCCCACGACGGGGCATCCGTGGCCATGGTTCTGGGTGGCGATGATCCGGCGCTCGTTCTGGAGAGCACAGATGCCGCAGACGCCACTGCGACCCGCATCCCGCTGCAAGAACTTGGACTCAGTCGTCGTTTTCGGATCGCCAGCGGCCGCGCAAGCCCCAGAGCTATCGAGGAAGAGCGGCGTTTCGGCCATGTAACCTGGTTGAATGAAAGCTCGTTGTTGCTGGATGTGTGGAGTTCCGCGCGGATCATCCGGTCCGGCGAGACTGGGGATTTCCGGCGTTCCATCATCCTTTCGTCGGACGGCGAGCAGTTGGGGCAGTGGCCTGCGGCTCAACGCCTTGCGCTGCCCGTGCCTGGTGACCGTGAACGGGTCCTGATCCGTGAAGGGCGGATGCTGGGAGGATTTAGCAGACTTTCGGCCGATAACCTCTCTCCGTCCGGTGAGGGTCTTATCAATGATGCCGGCGCTCTGAGCTCCTACGGCTTGACTTTCAATCTCTACGAAAACCTTCACTGGCTGGAACTGCCGGAGGATCGAGCCGCCCGCGACCGGTGGCCTCAATATCAGATGCCTGCCGGTGTGAGCGGTCAGGGTGAGCTTGAAGTCAGCTACCAGGATTCAGGATATCGCGTCTTTCTCTACACCTCGGGAGAGCGTGAAATTTTCACGCTGTCAGCAGGCATGCTCTGGGATCCGGATCCGGAGCCGGATGAGCACACAACTCAATGGTCGGTGCATCGGCAACCGATTGCAGGCCTGCGCGCCGACGGCACGGCTATACCATTTGCTGGCAGTGACCGTGATGGCGAAATCGTGGTTCGGCAAATCGACATTGCCAGTGGTGAAATCTCAGATCTCGGCTGGACTGGTGAAGACAGTGCGTTTGGTGGTTTTCTTATCGACTGGCGCACCGGCCGCGTTATCGGGCTCGAGTGGCGAGAGCCGGAGATCGTTCGCGCCTATTTCGACGAGGATTTCGCAGCATTGCAGGCGCGTGTCGAAGCCTTGCTGCCCGGAGACCGGGTCGATTTGTGGGATTGGGATCAAACCCTCTCGCGGATGGTCATCCGAGCAACAAGCGATGACGAATCGTCGCAATGGTACCTGTTCGATACGCATTCCGGCGAGCTGAAACCGCTCTCCTGAGTGTGAAGACTGGGCAACGCCCTTCGAGTATTGCGGACAGGCGCTAATCCTGCGCCACTGCCCCCGCCGTCAGCGTGGCCAGAACGCCGGCGAGGCGGACCATGGCCGGGTCTTCGGCGGAGAGGCCGTAGCGGGCGCCGATGACGGCCGGGTCGGTATAGGCGAGGCGGCTGATGCCGTCCTCTTCCCAGGCGAGCATGCGGATCGGCAGGTCGATGGCCGCGGCCGGGGCGGCCTGCATGACAGGCGTGCCGGTATTGGGATTGCCGAAAATGAGCACTTCGGTCGGCGGCATGTCCACGCCGATCTAGGCAGCCGCGGCGGCATGGTCGATGCGCGCGAAGACGGTGGCGCCGCGGGCTTCAACGATGGCCTCCAGCCGGTCGAGCGTCTCAGCGGGCGAATAGGGGCTCGGCATGCGCACCAGCCCGTCGCCGCGTCCGTGAAGAAGCGCGGCTTCAGCCTGTTCCGGCTGGTCGGCGCAGGCCGTCGCTGTCAGGCCGAGAGCGAGAGCGGCGCACAGGGCGCCGGCGAAACGATGGGGACGCATGGCAGGCTCCGGTAACGGGTGGGGCGGGTCAGGCGGGGCGGATGGCCTTGCTCAGCACGTCGCGATAGCCGTGGCTGATGCAGTCATGCCCGTCGTAAAAGCCGCGATCGCGCAGCAGGGCGTGCAGTTTGGGCAGGTTATAGGGCGGCACGGCCGCGAACATGTGGTGTTCGAGGTGATAGCTGACCCGGTTCGGCGCCACGAGCAGGCGCTCGAGAAGACTGGGCACGGTGGTGTGCGTATTGAGGCGCGGCTCGAGATCGTAGCGGTCGCCGGCAACGCCGTGCTCGCCGATATTCCGCAGGCGCATGATGGCCGGATAGATGAAGATGCGCGCCGCCCACCAGAGCGCGAAGGCCCAGGGCGCGCCGGCCAGCCAGAGCGCCGCGAACAGGACGGCCTGGAAGACGAGGAAGGGCAGCTTCCGGCGCCAGTCCGGCGATGTCCAGCTGGCGATGATTTCCTTGTATCCGGTCTGGCCGGTCAGATCGCGGGTGAATTTGCGGCGCAGGCTGTCGCGCGTGACGGGATAGTTCTTCACCAGCACCTGGTCGGGATCCTTGTCGGTTCCGGCATGCTTGTGATGGTTGAGGTGGTAATCGCGATAGAGGTCGAGCGGGACGTCGACCGCAGCGCCGCCGATCCAGTTGCCGACGAAACGGTTCAGCCATTTCGTGCGGAACATGCCGTTATGGGCGCAGTCGTGCATGACGATGGCGAAGGCCAGCTGGCGTCCGCCGATGAGCAGGATGGCCAGCGCAATGGTCAGGATGTTCGGCCAGACGATGGCGAGGCCGAAAGCGATCGCGAGGAGGGCGAAGTCGCCGGCGAGCATGAGGCCGCCCTGCCAGTTCGTCGTCCGCGACAGCGCGCGCAGCTCGTCGCGGCTGAGGCAATCCGAGAGCGCTTTTTCCGGTGCCATGCTATGCTCCTCCTATCGTCTATTTTCGCGCAAATCGCGCCGGGAAGGAAGCGGGGCGGCGTTGTGCGCCCGCATCGGCCGCGGTGACGGGTGCATCCTGCAGGTGTGACCTTGTTGCCGCGCTACTTCATAAACAGGCGTCGGACCCTTGCGAGCGCGATGCGAAACGCCGATATCGGGACGATCCCGATACCGTCAGACTATCTGGCAGACAATCTGGAACAGGAAACGGTGGAAGAGACGACGAACAGGAATGCCTCCATGGCCCGCCTTGTCGGGGCCATGCTGACGGCGGCGATCATGGCGGTGCTGACATCAGGCGGCCCGGAAACGGGCCGTTTTTCGCTGTCGGCCGCGGCCATCGCCCAGCCCGTGCTGCGCACGGGCGGGCCGGTCGCCGTGCGCGTTCGCGAGGCCTGTGAAGTCGGCCGTTTCCGCACTACCGGAACCGACGCCCGAGAACCGACCATCTATGCGGTCCGGACCGGACCCGGTGCCGACTATCCGCCGCTCGACACGGCCCGGTCCGGCGAACGGGCCTGGGCCTGCGAGGTGCGGGTCGAGACGGTCGAGCCGGATTCGTCCGAGGAACCGGATTCGTCCGAGGAAAACGAGGCGCCGGTCAGCTGGACGGGCGTCGTCTATGGTTCGCCGCGCAATGAATGCGAGCCGGCATCGGGCGGCGCCGGCGGCCGGACCTATGCCGGTCCTTGCCGCTGGGGCTGGATCGAGAGCGATGATTTCCAGCGCGATCCCGGGATTGGCGGTCTCATCGCCACACGCGGACCGGACGAGCGCTAGGCGTCCGCTTTCGGCCCTCTCAGCAGCGAAACCATGCGGGCGATCGCCGTGCCGGCGATCGTCGTCCAGACGGGCAGAAGGCCGGTCAGGCCGTCCTCGCCACGCGTAATGCCGCTCATCGCGATCAGCCAGACGATGAGCAGGCCTGCCTTGACGCGGCCGTGCGACAAGCGTTCGCCGGTCGTGTCGCAGCCGCATTGCGGAGCCGGGCAAGTGATGACGAGGAAGGCGCCGGCGAGGCTCAGCGCCAGCCAGCCGCCCTGGAGGACGGGGTCGAGGGCCAGGGCCGGCGCCACCAGCAGAGCATGGAAATCTCCCTCCGCCTGGACGAGCTGCCAGACCGAGAAGGAGAGGGCGATCAGCGCCGCGATCAGGTGGAGCGAGCGTTTGCGGTCGAACATCACGTCGATGGCGATGGCCAGCGCCGCGATCGCGCCCATCGCCGCATAGCCGTCATAGAAGACCGCCAGCCCGGCGAGACCGACCACGATGGCGATATCGACGGGACGCGCAGCCGGGCCGACCGTGCGGTTGACGATGCGGGCCGCCATGAGGGCGAAAGCCAGCGTCCAGAGCGAGGGTTCGAGTTGCCCTGCCAGCGCGATCAGCGTTGCGCCGAGCGCGATGAAGGCCGTGGAATTGCGGTCTGGATCGACCTCGCGGCCAAGCGCCCAGACGAGGAAGGCGGCGAACATGCCTTTGAGTCCGGCCTGGATCGCTTCCATGGACCCGGCCCCGAAACCGAGGCGGTGAAGACCGATCAGCGCCAGTGCGATCGCCGGCAGCAGGATCAGCATCGCCTTGTTGGTCGGATATTGCGGCTCCAGCGGACGTGCGATGGAAGAGTAGCGATAGATGGCCTTGCTCATTGATTGATTCCCCTTTGCGGGCAGACTAGGCCAATTATCGCGCCATGCCAGCCGGGGGCCGTCATGTTCACTACGCTCGTCATTTCCACGCTCATGGCCGTCGTCACCGTGGCCTTCCACATGACGGGGCTCGGCCTGCTGCTCGCCGCCATCCGCAAGCGGCCCGACCATTTCCGTCCGCCGGTCAGCGTGGCGCGTCAGGCCGCCTTCATAATGGTCATCGTGCTGGGGCTGTTCGTCCTGCACGGGGTGGAAATCTGGGCGCATGCGCTTCTCTTCCTGGCGCTCGGGGAATTCCCGAACCTCGAGACGGCCCTCTATTTCTCGATCTCGACCTTCACCACGCTGGGCTATGGCGAGATCGTGATGAGCGAACAATGGCGGCTCGTCGGCGCCATGGAAGGCTTCACCGGGTTTCTCATGATCGGCTGGTCCACGGCCTTCCTGGTCTCGGTCGTCGGTCGTCTGCGGACGCTTGAGCTGGACTGGGTGGAGCGGGCGCAGGAAAGCGCTGAAGCCGACCGATCCGACCGCTTGCCGCCGGACGGCAAGCCACGCTAAACCCTTGGGCTCTATCCAGGGCGTTCGCCTGCATCCGGTTTGGGGCCAGCATGTTCAAGAAGATTCTGATCGCCAATCGCGGCGAGATTGCCGTCCGCGTCATCAAGACCTGCCGCCGCCTCGGGATCGCGACGGTGGCCGTCTACTCCGATGCGGATGCCGACAGTCTTGCGGTGGAGATGGCGGACGAGGCCGTGCATATCGGCCCGCCGGCGCCGGGCGAGAGCTATCTGGTGCTGGACAAGATTCTCGACGCGATCAAAGAGACCGGCGCGGATGCCGTGCACCCCGGTTTCGGCTTCCTGTCCGAGAATGCGGCCTTCCCCAAGGCGCTCGAGGAGATGGGCGTGGCCTGGATCGGCCCCAATGTGAACGCTATCGATGCGATGGGCGACAAGATCCGTTCCAAACAGCTCGCCGCCAAGGCCGGCGTGTCGACGATCCCCGGCGCCGACGGCGAGATCAGCGATGCCGACACGGCGCTCGCGGCGGCCAAGGCGATCGGCTATCCGGTCATGCTCAAGGCCTCGGCCGGCGGCGGCGGCAAGGGCATGCGCATCGCGCGATCGGATGCCGAGGTGAAGGAAGGCTTCACGGCCGCCCGCAACGAGGCCAAGTCCTCCTTCGGCGACGACCGCATCCTGATCGAGAAATTCGTCGAGGAACCGCGCCATATCGAGATCCAGGTGCTCGGCGACAAGCACGGCAATGTGGTCCACCTCAATGAGCGGGAATGCTCGGTCCAGCGCCGGAACCAGAAAGTGCTCGAAGAGGCGCCGTCGCCCTTCCTCGACAAGAAGACCCGCGAGGCCATGGGCGCCCAGGCGATCGCCCTTGCGGCAGTCGTCGATTACGACAGCGCGGGCACGGTCGAGTTCATCGTCGACAAGGACAGGAATTTCTACTTCCTGGAGATGAATACCCGTCTCCAGGTGGAGCATCCGGTGACCGAACTCATCGTCGGTCTCGACCTGGTCGAGCAGATGATCCGTTCGGCCGCCGGCAAGCCGCTCGAGCTCAAGCAGGCCGATGTCGGCATCGACGGCTGGGCCGTCGAGGCACGCCTCTATGCCGAGGACCCGTATCGCGGCTTCCTGCCCTCGATCGGCCGTCTCAAGCGCTTCCTGGAGCCGTCCGAAGGCCCGCTGGGCGAGGGCACGCTGCGCATCGACAGCGGCGTTCGCGAGGGCGACGAGATCTCGCTCTTCTACGATCCGATGATCGCCAAGGTGATCGGCTACGGCAAGGATCGCGAGACGGCCATCGAAACGCTCGCCTCAGCGCTGGACCGGCTGCATGTGGAAGGCCTGCAATCGAATGCGCCCTTCCTGTCCGCCGTGCTGGACGAGGCGGACTTCCGGGCCGGACGCATCCACACAGGCTATATCCCGGAACATTTCCCCGAAGGCTTTGCGGGCACGGCGCCGCGCGAGAACCAGCTCGTCGCCATGAGCTGTGCCGCCGCCTTCGTGCACGAGACGCTGATCCGCCGCGCCGCGCTGACCGAGGGCCGCCTGCGCCCGGCGGACGAGCCGGACAGCCGCGAATGGGTGGTGCTGCTCGACAAGCGCCGCATCCCGGTCGAGATCGAGATGCATGGCGACGGTGCGGCCACGCTGCGCGCGCCGTCCCTGGTGACCGAGCCGCTGGAGCTGAAAACGGCCTGGCGTCCGGGACGCTATCTCTTCGAGGCCGCTATCAATGGCGAGGCCGTCGCGCTGGAATTCGCCGACCGGACGGAAGGCTATGTGCTGCGCCATCGCGGTTTCTCTGCGACCGCGCTCGTCTGCACGCCGCGCTCGGCGGAACTGCACGCCATCCTGCCCGAGAAGGAAAAGCCGGACATGGCCAAGCTGGTCGTCTCGCCGATGCCGGGCCTTGTGGTCATGGTCGAGGTCGAGGAAGGCCAGGAGGTGAAGACCGGCGAGCCGCTCATCATCGTCGAGGCGATGAAAATGGAGAACGTGCTTCGCGCGGAGACCGATGGCACGATCAAGTCCATCAATGTCGAGGCCGGCGCTTCCGTCGCGGCCGATGAATTGCTGATCGAGTTCGAATAGACGGGCGTCGCGCCCGGCAAGGAGACGCCATGAACCCGCTGGTCCTGTTCCTTCCGGCCTACAAGGCATCCACCACGGCCTATCTCCTCGGGATCGGCGTGCTGGCCGTGCTCGACTTCCTGCGAATGAGCACGATCGGCGGGACGCCGCCGGGTCTGGTTGGGATGCTGGCGATCTGGTTCTTCGTCTTCAGCCTGCACGCCAATCGCCGCCGTCATGCAGGCCGCGATATCGGCCTGGCAGCGCTGCCGGTGGGCATCGCGGTGATCGGCAAGTTTATCGGAGCGATTGTTGGAGCGATGATCCGCATGATGTTCGATCTAATCGAGTTCGCAGCTGCGAACGGGGTCGATACCGCAGACCAGGCAGCGTTGGAGGAAGCTCTGAATGATCAGGAGTTTCTCGATGCATTTACGCGGACGATCGAGCAGGATCCCGAGTATCTGCCAAGCCTCGTAGAGGCGTCCCAGCCAGCCTCCTTCATCGGATTCTGGCTGGTCATTGCAGCCTTCGCCATCTGGTTCTTCCAGATGCGCAAGCCTCCGGCGCCGCTGAGCTGATCAGCCCTCGAGCCGGGGCGCGTCCGTGCGCGTCGCCGGACCGAAAATCTCCGTAAAGGCAAGGTGCAGGGCGGCGTCGAAATCCGCCATGGAGACGTCGTGCCCGAGATCGGCGAGACTGGTCACGCCATAGCGCGGATCGGCGATGCCGCACGGCGTGATACCGCCGAAATGGCTGAGATCCGGCGCGACATTGAAGGCGATGCCGTGAAAGGACACCCAGCGCCGCAGGCGCACGCCGATGGCGGCGATCTTGTCTTCCTTGCCTCCGCCGCGGTCGACCCAGACACCGACGCGGCCGTCGCGCGGGCCGGCCTCGACGCCGAACTGGGCGGCACTGCCGATCAGCCAGCGCTCCAGGTCCTGGATGAATTTGCGCACATCGCGTCCGCGCCGGGTGAGGTCGAGCATGATGTAGGCCACGCGTTGGCCGGGTCCGTGATAGGTGTATTCGCCGCCGCGCCCGGTCTCGTAGACCGGGAAACGGTCCGGCATCAGCAGGTCTTCGGGTTTGGCGCTCGTGCCGGCCGTGTAGAGCGGGGCGTGTTCCAGCAGCCAGACGAGTTCCGGCGCCTCGCCGTCGGCAATGGCGCGGGCCCGCGTCTCCATGAAGTCGACGGCGGCAGGGTAGGGCACAAAGCCCCCGGAAACGGCCCATTCGACCGGCTGTGATGTCATATGCAAAAATCTTAACGCTGCGGAAACCGTATGGGCCAAACATCGGGCTCGCGATTCAAATCCGCAAGCCCGGGAGTAAGCCGTGTCGCAGATCGGCAGTGTCGAAGTCGAAATCTCTGTCCTGCTTGGCCGTTCCAAGATGCCAATCCAGCAATTCCTGCGGATGGGCCGGGGCGCGGTGATTCCCCTCGATTCGGGTGAGGACGACCAGGTCTGGATCCTGGCCAACAATCATCCCATTGCCCGTGGCGACGTCGTCATCCAGGGCGATCGCATTGCCGTGTCCATTACCGGGCCGGCCGACTCCAACGAATTCTTCGCAGCGGCGTAACGGCGACTGCAAAAGGCCACTGCAAAAAGGATTGCACAAGGGCCTTCACAAGGTGCGGGGATGTTGCTATCTCCCGCGCCTCCATGACGTGCGGTCGTGGCGGAATTGGTAGACGCGCAGCGTTGAGGTCGCTGTGGGGTAAAACCCGTGGAAGTTCGAGTCTTCTCGACCGCACCATCATCTTTCTTGCAAGATGTGAAATGACGCCGGAAATCTCCGGCGCGATGCTCCGGCGTGCGGCGGGAGCCGTTATCTGCAAGAAGCTTCCGGCTCGCATTCGTCCGAGCGAAGACCCTTTCACATCGTCACGTATGCCAGGTCGCGCTTCATTCCGCGGGCCGGTTGGTTCGATTCGGGCGTTGCGGGTGCCCGGGTCCAAGCCGCCCTTGCCGCGAATCAATTTCCCGTTCGTCCGGATCGGCCGCGCACGCTGGAGCTGATTGACTCAAGTGTTCCTGTTTTGTTCTAATCGGGTCTGGCCATTTGACCCATTCAGCTCATGCGCAAACCCGAAACCATAGAACGCCTCTACCTGGACTTCGACGGCTTTTTCGCCAGCGTGGAACAGCAGGCAAGACCGTCATTGCGGGGAAAGCCCGTCGGTATCATTCCCATGCAAGGGGTGACGCGTAACACCTGCATCATAGCGTGTTCCAAGGAAGCCAAGGCGGCAGGGCTCGGAAACGTCATGCCGATCGACGAAGCGCGTGCGGCCTGTCCCGATCTTGTGCTCGTACCGCAAAGCCCCGACCTCTACCGGCGGGCCCATGCAACCCTGCTCAGCGAAATAACGGCCATTTTGCCTGTCGATGCGATCAAGTCGATCGATGAACTGACGTGCCGGCTGAGCCCGAAGGATATCGCCGATCCCATTGCACTGGCTGACCGCATAAAAACCAGAATCCGTCAGCATGTGGGAGAGCACATTACCTGCTCGATCGGCATGGCGGCAAACCGTCAACTCGCAAAAATAGCCTGCAAGGTGGACAAGCCTGATGGCGTGACCATCTGGCATCCGGACGACATGCCGGCGCCATTGCTGGCGCGCCCGATCGAAGACCTTTCCGGTGTCGGCAAGCGCATGCAGGCGCGCCTCAACCGCGCAGGCATCTACTCGATGTCCGATTTGTGGAAAACCCAGCCGAAACAAATGCGAAAGCTCTGGCGGAGCGTAAATGGAGAGCGTCTTTGGTACGCGCTTCACGGCTATGACATTCAGGCCCAGCCATCCAAACGCAGGATGTATGGACACGGGCGGGTTTTGCCGCCTTCGCACCGCCTTCTTCCGAAAGCCTATGATTGCGCCCGTCTCTTGCTGGTAAAGGCGGCAAGGCGAATGCGGCGGGATAACTGGTATGCCGGCCAGTTATGGATCTGGATGTCCATTCAGGAAGGAAGCTATTCGGACGGGACATCCTTGCATGATGCCTTCGACGACAATGCGTGTCTGGAGGCCCTCGACCGGCTCTGGCGTCGCGCGCGGTCAGTGCTTGATCCGGGAACAAGGATATTTCGCGTCGGCGTCACCCTTGCCGACCTTACGCCTGCTACGGAGCGTCAGCTCGACTGGTTGGTCGACGACGATTTGAAGAGGCAAAAATGGGAGAAAATACAAACGGCTATAGATTCTTTGAACAAGCGCTACGCGTCGACCATCGTCACTCAGGGTTTTTGGCGACCCCCGTCGGGCGGTTATGCCGGCGGAAAGATATCCTATACGCGGATACCCAGGGCGGAGGACTTCTGGTGAACTGGAAATCGGATCTGCGCCTTGATGACCTGCCCCCGGAAGAGCGGCTTGAAATCGCATGCCGGGATTGCGGGGCGCATCGCTATTACACAGCCAGGGAATTGCTTGAAAGAAAAGCGTTCGAAGGAGCCTATCTGGATCAGGTCGAGAGCGTATTGCGTTGCCACCGCAAGAGATGTTTCGGGGCGGTTCGCCTGTATCGGGTAAATCTGGGCGATACCGAACCGTTTGTGGGAGGAATGGCATAGCGAAAGAGCCTTCGCTTGCGACTCACCGGGCCGGTATCTCTGCATGCCGCACAGGATGGCTCGGGGACGCCAGATGCGACCCTGCGGAGATATCCCGATGACCGGGAAACGAAAAGCCCCGTTCGACGAACGGGGCTTTTGCTTGTTTGCGAATCCGGACAATGACGCCGCTTGCCGGGGGCGACCCGGATTTGTCTTGAAATGCGGTGTCTTCCGGTCAATCCGATTGAGGTTGTCCGGCAGCACGTTTAAGACAATCGGGGAGGCGGCAGCGACCGCCCCGCCTGCCCTGCGACGTGCCGGGCACGCGCCCGTCACCGCGATGCCGAGACCGAGGAGCCGCTTATGAGCGAAGCTGCGCTGGAAGACGAAATCCTCCATGATTCGCCGGCCCTGGCGGACACGGATCCGGAATTCGTCGCCAATCTGCGCGCGGCGATTCTCGACCAGGATGCGGAGCTCGTCCGGCGCATGCTGGCACCGCTCCACGCCGCCGATGTGGCGGACGTTCTCGAACAGCTCTCCGCCGGTCAGCTGGAAACGCTGGCGCTGCTCACGCCCGATATCTTCACCGGCGACGTGCTGGCGGAAATCCAGCCGGATACGCGCGAAATCGTCATGGCTTTCCTGGAAACCTCGCACCTCGCGGCGGCGATCCAGGAACTGGACAGCGATGACGCGACCGAGGTTGTCGAGGAACTCGACGAGAGCGTCCGGGCCGCTGTGCTGGCGGAAATCTCCGACACGGAACGGGAGGCCGTCGAGAGCAGCCTGGCCTTCGACGACGAGACGGCCGGCCGCCTCATGCAGCGCGAATTCGTGGCGGCGCCGAACTTCTGGACCGTCGGCCATGCGCTCGATCACATGCGCGCCAATGACGAAGTGCTGCCGGACAAGTTCCACGACCTTTTCGTGGTCGATACCGGCTTCCGCCCGGTCGGCGAAATCCCCGTCTGCCGTCTTCTCAGCGCCAAGCGGGACGTGACGCTGAGCGATCTGATGGAAACGCCGCGCATCCTGGTCGATCCGGAGACCGACCAGGAGGAGGTCGCCTATCTCTTCCAGAAATACCACCTCGTCTCGGCACCGGTGGTCGATGCGGCCGGCCGCCTGACGGGTATGCTGACGCTCGACGATATCGTCGATGTCATCCAGGACGAGAACAAGGAAGACATGCTGGCGCTCGCCGGCGTCAACGAGGCCGGCCTGTCCGATACGGTCGTCCGGTCCGTGCGGTCGCGGGCGCCCTGGCTGCTGGTCAATCTGGGCACCGCCATTCTCGCATCCGGCGTGATCGCGCTGTTCGAGGGCGCGATCGAAAGCATCGTCGCGCTGGCCGTGCTGATGCCGATCGTCGCCTCGATGGGCGGCAATGCGGGAACCCAATCGCTCGCCGTTGCCGTGCGGGCCATCGCCGAGCGCGACCTGACCGCCGCCAACGCCATGCGGGTGATCTGGCGCGAGCTCGCCACCGGGCTGGCGAACGGGCTGATCTTCGCGGCCGTGATGGGCGTCGTGACCCTGCTCTGGTTCCAGAATTTCGAGCTCGCCGGCGTCATCGCGCTGGCCATGGTGCTCAACCTCGCCTGCGCCGGCCTGTCGGGAATTCTCGTCCCGCTGGGGCTGGTGCGCGCGGGCGCCGACCCGGCTGTGGCCTCGTCGGTCTTCGTGACCACCGTGACCGACGTCGTCGGCTTCCTTGCATTTCTGGGACTGGCGACACTCGTCCTCTTGTGATGATAATGCCCGGAACAGAGTGCGTCGCCAGAGCGCACCGGAACGGGTAATGGTTACATAATGCGTAGTCTGATCTTGACGATGGCCGTCGCGCTCGCCGCGCCGGCAATGGCCGAAGCGCAAGGCCGGTGGGAAACCGCCGCCCGGCTCGACGCCCCGCGTGCGGGGCTCGCCGTGACGGTGATCGACGGTCGTCTGTTCGCTGCCGGCGGATCCGGGCTGACCGAACCGCGAGACGAATTCGAGAGCTATGACCTGATCCTGGATCGCTGGCTGCCGGAGACCCCGCTGCCGCGCGGTCTGGAACAATTCGGCATGGCCACTGCGAACGGGCGTATCTATGCCGCCGGCGGATATGCGCCGGGCGAAGACGGTCAGGTGGCGCCCAGCGCGTCCATGTGGTCGTGGTCCGAACGCGGCAATATCTGGCAGAGCGAGGTCGCCATGCCGTCCGCCAAGGCCGATTTCGCGCTGATCTCGGTCGATGATACACTCTACGCCATAGGCGGCCTGCGCGACGACGAGACGGTGTTCGCATTCGATCCGGTCGCCCGCGAATGGGAAAGCCTTACCGTGCCGGCCGGGATCACACGCCGTGCCGTCGCCGTGACCGCGATGGGCGGGCTGATCTATGTGGTGGGCGGCCTGCTTGAGGGAGAGACCAGTGCGCGGGTCGATATCTTCGATCCCGAAACGCAGAGCTGGAGCCGCGGACCCGATCTGCCTGCTCCGCGGAGCGGCATGGCCATCGCGGCCTATAACGGCCGTATACACGTGTTCGGTGGCCGTGCGGCCGATGGGCGTACCACGCTGCAGGCTCACAGCTCCTGGCAGCCCGGCGAAGCCGCCTGGCAGGCCGAGGCCGATCTGCCATCGCCACGGACGGGCGCCGATGCGGCCGTGCTCGAGGACGGCATCTATCTCGTCGGCGGCGGAACGGGCGGCGGTTTCTTCGCGCCCTTTACTGCGCTGGACACGACCGATGTCTTTCTCGACGATGCGAGCTGAGGCGAACGGTGCCGGGCTTGCATCTGGAGAGGCCAGAGCCTGTCCGCCGTCTCGAAACGGAACACGATGAAACCGCGACTGAAATCATCTCCGGCTGCCCGTGACCTGATCAAACGGTTCGAGCCTTTCCGCGCCACTGCCGAACAGGGCGGCGACGGACGCTGGGTCGTGGGCTACGGCCATCGGGCCGCTGCGCGCCATGGCGTCAAGGTGACCGAGGAAGAAGCCTCGCTGCTGCTGATCTATGACGTGATGCAGGCGGAAGAGGTGATCGACGAGGCGGCCAACGAGCCGCTGGCCCGCGGCCAGCGCGACGCGCTCATCTCCTTCGTGCACGATATCGGGGCGGACGCCTTCCGCCGTTCCGATGTGGCACGCTATCTCTATGAAGGCCGCATGGACGCAGCCGGCGAGGCCCTGGCCGGCTATGGCGACGGGTCGAGCGCGCGGCGCGATGCCGAGAGCACGCTCTTTCTGGACGCGCGACTGCCGGCGCCCTCGGGCGAGCGCTCCCTGCCGGTCGAACTGGTCATCAAGGTGGAACATCCGGCCGAGGAACGCGTGCTCGAAGGGGCGATCGCGGGCGTGACGCCGCCGCGCCAGGCGCCGGTCGAAGCGTTCGCGCCGCCGCCGCCGCCTCCGCCGCCGGACCGGGCCATCACCAATCGCCGCGAGGCGGAAGCGGAAATCGCCCGTATCATCGCGACCGTGGAAGCCCTGCCGCTCGACGACGAGACGCTGGGACGCGGCGATGGTCTGTCCAGCGCCGAAGCGCGCGTGTCCGATCTGCGCGACGATCCGATCGAGGCCGAGTTCGAGGCGCTCGAACATGTCGAACCGGAAATGGCGGGCGATCCGGAAATCGAGCCGGAACCGCAGCCCGAGATCGAACCCGAGCCCGACATAACGCCGGAGCCGGCCCCGGAGATCGAACCGGAGCCGCAGCCTGAATACGAGCCGGATCCTCAACCCGAATACGATCCGCAACCCGCACCGCAGCCGGACATGCCTCCGAGCATGCCCGCAGCGAGCGATGCGGCGGCCGAGCGCGTCATGGCGCGCATGGCCGAGGAAATCGCCGGGGACGGCGAGGGTGCCGAGGCGCAAGCCGACGGTCCGGATGCCGAAGACGCGGCTCCCGCGCAGCCGGCGCCGGCTCCGGCTCCGCTGGCCGCTTTCGACATGCCCGACGGTATGGACCTGGGCTTCACCCTGACGCGCCAGACGATGGCCGTGCAGCCAGAGCCACGGCCCGAGCCTGAACCGGAGCCCGAAACCCGATCATTCTCTCTCGATCTGCCCGAGGGACAGCCGGTTGGCTATGCCTTCACCTCCGTCATGGTGGGCCGGCTGCCGGAAGGCGAGCCGGCTGCCGCCGCGGATGCGAGTCTGGAGGCGCAAGCCGGAACTGCGCCGGAGGCGGTCGAGGCGGATGACGCGGCCGGCGAGAATGAGGCCGGCATGGCTGCGATCGCCGCAGAAATGCTCGCCGAAGAGGATATATCCAGGGACGAAGCGCCGTCGGCGGCCGAGGCGGTCGCGACCGGCACCGCGGACGTCGATACTCCGGAAGCCGTTGCGTCGCACGAGGTCACGTCCGAGACGCCGGAAGAGGCACGCGTGGCGGAAATCGTCGAACGCGCTGTCTCCGGTGCGGGGCAGGACGCGCCGCCGCACCCTGCGGAAACGCCGGCGGAAGCCAGCGGCGCCGTCGGCGAAGTCGAGGCCGGCCATCGCGAGAAGCTGGCGCCGATCACCGACGAGCATGCCCCCGCCGATGCTCTGCTGGACGGGTCCGACCCGTTGACCGGCGAGGATGACTTCTCTCCGAAGGATCTGGCGGCGGACCTGCACCCGGCCGTCGAAAAGCCCGCGCCGCGCGCCGATGACGGGGCCTGGGCCTTCCTGGCTGCCTTCGGCGCTGGTGCCGTGGCCGCCACGGTCGGCGGGATCGGCGTGTTCGACAATCTCGAGCAGATTCTCAGCGAACGCCCCATGTCCGCAGAGGTCGCCGCCTTTGTGGGTGGAAGTTTTGTGGCAATCACCGCTGGTTGGCAGCTTGCTTCGATCTGGCTGGCCAAGTTGAAACAAAACGCCTCCGGCTGATCGGATTCGCAAAATTCTGTTTCGCGCACTGCACCGGTAAATCTTGACCGGTCGGACCCGCATGCTACATCGCGCGGCATGATACCGAACCAATATCCCTCCCTCGATTTCAATCTGGGCGACACCGCGGACATGATCCGCGACACCGTCCGTTCCTTTGCCGCTGACGAGATCGCGCCGCGCGCCGCCGAGATCGACAAGACGGACGTCTTCCCGCCCGACCTGTGGACCAAGATGGGCGAGCTCGGCCTGCTTGGAATCACGGTCGAGGAAGAAGATGGCGGCTCGGGCCTGGGCTATCTCGAACACGTCATTGCGATGGAAGAGATTTCCCGCGCTTCGGCATCGGTGGGCCTGTCCTACGGTGCGCACTCGAACCTCTGCGTGAACCAGCTGCGCCGCTGGGGCACGGCCGAACAGAAGACCCGCTACCTGCCCAAGCTGATGTCCGGCGAGCATGTCGGCTCGCTGGCCATGTCAGAGCCGGGCGCCGGTTCCGACGTCGTCTCCATGAAGCTGAAGGCCGAGAAACAGGGCGATCGCTACATCCTCAACGGTTCGAAGATGTGGATCACCAATGCGCCGGCCGCCGATACGCTGATCGTTTATGCCAAGACCGATGCCAGCGCGGGCTCGCGCGGAATCACCGCCTTCCTGATCGAGCGGGGCATGAAGGGCTTCTCCGTGGCCCAGAAGCTGGACAAGCTGGGCATGCGCGGCTCCGAGACCGGCGAGCTCGTTTTCCAAGACTGCGAGGTTCCCGAAGAGAATGTGATGGGCCCGCTCAATGGCGGCGTGGAAGTGCTGATGTCGGGCCTCGACTATGAGCGCGCCGTGCTGGCCTCCGGCCCGGTAGGCATCATGCAGTCCTGCATGGACGTGGTGATGCCCTATATCCGCGAGCGCAAGCAGTTCGGCCGTTCCATCGGCGAGTTCCAGCTGGTGCAGGGCAAGCTGGCCGACATGTATGTGCGCATGAATGCGACGCGCGCCTATGTCTATGCCGTGGCCCAGGCCTGCGACCGCGGCGAGACGAGCCGCAAGGACGCTGCCGGCGCCATTCTCTATGCCGCCGAGGGCGCAACCCAGATGGCGCTGGACGCGATCCAGCTGCTGGGCGGCAACGGCTATATCAACGAATACCCCACGGGCCGCCTCCTGCGCGACGCCAAGCTCTACGAGATCGGCGCGGGCACGAGCGAGATCCGACGCTGGCTGATCGGCCGCGAATTGTTCGACGAGACGAACTAATCGCTGCCAGCCGTGTGAAGGCTTGATAGGCTCCGGGCAGGATCGCTGCCCGGAGCTTTTTCATGCCCGACTATTCCGACCTCTCCGCCGTTTTCATCAACTGCACGCTCAAGCGGACGCCCGAGCCGTCGCACACGGCCGGCCTGATGCAGGTCTCGAAATCCATCATGGAGTCCCACGGCGTGACGACGGAGATGATCCGGCTGGTCGATCACGACATTGCGTTCGGTGTCTATCCGGACATGCGCGAGCATGGCTGGGCGCGTGACGACTGGCCGGAGCTCTGGGCGAAGATCAGCCGGGCCGACATCCTCGTCGTCGGGACGCCAATCTGGCTGGGCGAGGAAAGTTCCGTGGCCCGGATACTCATCGAGCGCCTCTACGCCCAGTCCGGCGAGACGAATGATCGCGGCCAGTACGGCTATTACGGCAAGGTCGGCGGGTGCATCGTCACCGGCAATGAGGACGGTATCAAGCATGTCGCCATGAGCGTGCTCTATGCGCTCCAGCACATCGGGCTGACCATACCGCCCCAGGCCGATGCCGGATGGATCGGGGAGGCGGGACCGGGGCCGTCCTATCTGGACCCGGACTCCGGCGGGCCGCAGAACATGTTCACCCAGCGCAACACGACCTTCATGAGCTGGAACGTCATGCATATGGCCAAGCTGCTCAAGGATGCGGGCGGGCTGCCGGCCGAAGGCAATTCCCGCGAGGCGTGGGATGCCGGCGAGCGTTTCGATCATCCCAATCCGGAATATCGCTGAAGCTCGCAGCCTGCTAGCGTGACATTGGCTTGAGGAGTTACCCGATGATCCGATCCCTGTTTGCACCGGCGATCCTGTCCGCCATGCTTTTTACCGGCTGCAGCCAGGCTGCGGAAGCGCCCGCCGCGCCCGCGCCCGCGGCTACGGCCCAGCCTGCCATGCCGCGGCTTTCCGCCTTCGATACGATCTCGGCCTGTCTCTACCGGCATCGCAATGACGGCCGGATGGAAAGCTGTATTTTCGAGTATGCGACCGCCTGCAACGAGTTGAGCGAGGAGGGCGCGACGCCGGAAGGCGTGGTGCGATGCCACAATGAGGAAGCCGATGCCTGGGAGAGGCATCTGGCCGAGGCCCGGGAGACGATGGCCGCCTCGATGAGCAGCGGCGGTCAGGCGGCGCTGGCTGCGGCGCAGGACGCCTGGCTGGTCAGCCGGGATGCCGATTGCGCCATGCTGGCGAGCTTTTATGCAGGCACTCAGTCCGCGCTGGCCGAACAGGCGATCTGCCGTGCCCGTCTGACCGGGCGCCGGGCGATCCAGCTCATCCTCTGGGATCTCAATTATCCGCCTTACTGATCGCGTCAGTTATCCCAGTCGCGCTTTGATATCGGGTTTCCGCCCGGCTTGAGCTGGAGCGTGTCTCGCATCTCGTCCTCGATGCCGGCGAGCATTTCCTGCGCTGCGACATAGCCGGACTCGATGACTTCCTCGAAGCAGCCCCAGTCGCGGATATCGACATGGGTTTCAGGCAGGATGAGCAGGTCTGCGGCTTCGCGCCCGATATCGCGATCGTCCGCCACGCCCACGGTCGCCGCCCGCATCAGCAGGGAGGCGATGGGCGGCAGGGATTTGAACCCGTGCTTGCCGACCCAGCCAAAGAAGTTCGGCGGATCAATGAAGTCGTTCGGGTTGAGACCCTGGGCACGCGTCACATCGACCCCGACGACGGCGCCACGGTGAAAAGCCCGCATCTCGCGGGCCGGGAAATTGGTGAAGACGGCGCCGTCCACGAGAATTTGCCCGTTCGAGACGACGGGCGGGAGGAGACCGGGGATCGCGATCGAGGCGCGCAGCGCGTCGCGCAGACAGCCGGACCGGTGCACGAAGGGCCGACCGCTGGCGAGATTGGAGGAGAGACAGAAGAAGGGACGCGCGAGATCGGCGATATGGGCGTCGCCGAAATGCTCCTTCAGTCGTGCGTCGACTTTCTTGCCCTTGGTCAGGGAAATGACGGGCAGATTCCAGTCGTCCAGCGGGTTGGAATCCACGAAGGCCTTGCGAATCCGTGCTTCCAGCTCGTCATCGTCCCAGTCGAGGGCGATGCCGGCGGCGATGATCGCCCCCATGGATGCCCCGCCGGCGAAATCGAAGGGCATGCCGGCTTCGCGCAGCGCCCGGATCGCGCCGAGATGCGCATAGGCCCGCGCGCCGCCGCCGGATACGATCAGACCGACCGATTTCCCGGCCAGGGTGCGCGCGAGACGGGCCGTGTCGGGCCGGTGGAAATCCTGCCGCCAGTGGAAAACCCGTGCGGCCTCGGCTGCGTCCGCCCAGTCCTGGGGGCGCGAAGCTGCCTGCACGCCCTTGGGGTGGAGCAGGACCACATCGAGCAGCTTCAGACGGGCGGCGGGCGAAGGATCGTCGGGCAGGATCGGGCGCGAGGGGCGCGCATCGGCCCGCGCGAAAAGCCACATCCGGTCCGCGCGGCCCATGGCCCGGCGCGCCCAGGCGGGATCGGAGAGGCGGGCCGTCATGAGGACGATGTCGTGCTCGGCTTCCAGCTCGTCCAGCTGTTTCGCAGACCAGTCCGCACAGCTGTCGTCCGCGATTGCGCAGCGCACGCCGAGATCCGCGAGGGCGGACTGCAATTCCTGGCTCCGGAAATCGAGATCGATCGTGGGCGAGGTGCCGATCATGGCGAAGACCCGCGGCTCGGACCCCCGATTGCGGCCATGCCCGCGCAGGCGCGACACCATCATCCGCGACAGCTCGCGCATCAGGCTGGCATGCTTGTTGGTCAGCCGGTCGAAGCTCGCCTTGGGGATGCGGACGATCTCGCTGTCGCGAAGGGCATAGACCGAAGCGCTGTGGGGCACTTCCTCGAGCAGGGACATCTCGCCGACCGGCTCCCCGGCACGGATATAACCGAGCAGGTCGGGACGCTGAAGGGCACCGTTGCGGAAGGCGGCGAGGGCGCCCGAGCGGACCAGGTAGAAGGCGTCCGCCGTCTCGCCTTCCCGGAAGAGCAGCTGTCCCGCCGGAAGGCAGAACCATTCCACCTCGTGCTCGACGGCATCGAGCACGGATTTCTCGATGCGATTGAGGAAAGGCAGGAAGGAGAGATTGAGCGGCATGGCGTACGAGGATCCGGTGATTCACCGCTCACTCTAGGTGCCCTGCCAGGCGAGATGAAGAGGGAAGGCAGGACCGGAAAGCCCGGTACTGTGCGCAGATCAGAAGCGGCGGCGCAGGACGAGATGTCCGACCGAACGCACCGAGCGCGATTGCGGTTCGCCGACGGCTTCGCGGTCGACAGTGTCGAGATCATCGAGAAGCGGGACTTCCTCGCCCGTCTCCGGATCGAACATCATCATGCGATCCTGTCCGCGGTCCTGGAAATAGGCGCCGCCCTCGACCGTAAGGCTCCAGCTGTCGATCGTCCGCACGGTGATGCCGGCTCCGAGATAGCGGGTCAGCTCGACGAGGCGGTTGCCGCCCTGGTCTTCGTAAAGCTCGGTATGCGGGAATTGCGCCCAGGCCGGAGCGTCGGGGCTCAGCGTCCAGGCCGGTGCGCTGCGGCGCGGGTCGAGACCGGCGACCGTGCCCGCCGAGAGGTAGAAGTCGTCGCCGAAGGGATAGATGTCGACCTGGCTGGCAATGGCCGAGACATCGCTGTTCGAAACATCCGATTCGTCGAGGACCAGACCGTCCCGGCGGGCCGTTTCGGTCGAGAGGCGCCATCTGAGTGGGGCGCTGTCCGCCGTTGCCGGCTGAGGGATTAGCCAGGCTTGGGCATCAGGCGTGTTCTGCGCCTCCGCGAGGCTCGCGGAGAAGCTGATTATAGCAGCAGATACAATTGCTTGTCTGTGCATCGACGCCTCCCATGTCGACCGGAATCGAATCTAGCGAATCGAAACTTTCATCGAAATCAGGGTCCGCCCGGGCCCTGAATCAGATGTTAAATCCCGATCTCAAATTGTCTCCAATTCGTATTCCGTTCGACTTTGAAACCTTACGGGAAAGCCTCCTGCGGGCCAAGGGAGGCGCCGGACGAGGGGCGGATAATTTATCCGCCGGCAGGTTAATCCGCGAGATAGGGGAGCGGATCGACCCAGACCATATTCGGCGCGCGGTCCACGAATTGGTCGAGCAGGTATTTGTGCCCCGAGCCATAGATAACGAGCAGACGCTCTCCCGGTTCCGCATGGCGCGAAATATTCGCGAATATGTGGAGATTGCGACCCCACCAGTTCGTCATCTCCCGCGCCCCGGCCGGATTCTCCGCCGGCCCCATCTGGGCGAGCAGGAGGTAGATGCTGTGCATGTCGCGCATAGGCTGGCTGTTCTGGTCGATCAGCCGTTCGCGGACGGTGCGTTCCGGCGCATCCTGAACGACCGTCAGGGCGCGAATCTGGTCGGCATAGGCCGAGAAATCGCGGATCACGTCCTGCTGGCCGGCATTGGCGGCCGCACCCATCATGCCGTCGAAGTCCATATTGCCCTCGACGTCCACGGCGTAGAGCCGGTTGTGTCCGAGGCGCCCGGCCAGCGCCATGCCGATCTGCTGGCGTTCATTGACCGTCAGGTCCCGCTCACCGGCCAGCCAGGCCTGGTAGGCCATGTTGAAGTCGGCCTCGTGCTCCGGACGCAGCTCCACGAGAATGCGCGTCGGCGCGAAAGCTTCCAGCCGGTCGAGAACCTCGGCGATTTCGGCCTGGCGCCGCGGACTGCGGAAATCGTCGACTTCCGAGTTGATCAAGTCGCTGCCGCCGCCGGTAAAGTGGAACGTCCCGAGCACCATGACCTGCGGCGGTGGCGCGTCGGATGGCGTCTGGGCATTCACCATGGCGCTCGTGGTCAGCGCGAAGCTCACCAGGAGAAGGGCGGTCTGTTTCAGCATGTCGGTCTCCCCGTCGGTTTCCCTGATGGGATGCTTCGCCGGGACCGAATGGATGCAAGGCAGCACGCGGCCGTTCGCCGGGGCAGCGCAGGACGCTCATCCCGGAGGCAGGACCTGTCCGCCTTTATCGCTCCGTGAGGTGTTTTTTGCCGCGCGCATTGCGGTCTGGCCATTGCGATATTGTTGAAGGGACGATTAATTGCGCCAAGATTTTCCTTGTCCGGACTGGTTTGCTTCATGACCCAACTCGTTTCCGCCCTCGATACGGCCTCCGAAAACTTCAAGGAGAATGCCGCCGCCATGGATGCGCTGGTCGCCGAGCTGCGCAAGCGGACCGCCGAAGCCGCGGAGGGCGGGTCCGAGCGCTCGCGGGAGAAGCATCTGTCCCGGGGCAAGCTGCTGCCACGCGAACGCGTCGAGCGCCTGCTCGATCCGGGCTCGCCCTTCCTCGAGATCGGCGCCCTGGCGGCGAACGGCATGTATGAGGGCAATGTGCACGGGGCCGGCATGATTGCCGGGATCGGCCGCGTGTCCGGCCGCGAGGTGATGATCGTCTGCAACGATCCGACCATCAAGGGCGGCGCCTATTACCCGATGACGGTGAAGAAGCATTTGCGGGCGCAGGAAATCGCCATGCAGAACCGTCTGCCTTGCGTCTATCTCGTGGACAGCGGCGGGGCGAACCTGCCGCACCAGGCCGAGGTCTTCCCGGATCGCGACCATTTCGGGCGCATCTTCTTCAACCAGGCCAACATGTCGGCCGAGGGCATTCCGCAGATCGCCGTCGTCATGGGCTCCTGTACGGCAGGTGGCGCCTATGTCCCGGCCATGTCCGACGAAACCGTCATCGTGCGCAAGCAGGGCACGATCTTTCTGGGCGGTCCGCCGCTGGTGAAGGCGGCTACGGGCGAAGTGATCTCGGCCGAGGATCTGGGCGGCGCGGACGTGCATGCGCGCACGTCCGGCGTGGCCGACCACTACGCCGCCAATGACGAGCACGCCCTGCATACGGCACGGCGCATCGTCGGTACGCTCAACACGGTCAAACAGGTCGAGCTGGACGTCACGGAGCCGCGCGAACCGGTCTATGATCCGGCCGAGCTGGGCGGGGTGATCCCGGCCGATATCCGTGCGCCCTACGATGTGCGCGAGGTGATCGCCCGCATTGTCGACGGCTCCGAATTCGACGAGTTCAAGAAGCTCTACGGCGAAACCCTGGTCACCGGCTTCGCCCGCCTCTACGGCATGCCGGTGGGCATAATCGCCAATAACGGCATCCTCTTCTCCGAAAGCGCCCAGAAGGGCGCCCACTTCATCGAGCTGTGCGCCCAGCGCGGCATTCCGCTGGTCTTCCTGCAGAACATCACCGGCTTCATGGTCGGCTCGAAATACGAGGCGGGCGGAATCGCCAAGGACGGAGCCAAGCTCGTCACCGCGGTCTCGACCTTCAAGGGGCCGAAATTCACCGTCATCATCGGCGGCTCCTACGGGGCGGGCAATTACGGCATGTGCGGCCGCGCCTATTCCCCGCGCTTCCTCTTCATGTGGCCCAATGCCCGCATTTCCGTCATGGGCGGCGAACAGGCCGCCTCCGTGCTGGCCACGGTCAAGCGCGATTCCATGGAGCATCGCGGCGAGGACTGGCCGGTCGAGGAAGAAGCCGCCTTCAAGGAACCGATCCGCCAGCGCTATGAGGAAGAGGGCAATCCCTACTTCTCCACCGCCCGCATATGGGATGACGGCATCATCGCCCCGCAGGACACGCGACGCGTCCTCGGCCTCTCGCTCTCGGCCGCCCTGAACGCTCCGATCGAGAAGACGAAGTTCGGCGTGTTCCGGATGTAAGTAAGCCGCACCGTCCTGCGGCGCCGTGCCGCGCGGCGGAGACAGCGATTCGGCGCTAGCGTGGCCCTTTCGAGGGAGGATGCGCGCGAATGGGCCTGAATATCTGCATCATCAACGGTCACCCTGATACGTCCGAGGGGCGTTTCGTCACGGCGCTCGCCGACGCTTATGCCGAAGGGGCCTTCGACGGGGAGCATCAGGTCAGCCGGATCGATGTCGCGCATCTCGATTTCGGTTACCTCGACAGCGCAGACGCCTTTGCCACGGCCCCCGACGACATCCTCTGCGCGGCGCGCGAGAAGATCGCGGCGGCGGATCATGTCGTCCTGCTGTATCCGCTCTGGCTGGGCAGTCTGCCGGCCAAGCTGAAGGGTTTTCTCGAACAGGTCGGCCGGGGCGGCTTCTTCCTGGATACCGCCGGCGACAGCTCGAAATGGCCGGCGCAGAAGATGAAGGGCAAGTCGGCGCGCCTGATCGTGACGATGGGCATGCCCGGCTTTGCCTACAAGCTGATCTTCGGCGCTCACAGCCTCAAGGCGATCGAGCAGGGTATCTTCCGCATGTCCGGCTTCCGGCCTGTCCGGCACACCATTCTCGGTGCTGTGGAAGCGGCCGGCGAGAAGGGGCGCCTGGCCATGCTCGAGCGCGTGCGCACGCTGGGGCAGAAGGGTATCTGACGGCGTTCCCGCCAGGCCCTGGGGGACGGTCTTCCCGTAGTTTCAGCTTGTTGCGTCAGGAAGCTGACGGTTCGGTGCGTGACAATTGGTTAATGTTTGGTAAGATGTCCCCGTTGCTCGCGTGAATGCGGGAAATGGGGGGATGTATGCCAGAGTTCGTCGATCAGGCGCTTGTGCTGGCCCGTGAGGGCTTTGCGGAGGTGAATGCCGTTCAGGGCCTCTTCGTGGCCGTTGTGGCGACGCTGATGCTGACGAACTGGTCGCGTATCGGCGTTATCGCCGGTGGTGCGGTCGTGGCCCATATCGCTCTTGATGTCATGGCCCCGGTCATCGCCGAAGTCGGAGGCTTCCAGTTACCCCAAGTATTGGAAGTTGAATTCTGGCGGTACCTCGTGGCCTTGTTTGTAGGCTATCTGATCGTGATCGGAATTCTGTTCGCGATTAAACGGCTTGTCGTAAAAGGTTCATAGAATTCGCCTCTCAGGAGAACCCGCTTTTCAAGCCGTGAAATTCGACAGAACGTTAACCAAAGGGTCTGACTTGGGGTAAGCTGGACTCGTGTTTAGTTGCGGAAGGGGACCGCGCAATGGAATTTCTGGACCAAATCATGGGCTATATCCAGCCCGCCATCGACTTCTTCATGCCGGGCCTGATTGCCTTCGCGGGCAATGCGGACGGCACCGCGGTGGACTGGATGCCGCTGGGGATCCAGCTGGGCGTGATCGCCTTGGTGCTTGCGCTGCTCATGCGTGAATTCGGCGCCATCCTGATCTTCACCGTCGTCGGCGTGATCATCCATGTCATCGTCGACAATGTGATGCCCATCGTGCGCGAGGGTGCCACCTTCGACATGAATGCATCCATGGCTCCGTTCACGGAGACGAACTACTACCTGTATCTTGGCGGGATCGCGATCATGTACCTGATCGGAATCACAATCCTGTCCATGCTGAAGGGCCTCGTGTTCAGAGGCGAGTGAGTACGTGCCCGCGAGCCGGGCCCCGTTTTCAAGTCTGACTTCAAGGGCCGCTGCCATGCAGCGGCCCTTTTTCATTGTTGCAATCCGCCTCCGGCAGTAAGCCTAGGGTATTGACGCAAAACGGAGACAGACATGTCCGAAGCCCCCGTCCTTCTCGATGTGAGCCCGGCCGGCGTTGCCGTCATCACCCTCAACCGGCCCGACAAGCACAACGCCTTCAATGCCGAGGTCATCGCGACCCTGTCCGACATGTTCGAGACCCTGCGGGCGAACGAGGACGGCGTGCGGATCGTCTTCCTGCGCGGCGCCGGACCGAGCTTCTCCGCCGGTGCCGACCTGGAATGGATGCAGGCGGCGGCGCACTATACCGAGGCTGACAATGAAGAGGACGCCATGGCGCTCGCGACCATGCTCAAGCGCCTCTACGAACTGCCGCAGATGACCGTCGCCCTGGTTCATGGCGCGGCGATGGGCGGCGGGGCCGGCCTGCTGGCGGCCTGCGATGTCGGCGTGGTGATGAAGGATGCCAAGATCCGCTTCTCCGAAGTCCGTCTCGGCCTCACGCCGGCGACCATCTCGCCCTTCGTGGTCAAGGCGATCGGCCCGAAATGGGCGCGCGCGCTCTTCACCTCGGGCGAGGGCTTCGACGGAGACTTCGCCGAGAAGATCGGACTTGCCCAGTACACGGTCGCCGACATGGAAGAGATGACGGCGATGGAGGAGCATCTCGCCAAGCTGGCTTTCTCCGCGGCGCCGGGCGCTGTCGCCGATGCCAAGAAGCTGGTCGACGACGTCGCGGACGAGGAAATCGGCCATCCGCTGCTCGTCCACACTGCCAAGGCCATTGCGCGCCGCCGCTCGTCCGAAGAGGGCAAGGAGGGCCTCGCCGCTTTCCTCGAACGCCGCAAGCCGAGCTGGGCGGAGTAGGTCCGCTTGGCGTTCCCCGATCCCCGTGACTACCTCCACGCCCGCCGGGAAGCCCTGCGGGCGTGGATCGTGCGCGGGCCGGTAACGCTGGGCCTGTTCGAGTTTCTTGCTTTCGGCATCAAGCAGGCCTGGGCCTGCCTGTTCGGCGGGCTTATGCTGGCGCTGCTGCTGGGAACCTATCTGCTTTATCCGGCCGATGCAGCGCTCGCCCGATATGATTTCCTCACGCTCGCCGCGCTGGCCATCCAGGTCGTGCTGATCGCCACGAAGCTGGAAAGCTGGGAGGAGGCGCGGGTGATCGCGGCTTTCCACGTGGTCGGCACGCTGATGGAAATCTTCAAGACGGCGGCCGGCAGCTGGGTCTATCCGGAAGAAAGCTTTCTGCAGATCGCCGGTGTGCCGCTCTTTTCGGGCTTCATGTACGCCGCTGTCGGGTCCTATCTGGCGCGGGTCTGGCGAATCTTCGACTTCCGCTTCGAGCGCTTTCCGCCGCTGGTCTGGCAGTATGTGCTGGCTTTTGCGGTCTATGTGAATTTCTACCTGCATCATTACTGGTACGATCTGCGCTATGGCCTCTTCGCGGCGACGGTGCTGCTCTATGGCGGCTGTATCGTGCGCTTCAGGCCCGACCGAGAACACCGGCCCATGCCGCTGGTGATCGGCTTCCTGCTGGTCGCGCTTTTCATCTGGTTTGCCGAGAATATCGGGACTTTCGCCCGGGCCTGGACCTATCCGGGACAGGATGTCAGCTGGCATATGGTGTCGCTGGCCAAGCTGGGCTCCTGGTATCTCCTGATGATCATCAGTTTCGTCCTCGTCGCGGCTGTGCAATACCGGCGCAAACCGGCCGAAACGATGCAGTTCGAGGTATCGCAATGATCAAGACCCTCCTCATCGCCAATCGCGGCGAGATCGCCCGTCGCGTGATGAAGACCGCCCGCCGCATGGGCATTCGCTGTGTCGCCGTCTATTCGGAGGCCGACGCCAATGCGCCGCACGTCCGCGAGGCGGACGAGGCCGTGCTGCTCGGCCCGGCACCGGCGGCGGAGAGCTATCTGCTCGGCGACAAGATCATTGCGGCGGCCAAACAGACCGGCGCGGACGCCATCCATCCTGGCTACGGCTTTCTGTCGGAAAACGCCGCCTTTGCCGAAGCGTGTGCCGAGAACGGCATCATCTTCGTCGGCCCGTCGCCGGACGCGATCCGGGCCATGGGGCTTAAGGACCAGGCCAAGGCGCTGATGGAAGAGGCGGGCGTACCTATCACGCCGGGCTATCACGGCGACAATCAGGACCCCGAACTGCTCAAGGATGCGG
Organism: Maricaulis sp. B-26; assembly: GCF_056857855.1. Lineage (NCBI taxonomy): Bacteria > Pseudomonadati > Pseudomonadota > Alphaproteobacteria > Maricaulales > Maricaulaceae > Maricaulis > Maricaulis sp. B-26. The sequence continues at coordinate 57,096 of NZ_JBSXNX010000014.1, forward strand.
CCGAGGCGATCGGCTTCCCGGTCCTCATCAAGGCGGTTGCCGGCGGCGGCGGCAAAGGCATGCGCAAGGTCGAGAAGGCCGGCGATTTCCTGGCCGCGCTGGACAGCTGCAAGCGCGAATCCTCCAAGAGTTTCGGCGACGACCGCGTGCTGATCGAGAAATTCATCACCAATCCGCGCCATATCGAGGTGCAGGTTTTCGGCGACAGCCGTGGCCGTGTGATCCATCTCTACGAGCGCGATTGCTCGCTGCAGCGCCGCCACCAGAAAGTGATCGAGGAAGCGCCTGCGCCGGGCATGACGCCGCAGGTCCGCACGGCCATGTGCTCGGCCGCGATCAATGCCGCGAAGGCGGTGAATTATGTCGGTGCCGGCACCGTGGAATTCATCGTGGACGGGTCCGGCCCGCTTCGTGAAGACGGATTTTATTTCATGGAGATGAATACGCGTCTTCAAGTCGAGCATCCGGTGACTGAAATGGTCACCGGCCTCGATCTCGTCGAGCTTCAGCTCAAGGTCGCCGCAGGCGGTTCCGTGCCCGAACAGGATACGATCGGCCTGCAGGGCCACGCCATGGAGGCCCGCCTCTACGCCGAGGATCCGGCCAGCGGATTCCTGCCCTCGACGGGACCGCTCGACCGGCTGGGACTGGCATCGCCGGGCGAAGGGCGCCGCGTCGATACCGGCGTCGAAGAGGGCGGCGAGGTTTCTCTCTTCTACGATCCGATGATCGCGAAGCTGATCGCCTGGGCCGATACGCGGGGCGGTGCCGCTCACAAGCTGGCGGACATGCTTGATGACGTGGTCGTCCACCCGGTCCGGACCAATGCCGGCTTCCTGCGCCGCGCGGCGCTCGATGCGGATTTCCTTGCCGGTGAAGTGACGACGGGCTTCATCGAGGCCCGGCTCGAAAGCCTGGTGCCGGCTGGCGTCGACACGGCCGATGCCGGTTTCGCCATGCTGAGCGCTCTCGGCCTGCGCCCGCTTCTGGGCGAATTGCCCGAGCCCTTCGACGTGGCCGATGGCTGGCGCCTCAATGCGGCTCCGCGCCTGGAGCAACGCTTCGAGGTCAATGGCGAACCGGTTGCCGTTTCGCTGACCGATAGCGAGACAGCGCTGATCGTCCGCAGCGGCAACGATACGGTGTCGCTTTCGGACATCGAGGTAACCGGCACGGATAGCGGGTATGCTTTTGCGGGCCGTCTGAACGGGAGATTTGTGCACGCCGTCTGCGAGAGGCTCGATGGTGGAGCTGTCCTCGTGGCCTGCCATGGCCGGACGACGGTCTTCGATCAGCCCCATCCCGACGCCCTGGCCGATGCAGCGGAAGCCGGAGGCGTCGTCAAGGCGCCAATGCCCGGCAAGGTGCTTGCCGTGAACGTGAAGCCGGGCGACAGCGTCGCGAAAGGCGACGCGCTCATCGTGCTTGAGGCGATGAAGATGGAACACGCGCTCGGCGCGCCGCGCGACGGCGTGATCGAGGCCGTCGATGCCGAAACCGGTGCCCAGGTCGGCGAGGGCGATGTTCTCGTTACGCTGGCCGAGGAAGACGTCGCAGCGGCGTAGGCCGTCACCGGGCCGCTCCCGCATCACGCGAAACCGGCACGCCTCTTGCTCCGTGACGGGTGAGGTGAGAGGAGCCGGTTCAATGCGCGACACATATATGGATCAGTTCGAAAGCCGCTGGACGGATGATGCACGGCGCAAGTTTCGTCGGGAACCCGTCGTAATTCGACATAACTATCACGAGCATCACGGGTTTTCTGATGTCGCGCTGGCGGGGCTGATCGAGCGCCATCCGCGCGAGCTGATCGATTTCTGCACCATGGGCGACGACGCCACGGACCATGAGAGCTGGCGGGCCGGCGATCCCGGGGCGCTGAGCGGGATGGAACTGATCGAGGCGGTCCGCAAGGGCAAGCTCTGGATCAATCTGCGTCATGCCATGGATATGGATCCGGAATACCGGCCCATTTTCGATAAGATGCTCGCTGACATGCGGCGGGCCGACAAGAGCTTCCGGCCGCTTCAGGCCGAGGCCGGCATCTTGATTTCCTCGCCGGCGGCGCAGGTCTTCCTGCATTCGGACGTGTCGGAGACCATGCTGTGGCATATGCGCGGGGTGAAGCGTTTCCGCACCTATCCCGCGCGTCTGCCTTATCTGAACACCGACGATGTCGAGGCCGTCCTGCACAAGGACAAGACCGAGGATATCGACTTCGATCCGGCCTGGGATGCGGCCGCCTTCACGGTTGATCTGCATCCGGGAATGGCCGCCAACTGGCCGCTGCACGGGCCGCACCGGATCGAGAACCAGTCGGGCGTGAACGTGTCGGTGCCCTTCGAGATTTCGACGCCGCAATCGCGCCGGCGCAATGCGGTGCTCTACGCCAATGGTGTCCTGCGGCGCAGTCTGGGCTGGAGGCCGCGCTCGACTTCGACGGAAGGGGCAGGGGCGCTGTTCAAGCTGGCCCTGAATGCGGGCATGAAGCTCAAGATCAGGCTGTTTGGCGAGGCCGCCCGGCAGATGCCCAAGAGCGAGCGGACATTCGACATCGATCCGCACGCGCCCGACGGGCTGGTGGACCGGATGGTCGCCTGATCAATCGGTCGACCTGTCCGCCCGCAAGCTGAACAGGAGCGGGGTCAGCAGGAGCTCGAGACTGACCACGAAGTATCCGGCCGTCGCATCGTAATAGGGGTTTGCGGTGAGCGGGATGAAGGCCGCCAGGTGGATGAGGATCACGCCGATCATCGCGAAGCCGGCATAGCGCCGGCGCAGGAGTGCGGCGCCGAGCGTCAGCCAGAGCGCGACGGCCCAGAACAGCACCGCAATCCGCGTCAGTGTCGACGTATACTCCCACGCATTGGCCATCTGGATACCCAGAACCATTTCGATGCGGCCGCCCGACATGAAATAGACGATGATGCCCGCCCAAGCGCTCGCATAGAGCGTCAGGAGGGCGAGGACGGATATAAGGGCCTTGGTCTTCAAGAGCGTCTCCGGCTCACTGCGATTGATGCTCGTGTACGCGCTACACGCCCGCCCGGATCACTGCCGGGCGCCGGCGTTCGCTCTTTGACGGGGCGTTTGAGTCGGCCTAATCCCGGAGTATGACGATCCATATCGTGAAACTCTGCGTGGGCGTGTCTTCGATCGAGCAGCTTGAAGCCTCGTTCGCCAGGGAGGCAGCCGCGCGAACTTCGGCAGGCGAACCGCCATTGGTCATGCATGTCACACGCATGTTTCCCTCGCGCAAGGATGAAGTCGAGGACGGGGGATCGCTCTACTGGGTGATCAACGGTTCCATCCAGTGCCGCTCGGAGATCGTCGCGCTCGAGAAGGTCGAGGGACGGGACGGTATCAAGCGCTGCGCCATCATCATGTCGCCGGACCTGATCCGCACCGCACCGACGCCGCGACGTCCCTTCCAGGGGTGGCGCTATCTCAAGCCCGAGGATGCGCCGCGCGATATCGACGGTGCGGGCGCTGGCGGCGAGGACCTGCCGGCAGAGCTGCGGGCGAAACTGATGGAATTGGGCGCCTGGTAGGGCTCAGCGGAGCTCGCGATCCATCATTGCCAGCCACAGGAGGATCGCCAGGATGCTCTGGGCCGCGAACAGCGCGAAGCCGATCCGTCCGTTGAAATACGGGTCGATGGCGAGGCAGTACCAGATCGCCATTTGCAGGCCGATCGCCAGCAGACAGACCACCAGTGCTACGGACCGGCGGCGCCGGATCAGCAGGAAAGTGATGCCGCCCAGGATCGTTTCCGCATAGAGCGCCCCGATGACGAAGACCGGCGCATGGCGTACGGCCTCGCGCATGTCGACGTCCGCGATCGTGAAGGTGAAGCCGGAAAGGAAGAAGACGGCAGTCAGAATGCTCCAGCCCAGCAAGTAGAGCGTCGTGGTACCGGACAACCATGTCGCGGCCCGGTAAACCCCGGCCCCGGAAGCCGGCTTCGGTGATTGAAGACTCGTCATGGCAAATTGATTGCCCTGTGTCGCCTTGCCTCGTCCAGTCTCCTAGTCAGGCAGGCGAATCTCGATCAGTTCGGGCCAGAGTTTTCCGGTTACGTAGACTTGGCCGGTCCCGGCATTCCATGCGATGCCGTTGGCAACGGAGTCGCGACTTCCCCGTACGCTCTCGGGCACCAGTGCCGTCAGGTCGACCAGACCCGTCACGGCACCCGTCTCCGGATCGATGCGGACTATGGAGCGGGTCTGCCAGATATTGGCCCAGATTTCCCCGTTCACCCATTCCAGTTCGTTGAGCCGGCGGACGGGGCGTCCGTTGAGCGTTACTTCGAGCGTGCCGGCGAGCGCCATCGTCTGCGGGTCGAGCCGGCGCAGCACATGGCTGCCGTCCGACAGGATGAGATGGTTTCCGTCCGTCGTCAGGCCCCAGCCTTCGCCGGGATAGGTGAATGTGTCGACCCGCTCGAGCGTTTCGGCATCGTAGATGAAGCCCTGTTCGGATCGCCAGGTCAGGACGAAAATCTCGTCGCCGAAGCGGACCGCGCCCTCGCCGAAAAAAGGAGGCTCGATGACCGCTTGGCGGATGGTTTCGCCGGTTTCCAGATCGACTTCGCGCAGTCCCGAGCTGCCGACGCGACCGGTGCTCTCCCAGAGACGTCCCTCAGCGATGAAGAGGCCCTGGGTAAAGGCCGACGTATCATGCGGATAGGTCGCGACGACTTCGGGACGGACGATGGCGGGTGACTGGGCCGCTGCCCACGCGGGCAGGACGAGGCCGATGAAGAGGGCGGTCAGCAGGCGAAACGGCATGGACGCGGTCCTGGCGATTGGGTGACAGGCTCAGCTTAGCCCGAAACACGGCATGAAGAAGGCCCGATTCAACCGCCGGCTTTCGCGGCCATATTGTCGATCAGGCGCGTCGAGCCCAGGCGGACGGCGCCGAGCACGCGCGCTGCCCGGTCGAGCGGACCGTCGGTCAGCGCGGCGAGCGTCTCCGCATCGCGCACCTCGATATAGTCGACGCCGTCGAAAGCCGCGTGCGCCGACGCGCGGGCGTTCTCCAGCGCCTTCGCGACGGGCGCGCCGCCTTCCAGCGCCGTGACCAAGGCCTTGAGAATTCGGTTGAGTTCGGCGGCACGCTGGCGCTGGCCGGCATCGAGATAGGCATTGCGCGACGACATGGCGAGCCCGTCCGCCTCGCGGACCGTCTCGCCACCGACGATATCGATCGCAAAGTCCAGATCGCGGACCAGCTGCCGGATCACCAGGAGTTGCTGGTAGTCCTTCTCGCCGAAGAAGGCCATGTCCGGCCGGACCTGGTTGAAGAGCTTGGCGACGACCGTCGCCACCCCGTCGAAAAAGTGCGGGCGGGCCGCCGATTCCAGCTCGAGCGCCGGCCCGCCGAGCTTGACCGTGGTGGCGAAACCGTCCGGATACATCACGGCATCGGTCGGCAGATAGATCAGGTCGCACTTAGCCTCGGCCAGCTTCTCCACATCATCCATCAGCGTGCGTGGATAGGCATCGAGATCCTCGCCCGGCGCGAACTGCTTGGGATTGACGAAAATGCTCGCCACGACCTTGTCGCAGTGCGCGCGGGCCAGACGCACCAGCGAGATATGGCCGGCGTGCAGGGCGCCCATGGTCGGAACGAAGCCGACGGTCTGGCGATCCTCGCGCCAGGTCCGGATACGGGTGCGCAGGGCGGAGGCGGTCGTCGCGTGGGGAATCTGTGTGTTGAGCATGGGTGTTCCGGACTGAAGAAGTCGTTCGGGATAATCATAAGCGAAGAGGGAGGCAAGCGACGCGACTCGTACTAAAGACAGTGTCATGAAACATCTGATCGTTTTCCTCACGCCCGTCCTGCTCGCAGGGTGTGCGACCCTGACCGGCGGGGCTTCCGACACGTCCGCGCCCCAGGCCTCGGCGGAGGTTGCACCGACCCGGGCGGCCCAGCTGGCCGATGCGACGGCGCGCGAGCTCTCCCATCTGGCCCGTTTCGACCCCGACCGTCTCGAAACCGTCTATCCCGAACTGCGCACGCTCGCCGCTGCGCTGGTGGGTGCGGAGGCCGAGATGCACGGTGAAGCCGCATCTGCCGGACCCGTCCCGGCGACTCCGAGAGACCAGACGGCGAGCGCCGGTACCCTCGCACCGCCGCCGGCGGATATGCTCGAGGCCACGAGCCTGCAGCACGCTATCCACCTCGCCTCCTATCGGGGCGAGGACACCGCCCGGCGCGGATGGGCGGAGCTGCAGGGGGAGTATCCCTCGCTCGCGGGCCTGGAAGCGCGCCTGGAAGGCGTCGATATCCCGGGGCAGGGGCACTATCTGCGGCTCAAGGCCGGTCCTTTCGACACGCCGGATGCGGCGCTGTCCGCCTGTGGCGAGATCCGCGCCCGTGGCGCCTTCTGCCAGCCCGTTGACTTTACCGGGCGGCGCATGGCGGATATGGCCACGGACACCGGTGAATGACATGCCGCCCTGCGGGCGGGCGTTTCGCCGGTTCCGGCTGATGTCTAGCTTGGGTGCGTTATGACGAATCACACCGGTTTTCGTTTGCCGACACGAGCAGCCGCCGGGCGCGAGCGCGCCGGTGCTGCGCAGGCGCATGTGATCGTCGTCGGAAATGAGAAGGGCGGTGCCGGCAAGTCCACGGTCGCCATGCACCTCGCAGTGGCGCTGCTGCGGATGAACAAGCGCGTGGCGGCGATCGATCTCGATCTGCGCCAGCGCACCTTCGGGCGCTATCTGTCCAATCGCCGCGAATACTGCGAACGCCACGGCATCACCCTGCCGCAGCCGGAGGAAGTCCGGCTCGAGCCGAGCGTCCTGCGGGATCTCGATCTGGTCGAGCAGGAAGAGACCGAGCGCTTCAATGCTGCGCTGGACGATCTCAAGACGCGATCCGATTTCATCATCATCGACGCGCCGGGTGCCGATACGCTGTATTCCCGTCTCGCCCATGCCAGCGCCGACAGCATCATTACTCCGGTAAACGACAGTTTCGTCGATTTCGACCTGCTGGCCGAGATCGATCCGGAGACCTACCAGGTCGGCCGGCCGAGCGTTTACAGCGAAATGGTCTGGGATTGCCGCAAGCGGAAAGCCGCCCTGCAGCGCCGCTCGATCGACTGGATCGTCATGCGCAACCGGATATCCATGCTCGATGCGCGCAACAAGCGGCGCGTAGGCGAGGGGCTGAAAATGCTCTCGCAACGCATCGGCTTCCGGCTTGCGCCGGGCTTTGCCGAACGGGTCATATACCGCGAACTTTTCCCGCTGGGCGTGACCCTGCTCGACCTGACCGAGGACGGGTCGACCGTGACCTTCACGATGAGCCATGTGGCTGCGCGCCAGGAATTGCGCGAGCTGATCTCGCTGCTCAAACTGCCCGGCCTCGAGGGCGAGAGCATCCCGTTCTGAGATGACGGCGCTCACTCTCGGCCTTCTGGCGTTGATCGCCTTTCTCGCTGCGGGGATGTGGTTTTCCAGACAGAAGACCGAGAATGCCGCGCGCATGGTTCGCGTCCTGCTCGGCGGCGGCGCTGTGCTGGCCGGCGTGATTCTCAGCCTGCGCGGTGCCATGGCGCTGGGCATTCCGATCGGTCTGTTCGGGCTGGGCACGCTCGGCCAGCTCACGCGAAACCGGGCGCGTGGCGAGCGGACCGGCACCGGGCAGGCGGGGCAGCGTCCGCCGTCCGGAGATGGCGGGATGAGCCTGTCTGAAGCGCGGGAAATTCTTGGCGTCGGCGAGGATGCGGACGAGACGGCGGTCATGCAGGCCCACCGCACGCTGATGAAGAAGGTCCATCCCGACACCGGAACGGGCTCTGCCGCCCTCGCGCGGCAAGTCCAGGCGGCCCGCGATCGCCTGCTCGAACACATCCGGTCGCGGTCCGGCTCCAATTAAAAGTTGTTATATGCCCGTCAAGGTTGTATTTGCGTTTCCATGGGAGGCGCGAATGAACTGGTTGAGACGACGCAGCAAGATGGACGCACCGGGAACGGACCTGTCCGGTCGGCCCGTGCCGGACCCGGATTCAGGGCGTCCTGCAGCGCATGTCATTGCCGACAGGCTGCGCGAAATGAGTGAAACAGCTTTCCGGGCCGGCCTGGAAACGGCTTCCGGCATGATCGAGCTTTCGGCCCTGGTTACCGAAATGGAGGGTGACCGCCCGGAGCAGCAGGTCAAGCGGCAGCCTGTGCCCGGGAAGAAGACCGGGGACTGACCCCTTTCGACGCTGTTTGGACGGGGTACTCGACCCTCAGGGGGCACCGCGCTGAATCAGGCCGCCGGGGAGGCGGTCGATATCTCCGGATATTTCCATTTCCGTCAGCAGAGCGTGAACCTGACCGACCGGCATGCCCGCCTGACGGGCAAGTTCATCTGCTGATACCGGAACGCTGGACAGGAGGTCCAGCAGCTTGCCGGACGGTGAGGCGGGCCGGTCGATCCGGCCCTCCGTTTCGGCCGGCGCGGGATCTGCCGGAATGTCGTCCCGAGCGAACAAATCGGCGTCGGGCGTGTCCAGTTCGGTGGCGTGATGCTCGAACATGGCGCCGGGCGCTGACGGGGTAATCGCTGCGGTATTCGCCAGTACGTCGAGCACATCCTCGACGCTTTCGATGAGATGAGCGCCGTCCCTCAGGAGCTGGTTGGAACCCTTGGCGCGCGGGTCGATGGGCGAGCCGGGCACGGCCATGACCTCACGTCCCTGTTCGGCGGCGTAGCGTGCCGTGATCAGAGACCCGGAACGCATCGCCGCCTCGACCACAAGAGTGCCCCGCGAGAGGCCGGAAATCAGCCGGTTCCGGCGAGGAAAGTCGCGGGCTGTGGGTATGGTGCCGAGCGGGCGCTCGGAAAGGATGACCCCGTCTTCTGCTATAGCCCGCTGGAGGTCCGCATGCTCGGGCGGATAGATGTGATCGATCCCGCCGGCGACGACGGCGACCGTGCCGATATCCAGCGCCCCCTGATGTGCCGACCCGTCGATGCCCCGCGCCAGTCCGGACACGATGGTGACGCCGTCCCGTGACAGCCCGTTGGCGAGTTCGCGTGCGAAACGCAGTCCGGCGACCGAGGCGTTTCGGGCGCCGACCATGGCGCACATGGGCCGTTCGAGAAGCTCCATTCGTCCGCGCAGTATGATGACGGGTGGAGGTGCGGGGGTGGCGGCGAGCGGCGCAGGGTAGTCCGGATCGGCGAGCGTCAGCAGACGGGCGCCGGCGCGCTCGACCTGCTCCAGCTCGGCTTCGATCTCGGAAACGGCGGGAATGTCTGGCAGGGCGCGACCAGCGGCGCGGCAGCGTCCGGGCAGGGCATCCAGGGCGTCTGCGGCGGAGCTGTAGCGGTGGATCAGGCGGGCAATCGTGACCGGGCCGATGCCGGGCGTGCGGGCAAGCCGCAGCCAGGCGATGCGTTCGGCATGGCTGGACCCGCCTTGCGTCACGTATCCCCGCTATCGCCGGAGCTGGCGTCGTCCGTAGCGCCGTCCGCGGTCTTCTTGCCGCCAATACGCGGTTCTTCATCCTTGATCAGGCGCACGATATTGGCGCGATGCAGCCAGTAGACGAGGATCGTCAGGGTGCCGGCCATAATGGCCACATCCGTGCGGCCCATCGCATAGGCGGCGACCGGAGCGGCGACCGCCGCCACCAGCGCGGAAAGGGAAGAGATGCGAAAGATGGCAGCGGTAAGCAGCCAGGTCCCGATCACGACCAGGCCCACCGGCCAGTAGACGGCGAGCATGGTGCCGACATAGGTGGCTACGCCCTTGCCGCCCTTGAATTTGAGCCAGACCGGGAAGCAGTGCCCGATAAGGGCTGCGGCGCCGGCAACCAGTCCTGCTGTCGTGCCGAGCAGGAGGCCGAACACCGCCGCGGCGATGCCCGCCTTGCCGGCATCGAGGAGGAGAGTGGCCGCAGCCAGATCCTTGCGGCCGGTGCGCAGGACATTGGTTGCGCCGATATTGCCAGAGCCGACCTCACGGATATCGCCCAGCCCGGCAAGCCGGGTCAGCACCAGACCGAAGGGAATGGAGCCGATCAGATAGCCGCCGATCGCGGCGAGAGCGAGGTAGACCGGTGTCATGAGCAATTACGCCTTTAGGTTGTGTATCGTGACTCCGCCGACGATGGTTTGCAAGACCCGTCCCTGGAACCGGCGTCCGGCCCAGGCCGAATTGCCGCGTGCGGAGTGGAAGTCGTCCGGATCGCAGACCCAGGGCCTGTCCCCGTCGATCAGGATGAGATCGCCCGGTGCGCCTTCCGCGATGCGGCCCTGCGGCAGGCCGAGCAGGTCGGCGGGACCGCAGGTCAGCACGCGCAGCGCATCGATCAGCTCGAGCTGGCCGTCATGGACGAGGCCCAGCATGGCGGCGAGCAGGGTTTCCACGCTCATCGTGCCGGGGATGGCGAGAGCGAAAGGTTCGCCCTTGTCGTCGAACGGGGTCGGACGGTGATCGGAGACCACGGCATCGATCTCGCCGCGCGCCACCGCGTCGACCAGGGCGCGCCGGTCGCTCTCGGCGCGCAAAGGCGGATCCATGCGGAAGGCACTGTCCAGCCCGCCGGCATCGACCTCATTGAGGGTCAGGTGCGCGACGGCGATGGTGGCGCAGATATCGAGATCGCGGCTGCGCGCATGGCGCAGGGCGGTCAGGCCGGCTTCGGTGGAGAGCCGGTCGATCATCAGCTTGCCGCCCGACAGTTCGGCCAGCGAGGCATCGCGTTCGATGGCGATCCGCTCGGAAATGGCCGGTTCCGACGGCAGGCCCATGCGCGCCGACCAGTCGCTCTCTAGGGCGACCGCACCTTCGCTGAGATCGGGATCCGCCGGCCGGACGGAGAGCCAGGTATCGAACTGGCTGGTATAGGCCAGCAGGCGGCGCATCATGCAGGTATCGGCGACCGGACGGTCGCCATTGCCGATATAGACGGCGCCGCCGCGTACCATCAGGCCGATTTCGGCCATCTGCTTGCCGCTGAGGCCGACCGTGGCCGCCGCTGCGGAATGCAGCCGTACCGGCAGGTGGGACAGCCCGCGCGTCATGCCGGCGAAACCGTCAGCCTTGTCCAGCGGTGCGCGATCGTTCGGCGCCAGGATCAGCGTGCCGATACCGCCGGCGGCAGCCGAGGCGGCCAGGGTCTCCAGCGTTTCGCCGTCCGGGGTGAGGGCCGGTTCCTTCGATGCGCGCAGATCGATCAGCGCCGGCGCGAGAATGCGGCCCTGGGCGTCGATGACCTCGTCCGCGGCGGCGGTATCGATTTCCGTGCCGACCTGCGCGATGACGCCGTTCTCGATCAGCACACCGCCAGGGCCGTCATGGCCGGAAGCCGGATCGACGAGGCGGGCATTGATAATGGCGATGGAGGCCGTCATGACGCCGCTCCCTTGCGGATATTGCCCGCAATCAGTTCGAGAATGGCCATGCGCACCGCAACGCCGCTCTCGACCTGGTCGAGGATGACGCTCATCTCCGGATCGTCGGCCAGGCGCGTATGGATCTCCACGCCGCGATTCATCGGGCCCGGATGCATGACCAGCACGTCCGGCGAGCAGACCTCCAGGCGCTGATGGGTCAGGCCGAAGAGGTGGAAGAATTCGCGGCCCGAGGGCACGAAACCGCCAGACATGCGCTCTTTCTGCTGGCGCAGCGCCATGACAGCGTCGCAGCCGGCCAGGGCGTCGTCGAGGTCGTGGAAGACGTCGCAGCCCCATTGGTCCACATCGCTGGGCAGAAGGGTCGGCGGGGCGCAGAGGCGGATCTCCGCGCCGAGAATGTTGAGAAGCCCGATATTCGAACGGGCCACGCGCGAGTGCAGGATATCGCCGACGATCAGGATGCGCCGGCCGCCGACCGAGCCCCAACGCTGGCTGAGCGTGAAACTGTCGAGCAGGGCCTGGGTCGGATGCTCGTGCATGCCGTCGCCGGCATTGACGACGGAGAGCCCGGTCCGCTCGGCCAGATAGGCCGGGGCACCGGTTGCCGAGTGGCGCACCACCATGATGTCCGGGCGCATTGCCGCGAGCGTGCGGGCCGTATCCGACAGGCTCTCGCCCTTCTTCGCCGAGGAATGCTCGATGGCGAAATTGACAACGTCGGCGCCGAGGCGCTTGGCGGCCATTTCGAAACTGCCCTGGGTGCGGGTCGAGGCTTCGAAGAAGAGGTTGAGCACCGTCATCCCGGACAGCGCGTCGGCATGGTCCCCGGGCGCCCGGTTGGCCTCCAGCCAGTGGGCGGCCCGCTCGAAAATAATCTGGATATCAACGGGGTTGAGGTCGGCCACCGAAATCAGGTGGCGGTGGGGGAAGTCGTAGGAAAATTCCGCGCGGCTCAATCCCGTCTCCCGGTCGCAATGCGCTGAACAAGGTTTGCGGCGGTATAGGGGTGCACCGGGGGCGAGGCAAGGGGGGACGCGATCCGCAGCGTGCAGCCGCGGGTTTCGCTTGACCTTTTCCCCGCTACTCAGTCAGCTGGCGTCATGAAACGCCTCGCTGCGATCGCTTCCGCCCTGTCTCTCGCCTCGATGCTGGTCCCCGCCGCGGCTGCCCAGCCCGACCGGGAGCCCGTCTGCCAGGTAGAGCTCATCGTTCTGGGTGTCGCCCAGGACGGCGGTGCGCCGCAGCTGGGCAACAGGTCCGACCCGGCCTGGGAGGACCCGTCCCTGCGTCGTCTGGCGACCTCGATCGCGGTGGTCGACCGCGAGGCGGGCGAGCGCTATCTCTTCGACGCCACGCCGGACCTGCGCGAACAGCTCCATCGTCTCGACGAGTTCTTTCCGGTTTCGGGGCGTCCGGGGCTGGACGGCATTTTCCTGACCCACGGCCATATCGGGCATTATACCGGGCTGATGTATCTCGGATTCGAAAGCATGGGCGCACGGGATGTCCCCGTCTACGTCATGCCGTCCATGTCGGCCTTCCTGTTCTCGAACGGGCCGTGGGACCAGCTGGTACGCTACGAGAATATCGATCTCGAGGATATCAGGGCCGATACGCCCGTCGATGCCGGTGCGCTGCGCGTCACCGCCCTGGAAGTGCCGCACCGTCAGGAATACACGGAGGTCGTGGGCTATCTCATCGAGGGGCCGGACCGGGCCGCGCTCTTCCTGCCGGATATCGACAGTTGGGAAGAGTGGGATGCGTGGGAAGACGGAACGGCGCGCCGGATCGAGGATATCATCGAGCGTGTCGATGTGGCCTATCTGGATGCGACCTTCTTCGCCAACGGGGAAATCCCCGGACGTGACATGTCCGGCTTTCCGCATCCCTTCCTGACCCATTCGATGGAGCGCTTCGCCGACCTGCCTGCCACCGAAAAGGCCAAGGTGCGTTTCATCCACTTCAATCATACCAACCCGGTGCGCTTTCCCGACGCGCCGGAGCGCGAACAGGTCGCTGCGGCGGGGTTCGGCCTCGCCGACGAGGGCGAGCGTTTTTGCCTCGGCGATTGAAAGCTTTATCTTCCGGCACAGATTGAGGTTCGCGGTCCTGGAGGGCTGTTTCCATGAAGCATCAGCACCGGCATCTCCTTGCCATCCTGCTGTTCGCGCCGGATGCGCTCTACGCGACGGCGTGGCTCGTCATGGATGTGAGCGCGCGCCTCGGCATCTGGCCGCGCGACTGGGCATGGGTGGACATATACGGCTTCGTCGCGAGCTATCCGATTTCGGCGGAAGTGATCTTCTTCGCCGTCGTACCGTTCAAGCTGACAGCCCTGATCCTGATGATGGCGCGGCGCAAGCTGGCTGTGCCGGTCCTCGCCATTTCGGCCATCCTGCATTTCACCGACTGGATGAGCCTGCTCGGCAATCCCTACTACCAGGCCTCGGTCGACGGCATTCTGCAGATTCTCGTCGAGGTGACCGCCCTGACGCTGCTGATCAGACTGCGCATGGCGGGCTGGCTACGCTGAGCCTCAACCCAGCAGGGCGAGCCAGAAGGGAATGGTGATGAAGCAGAACAGCGCCGAGGCGGTGATATCGCCGGCCGAATAGGGCGCGTCCCCGCCCATCTGCTGGGCCAGCACATAGGCCGAGGCCGCACCCGGGGACGCACCGGTCAGCAGGAGCACGGTCAGCGGTACGCCTTCCAGACCCATGAGGAGGCCGGCGCCGTAGAAGACCAGCGGCGCGATCATCAGCTTCATGAAGACCGAAAGGCCCAGCAGGCGGGGCCGTGCCTTCATGGCGGTGAAATTGAGCCCGGCGCCGACGGCGAGCAGGATCAGCGGCAGCGCGGCCCGGCCCAGCATGGCGATCGTGTCCTCGGCCATACGCGGGATCGGAATGTCGGCGATATTGACCAGCCCCCCGAGCGCCGAGCCGAGGATCAGCGGATTGGTCGCGATGCGCAGCAGCACGCCGCTCAGCTTGGGCTTGTTGCCGTCGCCCCAGACCGTCAGCGCCGCCACGCACTCCATATTCACCAGCGGGATGGAAACGGCCATGAGAATGGCCACCAGGACTTCGCCTTCATCGCCGAATAGCGCGATGGCCAGGGCGAGCACGAGCAGGCCGTTCCAGCGGCAGGTCGCCTGGAAGAGGCTGGTATAGGTGGGGTTGGGGACTTTCAGGAGCGGTTTGATCGCGAGGGTCAGCACCGCCATGGTCAGGAAGCCCAGCACACCCGCCACGAGAAAGCTCCCCAGCCGCACTTCGGACAGGTCCGCATAGGCGATCGAGTTGAAGAGCAGGGCGGGGGAGAGACCGAGATAGGCGAGCCGCGAGATCGGCCCCCAGCTGTCCTCGGGCAGAAGACGCGACCGGCGTAACAGCCAGCCGACGAAAATGACGCCGAAGACGGGGACGAGGGCGGTGACGATCGGGCTCAAGTCTTGATCTGCTCCAGTCGGTCCAGAACGCTCTGCAGGATATTGGACGCGGCTTCCGCGTCGATCATGTCCTTGCGGCGGTCACGGCGGATACCCGCCTCGATCAGCTTGCCCTCGGCCTCGAAGGTCGACAAGCGCTCGTCCTGATAGAGGACGGGTATATCGCGTATACGCAAAAGATTGCGCCCCATGGCACGGGCCGACTGGGCGCGCGGGCCTTCCGAGCCGTCCATATTCACCGGCAGGCCGATCACGATCGCGACTGCCTTGCGCTCGTCGAGCAGGGCGAAGATGCGTTCGGCGTCCTGCGAGAACTTGGTTCGCTTGATGGTTTCGACCGCTGTCGTCAGCCCGCGCGAGGCACCGCAGGCCGCCACGCCAATGGTCTTCGTGCCCGGATCGAGGGCGATCAACGGGCCGTCAGGCAGGTCTTCGAAGGTCACGACGGGCATGCCGCCGCTTTGCGACGTGCACGATCAGCCGTCAAGCTTTCTTGCACCTGCGAAATCGGATTGGTACTCAAGCGGCTTCGATTATCCGGAGTGATTTCCCATGTCCGTGACCGCTGACGACGTGCGCCGCATCGCCCGTCTCGCCCGCATTGCCGAACCCAAGGATCGCATCGACACGCTGGTCGGTGAGCTGAACGGGATCCTGAACTGGATCGAACAGCTCAACGAAGTGGATGTCGAGGGCGTCGAAGCGATGACCACGCCGGTGAAATTCCCGCTGCCGCAGCGCGAGGACGTCGTCACCGACGGCGACTGCCGCGACAAGGTTCTGGCCAATGCGCCGAAATTCGACGAGGGCTTCTTCGTCGTTCCGAAATCCGTGGAGTAGCGGGTCATGAGCGAACTTCTCAAACTCTCCCTCGACGAGATCACCACCAAGCTGAAGGCGAAAGAGGTCTCGGCGGTCGAACTGGCGGCCGATGCGATCTCCGCCTGCGAGACGGCCCAGCCCAGGCTGAACGCCTTCACCGCTTTCGACGCCGACAAGACGCTGGCCATGGCGCGTCAGTCGGACGAGCGCATCGCCAAGGGCGAAGCGGGTCTGATCGAGGGCGCGCCGATCGCCATCAAGGATCTGTTCGCGGTCGAGGGCATCGAAACGGCGGCCTCCTCGAACATCCTCAAGGGCTTCAAGCCGACCTACGAGTCGACGGTCACGACGAAGCTTTGGGAAAACGGTGGCGTCTTCCTGTGCAAGACCTCGATGGACGAATTCGCCATGGGCTCGTCGAACGAGACGGCGAATACCGGCCCGGTGAACAATCCCTGGAAAGGCCCGAACGGCGAAATGCTGACCCCGGGCGGCTCCTCCGGCGGTTCCGCGGCGGCTGTCGCGGCCGATCTCTGCTTCGGCGCGACGGGGACCGATACGGGCGGCTCCATCCGCCAGCCGGCGAGCTTTACCGGTACGGTCGGCGTCAAGGCGACCTATGGCCGGACATCGCGCTGGGGCACGGTGGCTTTCGCCTCCTCGCTCGACCATCCCGGCCCCTTCGCCAAGACGGTGAAGGACTCGGCGATCATGCTGCAGGCCATGTCGGGCCATGATCCCAAGGATTCGACCTCGCTGCCGAATGACGTTCCGGACTTCGTCGCTGCCTGCGGGCAGTCGGTGAAGGGCCTGAAGATCGGCGTGCCGAAGGAATACCGCGTTGACGGCATGCCCGCCGAGATCGACGAGGCCTGGCAGAAGGGGATCGACTGGCTCAAGGCCGCCGGCTGCGAGATCGTGGATATCACCCTGCCGCACACGAAATACGCCCTGCCGGCCTATTACATCGTCGCCCCTGCGGAAGCCTCGTCCAACCTCGCCCGCTATGACGGCATGCGCTACGGCAATCGCGTCGACGGCGTCGACCTGAACGACACCTACGAGCAGACGCGCGGGGCCGGCTTCGGCCACGAGGTCCAGCGCCGCATCATGATCGGCACCTATGTGCTCTCGGCCGGGTATTACGACGCCTATTATCTGCGCGCCCAGAAGGTGCGCACGCGCATCCTCCAGGACTTCGATGAAGCCTTCAAAACCGTCGACGCCATCCTGACGCCGTCCGCCCCGTCCGCCGCTTTCGCGCTGGGCTCCAAGTCGGACGATCCGATCGCGATGTATCTCAACGACGTCTTCACCGTGACGGCGAACCTCGCCGGCGTGCCGGCCATGTCGGTTCCCGCAGGCACGGACAAGGACGGCCTGCCGCTGGGGCTGCAGGTCATCACCCGCGCCCTGGACGAGGAAACCATGTTCAAGGTCGGCGCCGCGCTGGAAGACAGCGCCGGCTTCACCGCCAAGCCGGAGAACTGGTGGTCCTGATGAGCGACGCGCCCGAACAGCCGACCCCGTCCGGCGGCGGAAACGACTGGCTGAACCGGATCATCGGTCTGGTGATCGCCCTGTCGTGCCTGGCCTTCGGTCTGACCCTTCTGGTCGGCGGCGTGGACAGCGTCGTCAGCGTGATGGGCGAGGGCGGTTTCCCCTCGCTCTGGGTCGTGCTGACCGTCCTGCTCGGTGCTGGTCTGACGGCGATCGGCGGCATGTTCGCCTGGAAGTCGGTCATGTCGGGACGGGTGAAATGAACAAGGTTCCGCATCCTGCCGTGAAGCTGGCGCGGCCGGCCTTTCTGGTCGGCGCGCTGCTGCTGCTGGCGGGCGCGGTCGTGTTCCGCGGGGTCGTCCCGCTGGAACCGAAGGCGATCTGGACGATCGGGCTGATGGTGCCCGGCGTCGGTTTTGTGTTTTTCGGCCTGACCGTGACCATGGCGGGCCGGGTTCTGGCCGCCGCGATGGCGACGCCGGAAGACGAGCGTCCCGAATGGGACGACGATGACGAGGATGATTGAGAGATGACCGATCACACCTATCGGCTGCCGGGTGCCACCGGCGATTGGGAAGTTGTCATGGGCCTGGAGATCCACGCCCAGGTGGTCTCCAATGCCAAGCTCTTCTCCGGTGCGGCGACGGCCTTCGGTGCAGCGCCCAATACGCAGGTCTCGCTGGTCGATGCGGCCATGCCGGGCATGCTGCCGGTGATCAACAGCCGTGTCGTCGAACAGGCGGTCAAGACCGGCCTCGGGCTTAACGCGCAGATCAATCTCTGGTCCCGCTTCGACCGCAAGAACTACTTCTATCCGGACCTCCCGCAGGGCTACCAGATTTCCCAGTTCCAGTTCCCGATCGTGGGCGAAGGCGAGATCGAGTGCGAACGCGACGACGGCTCGCGTTTCATCGTGGGCATCGAGCGCCTGCACCTGGAACAGGATGCCGGCAAGTCGATCCACGATCTCGATCCGAGCTCGACCTATGTCGATCTCAACCGCTCCGGCGTGGCGCTGATGGAGATCGTCTCGCGTCCGCACATCCGCTCGCCCGAAGAGGCTTCGGCCTATGTGTCCAAGCTGCGCACCATCCTGCGTTATCTCGGCACCTGCGGCGGCGACATGGAGAAGGGCCAGCTGCGCGCCGACGTGAACGTCTCGGTCTGCAAGCCGGGCGCCTACGAGAAATTCCGCGAGACCGGCGATTTCGGACATCTCGGCACGCGCTGCGAGATCAAGAACGTCAACTCGCTGCGCTTCATCCGCCAGGCCATAGAATACGAGGCCAAGCGCCAGATCGACATCATCGAGGAGGGCGGCAAGGTCGACCAGGAAACGCGTCTCTTCGACGCCAATACCGGCGTGACCCGCTCCATGCGCTCCAAGGAAGAGGCGCACGACTACCGCTATTTCCCCGATCCCGACCTTCTGCCGCTCGAACTGCAGCAGGACTGGGTCGACCAGATCCGCGTCAGCCTGCCGGAACTGCCGGACGCCAAGCGCGAGCGCTTCGTGACCGAGCTGGGCCTGTCCGAATACGACGCCTCGGTTCTTGCCGCGGACAAGGAACGCGCTGCCTATTTCGAGGCTGTGGCCGAGGGCCACGATGCCAAGCTGGCCTCGAACTGGGTCAATAACGAGCTCTATGGCCGCCTCAACAAGGAAGGCATGACCATCACCGAATGCCCGGTCTCGGCCGAGCAGCTCGGCGGTCTCGTCGCCCTGATCGAGGACAAGACGATTTCCGGCAAGATCGCCAAGGACGTCTTCGAAATCCTCTGGGATGAGGGCGGAGACCCGGCCAGGATCGTAGAGGAGCGGGGCCTCAAACAGGTCACCGATACCGGCGCCATCGAAGCCGTCATCGACCAGCTCATCGCCGACAATCCCGACCAGGCCGCCTCGGTGAAGGAAAAGCCGAAAGCCATGGGCTGGTTCGTCGGCCAGGTCATGAAAGCCATGCAAGGCAAGGCCAACCCGCAAGCCGTGAACGAGATACTTCGCAAAAAGCTGTTGGGGTAGTCCCCAGCACCGGGATTTCCCCCTCATCCGCCCTTCGGGCACCTTCTCCCGGGGGAGAAGGGGTGTGAGCGCGGTCACGGACGAGTGCGGGTCCAGTACTTAAGGTGAGCCTCGCTCAAACCTCCCTCTCCCATGGGAGAGGGATCGAGGGAGAGGGGGGAGACACCGGCTTTGGCGAGCCAGGCCACACACAAGAATCTCCACCTCGCTCGTGCGATGCGAAAGCGGCAAACGCCGGCCGAGGCGCGCCTCTGGTCCCGATTGCGCAATGGCGGGATGATGGGGGTGAAGTTCAGGCGCCAGGTTCCGATCGGCCCCTATATCGCCGATTTCGCCTCGCGCACCGCGCGATTGGTGATTGAGGCGGACGGTGGTCAGCACGGTGAGCAGGAAGAGGCCGACCGCGAGCGTACGGAGTTTCTCGAAAGGCGTGGATACACGGTTCTTCGCTTCTGGAATCACATGATCCTGAATGAAACCGAGGCGGTGATGGATGTTATCGCGGACGCCGTGCACTGGGCGGTACATCCGGAAAATCCGCTCAATCATGGATAATCTTTGAGATCGGGATTTCCCCCTCATCCGCCCTTCGGGCACCTTCTCCCGGGGGAGAAGGGGGGTAGCTGCAGACGTTTGGGCATCCCTCTCCCCCGGGAGACGGATCGAGTGATAGGGGGAAATCGCCAGCTTCGGCAAGTGAGGCGAAGTCCCTATGGCCCACCACAACCCCTTCGTGCTAACTCTCTGATCTCACCGCATTAGCCGGAGCGATCATGACGCCGCAGGATGACAGCGCACTCGACGAATTGCTGCCTATCGAGGTGGCCGAGGCGCGGGTGCGCGAAGCTTTCGACTGGCTTATCCAGACCCTTCTCAATATCGATGTAGCGCTCCAGCTCGGCCTGATCCTGGCGGCCTTCGTTCCGGCACTGATTTTCGGGCCGCGTCTTCGCAAGATCGTCGACCAGCACCTGGCACCACGGCTGCCTGCCGGTGTGGCGCGCCGTCTGCTGGGAGCGGCGGTCTCGTTGGCGACGCCGCTGGCCCTGCTGGCGGTGATGGCGCTGGTGAGGGTGGGGCTGGGCTCGTTCGAGCGGCCCTATCATCTCGTCGATGCGGCGATGAGCCTGCTGACCGCCTGGATCGTGATCCGGGCCGTGACGCTGATCATCCGCTCGCGCTTCTGGTCCAAGGTGGCGTTCTACACGGCCTGGCCGATCGCGGCGCTGGACGTATTCGGTCTGCTCGACGATGTCGTCATGCAGCTGCAGGCGCTGGCCATTCCGCTGGGCGAGACCGAGGCCGGGCAGCCGGTCGATCTCTCCCTGTTCGATATCCTGCGCACGCTGATCTATTTCGGCGCGCTCTTCTGGCTCGCCTCGCTGGGCGGGCGGGCAATCAACGCCCAGCTGGAACGGGCGGACGAACTCTCGCCGGCGCTGCGGGCGCTGATCTCCAAGATACTCGGCGTGGTCCTGCCGGTGGTAGCGCTGCTGATCGCGCTGCAGCTGACCGGATTCAATCTCGCCACGCTGGCCATCTTCTCCGGTGCCGTGGGTATCGGTGTCGGCCTCGGCCTGCAGAAGACCGTCTCGAATTTCGCCGCGGGTTTCACTCTGCTGGCGGACAAGTCGATCAAGCCAGGCGACGCGCTCGAGGTGGACGGCACCTTCGGCTGGGTGACGGGTATGCAGTCGCGTTACGTCTCCATGCGCACGCGCGACGGGACCGAGCACCTGATCCCGAACGAGAATTTCATCGCCAATGGCGTGATCAACTGGTCGAAATCAGACCGGGTCGTGCGCATGCACGCGCCCTTCGGCGTGTCCTACGACACGGTGGACCTTGAGCGCGTGCAGACGATCGCCATCGAAGCAGCGAAGACGGTGGATCGCGTCGTCGATGCGCGCGAGCCGGTCTGCAATCTCATGGAGTACGGCGACAGTTCGGTGAATTTCGACCTGCGTTTCTGGATCGCCGATCCGCAGAACGGCCTGTCCAATGTCCGCAGCGACGTTTTCATCGCGATCTGGAAGGCCTTCCACGAGAACGGGATCGAGTTCCCGTTCCCGCAGGTCGACCTGCATGTGAAAAACATGCCGAAAGCCTGACCGGGCGCCGCTCGGGCCGGTTCAGTCGCCGGAGCTGTCGCATCCGTCGCAAACGCAGGTCAGATAGCGTCCGGCTGCGGAATGGGCCTCGGCGATGGTTTCGAATTCGAGATGCTCGAGCGCGTATTTCAGTGCCGACCAGGCATCGTCCGCGCCCTGTTCGCCGTATTCGACGACGCACTTGTCCGCCAGATAGCGCAGGATCCCGATCGGCTTGTAGAGATTGTCGCTCTCCGGATCGCCGGTTTCCGGCCACACGTCGCGGGTCAGGCGCAGCGTCTGCGCCTTGCCGGACATCCGCTCCGCATTGGCGGCGAGCAGCAGGGCCGGCCACCAGGGCAGATAGGGAATGATGTCGTAGCGGTTCTGGTAGCGCACGGTGAAAGGTCGCAGGCCGAGCGCGTCGTATCTGGCCTGAAACGTCGCGTCGCAGGTCATCGGCGCAGCAAAGCAGCAGACCTCGACCAGCCGCTCCGGGGCCGCGGATTTGAGACGCGAGGCGGCGAGGAAAGTCATCGCTGCGCCCTTTGAGTGGCCGGTGACGAGAATTCCCTTCTTCCCGCTCATATCGATCCCGCCGAGGATGCGCTCGATCTGCGGCCAGACCGAGTCCAGCGCATTGGCAAAGCCGGTCTCGACACGTCCGAAAGGCTTGCCCTCGACCATCCAGTCCGTGGGGCCGAGTTCGAAATCCTGAAGCCAGTCGAGAATCCAGGCTGCGAGGTCGCCCTTGAAGGGCGGGAGCGTGCCGCGAAGCGCGAGGACGACCCAGTCGTCCGAGGTCTCGGCGACGAAACCGGCATTGATCGATTCAAGCCCGTTCACGAAGACGGAATAGGCAGTCGGGGCCGCAAGGCCGAGGGCCACCAGGTCGGGATTGTTCTGGTCGAGCTTGCCGTCCTTGATGGCATAGCAGGCGATGGCCGCGTGCAGCAGCCGGCATTCGAGTGTGGTCATGTTGGATCTCCCCTTGGCGCCATCCTGCGCCGGGAGACGCGAATGTGCGTGTGAGGGCGATCACGCGACCGGGACGCCGAGCGCTGTCGTGGCAGTCCGGAATGCCTTGCGGGACTTAAAAATGAATCGCGCTTGGCATTAAAGGTATTGTAACGCAACTACAGGATATTGGCCGCGCTGTAAGATCGGGCGGGGGCACAGCCGACCTGATCGTCAGCGCCTTAAAGTCGCCCTGGGGGCGGGCTCTCACCCGAGCGCGCCCCTCTTTTTGGGAGAACACCGGCGACCGCCCCGCAGGCTAGAGCAGGCCGATCTCGCGCAGGCGCTGATTGAGGTAATCATTGGCGCGGATAGGCTCGGGATATTTGTCGGGATTGTCCGGGCCGGCGCAGCCCGGCAGGGTCTCGATCATGTAGTCCGGCCGGTAGTGCAGGAAGAAGGGCATGGAGTAGCGCGAATGGCCGGTCCGGGCGCCGGCGGGATTGATGACGCGGTGCTGCGTCGAGGGCAGGACGTCATTGGTCGAGCGCGCCAGCATGTCGCCCATATTCACCACCAGACATCCCGGCGGCGGGTTCATGTCGACCCACTCGCCATCGCGTGTCTTTACCTGCAAGCCCGGTTCCTCGGCGCCCAGCAGCAGTGTGATGGTGTTGATGTCGCCATGTGCCTCCGCGCGGATCGAACCGCCCGGATCTCCGGTCACCGGCGGGTAATGCAGCAGGCGCATCACCGAATTGCCGTCCTTCACCGTGTCGTCGAAGAAGGTCTCCTCGAGCCCGAGATCGAGCGCGATCGCGCGCAGGATCTCAGCGCCCATGGCATCGAAGGCGTTGTAGAGGCCGTGTACGACGCTGTGCCAGTCCTCGACTTCGGCGGGGACTACATTCGGCGCCATGTCGGCTTCGTACTTGTGGCCCGCAGGCAGATCGCGACCGACATGCCAGAATTCCTTCAGGTCGACATGGGATGCACCCTTGGCGATCTCCTTTCCGAAAGGCGTATAGCCGCGTGCACCGCCGCCGCCCTCGATGAAGTATTTCATCTTCACCGCTTCCGGCAGGGCGAAGAACGCGGCCGCCTTTTCATAGGCCTTCGCAATCAGGGCATCGTCGAGGCCGTGATCGGAAATGGCGGCAAAGCCGTATTCGCGGAAGCTCTTGCCGAGCTCGCGGGCGAAGCCGTCCTTGTCCGTTTCGAGAAGCGTCATCGAGACGGGAGGAAAGCGGGTGAGGGCGTCTTGGTCGGACATGGGATACCTGTGTTCTGGTCTTGCAGGTGGGATAGTGATTTGCGGCTGTCCTGCCAAGCGTCGTGACGTCGCACGCACGGCGCGGGCCGCAGTGCTCGCCCGACACGTGCACATGGTTGCAAGCCGGGGCTGAAACCGTGAAACTCGCACCGGGGACAGGGGGAATGTCATGTCGGAGGCTGCCAATGCCAGTCCGGCTGCAAAGCCGACACCGGACGCGGATGCGTTCCGGCGTGCGGGGCTGACCATGGCGGAGGCCCGGCGCCGTGCTGCCGTCGCCCGTTGGCGCGATGAAACCCAGTCGCCCTGGGAGGCATCTATTCCGGGCGTCGCGCTCTGGCTCGTCTGGCGTTTCTTCTTCAAGGGATTGCAACCGGCCTGGATGCTGGCCTCGCTCGCCGCCCTGGCGTGGTTCGGGGCGCAATGGCTCTCGGCCGCCGGCGGGATCGCCGCCGTGTCCGATCCGCAGCCGGACAGGAACGAGCGGCTGGGCACGGTCATTCGACCGCACCTTCCGCTTGGCGCCGATGCGCGCCGGTTCTGGAATGCGCAGATGGTGGCCGCCCTCGACGGCGATCGCCGTCGCCGGCCGGATATCGACCGTTTCCGTTCCTGGGCGGCACTGGGGCCCGATCTGGTCGGCCGCGAGCGGCTGGCGCTGGAGACTTTGGCGGGGCCCGCCGGCCCGGCGGCGCTCGATGCGCGTCTGCGCGCCGGTCCGGACTGGGAGCGCCGCCATGCGCTGCAGGATGCCTTTGCGGCGGAGCTGGCGCGCGGGGAAGACGTGGACCTCCAGCCGCCGCAACTCGCCTTTGCCGATCTGGCCGTCGTTCAGCGTCAATCCGTCTCGCTCTTCCAATGGTCCGTGGCTCATGCCAGCGCGGAGATGTTCTTCCGCGGCGATCATCGCGGGCAATTCGAAATGCGCAGCCTGTCGGGCCTGGTCGCGGATGGTGCGCGCGATACGCGCCTCTATGGCGGCGTCCGGCATCTCGTCATGCAGGCCTGCGCGCGGGGCGGGGCCGGTATTGCGGCCTGCGCCGAACCGATCATTCCGCGCGAGGCGCCGGATGATGTTCGCTATGCATTGGCAGCGCTGGAGGCCGGCCTGGTCCGGCTGCAGCTCCCGGCCTCCCTGTCACAATCCGGCGCAGAAGTCCTGCAGGCCGCCCGACAGGCCGGGCGCCTGACGCCGGCGCTCGAGGCAGAGCTCACCGCCCGGCTGCCTGCCTTGATCCCTCCATCCCTCCTCGATGCGTGGCTTGCAGACAGCCCGGAGGATATGGGGCTGGCCTTCGCCAATCCCGGGCGCGCCCGGCTGGCCATGCATGCCGCGATCGATCTGAGAACACACCCGGACGCTGTTGCCGTCTCCGAACTGCTTCGCGAGATCGCCATGGTACGGCGCGAAACATCGGCGATTACCGCCATTCGCGTCATGCCCGCGATCGGTACGGTCGGCGATGCCGCAGCCATGCATCAGACGGCGCGCGTGGCGGGCCCGGCGCTACTCGCGCTCGTCGAGCTGACCGGGCGCGACGCCTTTACCGTTCTGGAAGCGCCCGAAGCGGTGTCGCTACCCGGTCCGGATCCGCATGTTCGCAAGGGTCTGTCGCTCGCGGGTTTGTCGGCAATCATCGTTCTCCTGCTGACGGTTATCCGGCTCGCGACGCCGCGCCAGATCCGCGACGCCAGCCGCCTAAGCTATCTGGACGCGGCCGTGTCGCGTTTATGTCTTGGTAGGAAAATCTAACGGATTTAAATACTTAAGGCGTATTATTCCTGATTCTCCTTAACCTTAATGCAATCCTCTTTGCTCAGGATCGATCTCGTTCGAAGGGCATTCGGACAGGATGGTGGTGCGAATGACAGGCAAAATGCCGCATTCGCCAAAGTGTAGAGTAAAGGGAAGACAATGGCTTTCACGGACGTAGAAACGGCCCAGGCCCATCAAGCGGTGTTTGCAGATCCGACGGGAGAGGATCTGTGCAAACTCGGTATCCTGTATTCCACTGGTCAGGGCGGCGAAATCGACTATGTCGAAGCCCACAAGTGGTTCAACCTCGCAGCCCTGATGGGGTCGGAGCCGGCGAAATACTATCGCCAGGAAATCTCCGACCAGATGTCGGGTTCCCAGGTCGCGGCCGCGCAACGCGCCGCACGCGAGTGGCTCTCGACCCGCCACTAACCGGCAAACAGACAAGCAGGCCCTTGAAGGGTAATCTGCGCTTTGCCGTCCGCAAGGCTGGCGAGTGGAAGCACTCGCCGGCGGCCGGACCGGCGCGCCGCTTCGGACGGCGCCATCAGGCTCGCATGCCCGCTCGTTTCGTCGAGCGCAGGCGTGGCGGGCTTTTCTTTTGCGTGAAAGGACGCGGCGGGCGTCAGTTATTGGTGATGGCGTCCGCGATGGCGTAGGAGAAGGCCTGGTCGAGCGGGATAATGCCGGTCACGTACTGATCCACGAAGACATTGATCTCCGCCACCGTCGAGCGCGGCACGAAAATGATGTCGTGACGGCGGATCTGGATCCCATCTGCACCGCTCCGCCCGCGCAGGGCGTCGCGCAGATTGACCGTCCGCATCATCAGTTCGCCGCCCGGCGAGCGGCGCAGAACGACGACATCGCCGCGTGCCGCCGTGTCGCGGAAACCGCCCGCCAGCATGACCGCCTCGAGCGCTCCGACCGGACCGCTCATCTCGATCAGGCCCGGCGAATTGACCTCGCCGCCGACGATGATGTTCTGGGCAGCCAGCTCGCCGCGGCGAACCTCCACGATGGGCGATACGAGCACGTCCCGCGCATAGGCGTCCGCAATGACGTTGGCGATCTCGTGATCGGTGCGCGCGGCGACCATGATGTTCGGCAGCAGAGGCAGGCTGACGCGCCCGTCCGGTCCGATCGGGACCGTGCGGGAAAGCTCCGGAGCGGAGTGCACCGTGACTTCGATCGAGTCGCCCGGATAGAAGCGGTATTCCGGATCCGTCTCCTGCCAGGCCGCGAAACGGGGCTGGCCCCAGGCGGCTTCCGGTGCCGTGTCACGGCCATGGCCGGCGCAGCCGGCGGCGGCGAGCAGGGCGGCAGCACAGATGCCGGTTCGAATGGTCCGCATGAGACTTCCCTCGGATTCGTGTTTCGGGCTGAATTTCACCCCTTCATGGATAAGGAAAAATTAAGCGCGGATCGGCTTTTATGCAGGCATGACACGCGCGTCGCATATTCCCGGTCAGTCCGATGGACGATCGAGCGGGACCGGCTACGGTGAAAATCGTGAGCTGGACCTGTTCGACGTGATCGCGCTTGCCTGGTCCGAGCGCTTTTTCATCATTCTGGTTTTCGCGGCGATTTTCGCCGTCGGCGCGACGCTTTCGCTGACCCAGCTGAAGCCG
Organism: Maricaulis sp. B-26; assembly: GCF_056857855.1. Classification (NCBI taxonomy): domain Bacteria; kingdom Pseudomonadati; phylum Pseudomonadota; class Alphaproteobacteria; order Maricaulales; family Maricaulaceae; genus Maricaulis; species Maricaulis sp. B-26. The sequence continues at coordinate 83,966 of NZ_JBSXNX010000014.1, forward strand.
AGCTACGAAGCCGAGTCGCGGCTGATCGTGCTGCTCGACGAGGACCCGACGCCGGCCGCCGCCGGCCTTGGCGGCGCCTTCATGCTCGATCAGGTGCTGCAGTCGGAAAGCCAGCTTCTCAGCTCCGACTCCGTACGGCGTCTGGCGCTCGAAACGCTCGGCGCGGAAGCTATTCTCGGACGGCCGGTCGAGGGCAATGCGCAAACCGCTGCATTGCGTACGCTGCGGGGCGGATTCTCGCTGTCGCGCGCACCGAACTCCACGACGCTCAATGTGCGCTTCGAAGCCGACGATCCCGAGCGCGCGGCGCTGGTGCTGAACGCCATCGTCGATGCCTATCTGTCCTATCGCGAACAGGTTCTGGTCGAGACGGGCGTCAGCGGTCTGACCGTCCGCCGAGCCCAGGCCAATGAGGCGCTGGCCGCAGCCCAGGGCGAACTGGACACCTTTCTGATCGCGAACGACCTGTCCGACTTCGAGAACGAACAGCAGACGACGGAAAACCTCGTCCGGAACCTGACCGAGCGCGTGAACTCTGCCGAAGCCGAGCGCGATGCCGCCATGGCTGGCGCTGCCGCACTTCGCGCCCGGCTGCAGCAAATTCCGGAAAACATCGAGCTTTATGTCGAGAACGGCGTGGCCGGCCTCCTGCTCGACCGCCGCGCCGAACGCGCCAGCCTTCTGGCTCGCTATCAGCCGGGCGCACCGGCCGTGCTTGCCATCGATCGCGAGATCGAGGCGATCCAGGACTTTATCGCCTCCGGGGCAACCGAGGGCCAGGGGCAGCGGCGAACGGGCGTGAATCCGGTTCGCCAGAGCCTCGAATCCGAACTGGCGACGCGCGAAGCCAATGCCCGCTCGCAGGCTTCGCTTGCAGCATCGCTGGAACGTCAGCTGCAGGAGAGCCGGACCGAAATCGCGCGCCTGCGGGCCCTGGAGCCGGAATATACCCGGATCGCCCAGGACCTCGCTGCGGCCGAACAGACCGCCGCCTCGATCGCGGCGCTTGAATCCTCCGCTTCGGCGCGCCGCGTGCCCGGTCTGGGCGCGGCCGATGCCGTGCGTCTGATCGACAGGGCCTCGCCGCCGCTCGACGGCAGTTCCATGAAAAAGCTCGGCTTTATTGCATCTTTCGTGCTTGCGGGCGGTGTCGCGCTCTTCCTCGGCCTGCTGCGGGGATATTGGCGGACCTATGTTCGCCAGAGCGTCATGCCGGTGCCCGTCGCGCGTCGTGACGGCCCCGGTCCGGTAGGGCGTCGGTACGCGGCTGAACCGGTCGAGGCTGTGGCCCGCGAACCCTGGGAAGACCTGCCCGTTCTGGCGCGCATTCCCGACCGCTCCGCGTAAGCGCAACGTTAACTACACGTCTGGCAGGATTGGGTTTCTGTTCAAGTAGAGTTGCGTGCGGACCCTCCGATGAATCTCACTGCCGATCTGTCCCAGCTGATCGACCAGCTCGAGCCGATTGCCCGGCCGGGCGGGGAAGGGCGTACGCTCATGGTCATGGGCGCGGGACCCGGCGCGGGTGCTTCCACGGTCGCTCGCGAGCTGGCGCGTCTGGCCGCCAAGCGGTCGGAGCGGGGCGTCTGGCTGTTCGATCTCGAGTTCACGGGTAATCCGCAGGCCGCCGCCACGCGTGTGCGTGGACAAGCCTATAATGCCGGCTTCGGACGCGAGCCGTTCTGGTCCATCCAGTCCGGCAAGGGCCGCGCCCGCGTGGTTGCCCGGGAATCCGTCGTTCGCAATCTTTTCGTGACCGAGCTCCAGGCCGAGCCGGGCACCGAGCCGCGGGTCATCATGCGGCCGGCTCCGGATTACTGGGACGCGGTTCGCCGCTCCATCGATTTCGCAGTCGTGGACGCGCCCGGCGATACGCGGGCGCCACTGGCGCTGTCCGGCGATATGGATGGTGTCATCCTCGTTGCGGACGGCCGCTCCAGCCAGAGCGCCGGTTTCGAGGCACGCCGTCAGGCGATCGAGGCGCGCGGCGGCGTGGTGGCCGGCGTGATCGTCAATCGCTGGAATGGTGCACGGAGCGCGGCATGAGCCTCGCTGCGGCCCGTGAGCCGGCCTTTATCACGGCCTGGCGACAGGCACCGCCCCTTCGTTTTGCGGGGGTTCTTGAAGGCGGGCTTGTCGTCGCGTGTCTCTTCCTCTTTTCCCAGGCGCTGATCGGACCGCTTTTCGCCGATGCGGCCGGGGCCGAGGACTCCAAGATACTTCGTCTGATCTGGTTGCCGGTCTATGGGGCGACGATGGTCATGGCCGTTGCGCGCCCCGGGGCCATGTTGCGAACGCTGGCCGGGAACTGGCTGATGCTCGGCCTCGTCGGACTGACGCTGCTGTCGGTGACCTGGTCGATCGATCCGGACACGACTTTGCGCCGCTCCTTCGCGCTGATCATGACGACCCTGTTCGGCTTCTGGCTGGCCTCGCGATGGTCCTGGCGGGCGCTGATCGGGCTGATCGCCACGACCTTCGGCCTGCTTGCGGTCAGCAGCACCTTCATGGCGCTTTTCGTGCCCTCCATCGGGATCGACCACGGCGTCCATGCCGGCGCCTGGAAGGGGGGCTGGTTCGAAAAGAACGCACTGGGCGCCTTCATGGCCTGGGGCGCGGTTAGCGGTTATGCGGCACTCAATGCGGATCCGAAGCGCCGCTGGATCTGGATGGGGCTCGCCGTGCTGTGCAGCGCGCTCGTCCTGCTCTCGACCTCCAAGACCGCGCTGTTGTCACTGACGCTGGGAACCGGCGGCGTTATCGGCATCGCGCTGTGCCGCCGCGGCTTCGGCTTCGCGGCGCTGATGCTGTTTCTCGGCCTGACCGGAGCGCTGCTCGCCGGTCTGGTCCTGCTGATCGCACCGGTCGAAGCGCTCGAGGCACTCGGACGCGACGCCACGCTGACGGGACGGACGGACATCTGGGCCGTTCTGGTCGGCGCAATCGCCGACGAGCCCTGGACGGGCTATGGCTACAAGGCGTTCTGGGTGGTCGATGAAGGGCCTGTCTTCTGGGTGCGCGAGGCTACGGCCTGGCCCGTCCCGACGGCGCATAATGGCTGGCTCGAGATTGCGCTGGCGCTCGGCGTGCCCGGCGTCGCGCTCATGGCCTTGATCTATCTGCGTCTGCTGGTGCGCAGTCTCGCGCGACTGTTCCGTGGTCCGGAGACCTATTGGGTTCTGCCCTTCGCCGCGATGGTCGGACTCGTCTCCATCTCGGAGAGTAACCTGCTGCAGCAAAATGCAATGAGCTGGACCCTGCTCGTCGCCGTGTCCGCCAAGCTCGGCCAGCGGCGCGAGCCGCAGGCGTCCGGCTAGGACGGCTGGTCCGGGACGGCATCGCCGCTGCCATAGAAGCGCGGCACGAAGAGATCGGTCCAGAACAGTTTGCCCGCACCCTGAACGGCCTTGTCGACGAGCGTCGCGGCCTGGGAAGCATGCAGCAGCGTGGCGAGGCCTGCGAGGGGGGCGAACACGCCCATCTGAACGAGGCCGACGGCCATCCAGAAAGCGACCCCACTCCATCGAACAGGCTCGGCGTGGCGGCAATTCTGGGTCGCGCCCTGACCGAAGGCGAAGCTGCGTGCGAGCAGGTATTTCAGCCGGTTGCGATCGCCGTCCACGGTTTCGATCGCATGGGCACGGGCAGACCAGGCAAAGCGCGCACCCTGGCGGGCGAGCAGGGCGAAGAAGAGATCATCCTCGCCGCCGCAGGTATTCATGCGTGGGTCGAAGGGCGCTTCGGGCAGGGAGAAGGCTTTCCGGTCGACCAGGGAATTGCCGCAGCCATAGGGCTCGTCCAGCCAGCGGTCTTCGTCAGGACCGACACGGGAATAGAGACGACGGGCGAGGTCGCCGCGCAGTCCGTCCACACCGGCCGCATCGCCGCGCAGGGGGCCGAAAACCACCGGAGCTCCGAGCGTTTCGGCCGTCGTGAGCAGCGCATCCAGCCAGCCGGGTGAAGCCACTTCGTCATCGTCCAGGAAGGCGATATAGCGCCCGCTCGCCGCGGCGAAGCCCGCATTGCGCGCATTCGATACGCCCGGTCGCGGTTCGTGCACATAGACGACCTTGCAACGCGCGACGGCCCGTGCCGTGCGGGACATGCCTTCCGCGTCGCCATCGGGCGAGTTGTCCACGATGACGATTTCGTCGGGCTGGCACGTCTGGGCGATCAGGCTCTGAACCGCATCGCGCAGCCCGTGCGGGCGCTTGTAGGTCGGCAGGATGACGGAGATGCTCATGCTTCCACCTCCAGCATCAGTGTCGCTTCCGCCATGGTCATGACGCGTGCGCCGCTCTCCTCGACCGCGCGGCAGACCCGTTCGAACTGGTCCGGCGTACAGCCCCATTGCGTGGGCGCGTCCTGGATGTCGTGCGCGTAATAGATCAGCCAGCCCGGGTGACGGGGCAGGCTCTGGGCTGCCTCGACAGCCCGGTCGATACCGGCCTCGCCGCCGTCGACGGGAACGGATTTGAGCAGGTGGCGGTCGCATTCGCCGCGATTGATGTCGGCCTGGATGCCGCGCAGCGTGGCGAAGCGTTCGCCCAGCGCGCGCTTCGCCGCCGGCGTTGCTTCGCCGTAAGCGAACGCGAAACTCGTAATGTCCTGGTCGAGCCCCATGGCCTCCAGGGCGCGGGCATTGCGCATGACATCAGTCATCAACTCGGACGTCTGCACGGACGACGCATCGAGATGGCCATAGGTGTGACAGCCGATCTCATGCCCTGCTGCCGTCAGCCGCACGATATCGCCCATGTCGAACATTTCGCCGTGATGCGTCTCGCCGCCGGCGAAGGCCGCGGAGGCGTAGTAGGTCCCGGTCCAGCCGCGCCGCTCGAGGGCTTCGGCGCCCGTAGTGGCGGCGGATTTGGGAAAATCGTCGAAGGTGAAGGTGACGATGGCGTGGTCGAGATCGACGCGCATGGGCGCCCGGGCTGCGAAGCGCGCCCAGCGGCGATTGAAGCGGGAGATCAGTCCGGATCCGGGCAGATAGGGCAGGGTCATTGCAGCGCCTCCGCAGTCCAGCTGGCGCGCCACAGCTTGAGGGCCGTCGTGCGCAGCTTCATCGGCAGGCGGGCCTGCCGCGTCAACATCGCCCAGAGACCGCGCAAGGCGGACTGGCCGGGAATGCGACGCAATATGCGGGCCACACGCGCGCCGGGCAGGCGTCCCAGTTCGCGATGCTTGTCGAGCAGGCGCCGATAATTCACCGCGCCGTCGCGGAATTTCTCGAGCAGGGTCTCGGCATTCTGCAGGCCCGCATGGCCGGCCGGATTGTCGACATGGACGAGCTTGTAGCCGCGGGCGGCACGAACGGCCCAGTCGACATCCTCCCAGCCCCAGCCTGCGAAGCCCTCGTCATAGCGGATCGCCCGCATGACGCCGGCCCGAACGAGGACATTGCTGGCGCAGAAGGCGCTCGGCCCGATCGCATTACGGCTGGCCGCATCATTCTGGTCGCTGACGCGCGAGAGCGCGGCGTGAAGCTGAAGTTCCGGCGCGTCCGGCCAGAGCGTTTCGTACCCGCCGAACGCGGCGTCGCAACGCTCTTCCGCGATCAGGGTGCGGTAGCGCTCGAGGAAGTTCGCATCGCCCGGCAGCATGTCGGCGTCGAGATAGAGCAGCCAGCGTCCGCGGGCCTGTTCTGCCAGCAGATTCCGGCCTGCGGCGCGACCGCGATTGCGCAGCGAGGTCAGCAGGCGGCCCGGCGAGGCGATATCGGACAGGGCAGCTGCGATCTGCGCATTCAGATCCGCATCGGGCTCGCCATCATCGTGAAGCAGGATTTCCAGATCCGGTTCGCCCGCATTGATGCGGTCGAGCGCTTCGATCAGCGGCCTCGGATCGTCCTTGTAGAAAGGGATGAGGACCGAGATGCGGACATCGGTGGCAGTTTCGCTCGCTGTATTGGCGAACGTGCGCACCGGGTTGTTGACGACCGCATTCATGCCTGGACCTCCGCCGGCTTGAGGAGAGAGCGGGCGTCGCTCACCCACTGCCGGCATCCGGCAATATCCAGCAAATATGCTGAAATCCCGTAAACCATGATCCCGGTGAGGGCCTGTGAGCCGAGCAGGATCCAGGGATTGGCGAAGTCCGGCACGGTAAACACGGCTGCGGCCATGATGGCGGTCGCCGCGCCGGCCTTGATCCATTCGGTCCAGGGCAGGGGCAGGGCGAAATGCTTGCGGCCCAGAATGGCGCAGACGATCAGCGAACCGGCATAGGCGAGGACGGTCGCGATGGCCGCGCCCTGAATGCCGAAGAGCGGCAGAAAGACGAGGTTGAGGCCCAGATTGACAAGTGCAGCGCCGAACATGATCGCCGCCATGGCGCCGGTCCGGCGTTTCAGCGTGAAGGCCTCGTGGAAATAATAGGTCATCATGCCGTTCATCAGACCGGACAGGGCGATCCAGGGGAGGATGCCCGCCGCTTCCGCGCGCACGCTTTCGCCGATCACGATCTGGGTCAGCGGCTCGGCCACCAGGGCAAGACCGGCAGCGGCCGGGAAGCAGATCAGGCCGATCAGGCCCGCAGCGCGGCCGGCCACAGCCTTGGCGGCATCCGGACCCTCGCGCTCAAGCGCCTTGATGGTCAGCGGCCAGACCGCGGCGCCGAACCAGATGAAGATCACGTCGAGCAGGCGGTCGGCGAGACCGTAGCCGGCGGCATACATGCCGACTGCGCCCTGTCCCAGGAAGGCCGCGATCAGGAAACGGTCGCCGACAGAAAGCAGGTGTTCGAAGATCAGCGACATGGAAACCGGCATGCCGTAGCGGGCATAGGCTTTCGCGCGAACCGGCTGGCGGCGGCCCCGTGCCGTCCGGCGCAGCATGACCGGCAGGTCGAAGACCAGCATGACCGCGGCGGCGACGGCTGTGCCGGCGAAAATCCCGGCCGCGCCGAGATCGGTGGCGAGAATGATCCCCACACCGGTCATGAAACCGACAAGGAGATAGCCGGCTTCCAGCGCCGAATAACGGCCGACTTCGCCACCGGCGCGATGCGTCTCCAACCCGATCTGGAGCCCCGCGCGCAGCAAAAGGGAGATAATGGCGAAGCTCAGCGCCGTCTTCATGGCCGTGTCGAGCGGCAGCAACTGCACGCCGCCGAGGAGGACGATCGCCGAACCGAGCGCGATCGCGCCATAGAGCGCATAGGCCGTGGCGAGATGTTCGCGCATACGGCCCCGGCGGTCAGCCCGGGCATGAAAGCGTGCGACGGCGGCCTCGAGCCAGGTGAACGTCACGATATGGGTCAGGGAGAGGGCAGCGAGGGCCAGGGCGTACTGGCCGTATTCGTCTGCCGACAATATGCGCGTGAAGACGGCAACCCCGCCAAAGCCCACAAGGGCCTGGGAAAACTGTACGGGCATATACCCCAAAAGATGCCGTCCAAGCATGGCACGCTCCACTCGCCTCACAAGCGAGGCTCGCAAGAGGCGTGCCGTCCTGTGAGGGAATGGGGTGGGCGCACGGATTTGCCGGCTCCCGTTCACCGCCCGCTAAGGCGTTTGCGCTAGGCTTGCAGCTTGAGATCGCTGCAGGGGTGAGCGGGGAGTACGGGACGAAGATGGATATCGCGATCAGGAAACCGAGCGAGCTGGGGGCGGCCGAACGCGACGCATGGCGCGAATTCGTGGCTGCGGACCCGGCGCTGGGCAGCCCTTATTTCGCAGTCGAATTCGCTGAATGTTGTGAAGAGGCGCGCAATGATACCCGCGTGCTCGTGGTCCGGGAAAACGGCCAGATCACCGGCTTCCTGCCGTTCCAGCAGGGCCTTGTCGGCTATGCCCGCCCGCTCGGCGGCCCCTTGAGCGATGTGCATGGCACGATCGGCGAACCCGGCCGGGAGTCCGATCCGCGCGCCTGGCTCCGCGAAGCCGGTATTCCGGTCTTCGAGTTTCACGGGGCCCTGGCAAGCCAGCGGGGCTTCCACGAGGGCGCTGCCGAATTCGACGGCTCCTGGATGATCGATGTCTCGAACGGGTATGAGGGCTGGGAAGCGCAGCGCCGGACGGTGTCCTCGAAGCCGCTCCGCAACATCGCGACGCGCTACAAGCGGCTCAACGAGGTCGAGGGCGGGTATAATTTCGTCATGGCGGACGATCGTCCGGACGCTTTCGAGAAGATGATCGACTGGAAGCGCGAACAGTATCAGACCACCGGCGTTTTCGACGTTTTCTCCGTGCCGTGGACGCGCAAGCTGCTGGAAGCGATCATGCGCCGCCAGTGCGACCATTTCTCCGGCGTCTGCTCGACCCTGAATATCGGCGGCGAGATCGTCGCCGTACATGTCGGCATGATGTCGGACCGGGTTTGCCAGTACTGGTTCCCCACTTTCGATCGCGCCTATTCGACCCTGAGCCCTGGCCTGCTTTTGCTGGTGGAGACGATCCGGACGGCCGAGGCGCTCGGCCAGCAGGGTATCGAACTCGGGCCGGGCGAATTCGGCTTCAAGAAGGATCTCTCGACCTATCAGGTTCCATTGGCCACGGGGACGTTCTGTACGCCCAGCATGCTGGGACATCTGCACCAGATCGGCGCTGCCATGGTGAAGTCGGCCGAGGCCGCGCCGCTCGGCCCGGCGTCCGCCTGGCCCGGCAAGGCCATGCGCAAGATAGACCGGCTCGCCGGCTTCTACGCCGCATGATGCGGCCTGACCGGCGCCGCGTGCTGGGCCTGGGTCTGGCGGGGGCCGGTGCGGCATCGCTGGGTCTGGGCGGTTTCAGGCTCCCGGGCGAGCGCAAGATCGATCTGTGGGACACCAGCCGCGGGGGGCGCCTGCGCGGCGCCGTGATCAGCCAGCGCCGGGTCTATCACGATATCGACGGTCCCGAATTCCTCGGCCCCGGTCCGGTGGGCAGCCCCATCTCGGATCATTCGCTAGCGGGGCTGGCATCGTCCGGCGCCAATCTTCTGGTCCTGTCCATGCCCGGCCCCTGGGCGGTTGCCGCGCCTTATGCGCCGGAGCCCGCCATCATGGATCATCTCGACCGGCTGGTGCGCCGCTGCGAACGCGCGGGACTTTTCGTGGTGATCGGGTTCCGTTCCGGCCCCGGTCGCAGCGCCTTCACCTTCCATCGCGACAGCGCCGGCAGCTGGTTCCCCGCGGACCGTGTCGACGAGCACTTGTGGCGCTCGCGCGAGGCAGCCGATGCCTGGATCGGGATGTGGCGCGAGGTTGCGCGCCGCCTGCGCGATCGCGGCAATGTCGCCGGCTATCTCCTGATGGTCGAGCCCAATGCGAACCAGGTCGCGCCGGGACCCGATGGCGGCGATCTCGAGGAATGGGACCCGAACCGCCTGGCGGACCATGTCGCGGGGACACCGGCTGACTGGCCGGCGCTCGCTCGCCGCATCGCCACGGGCGTGCGCGAGGAGGACATGGAAACACCGATCCTGGTGAGCCCGGACGGTTATGCGAACAGACGCTTTGCCGGCCTGCTCGATCTCGATGCCGTTCCGGGACAGGTTCTGGCCCTGCACGATTACTCGCCGCGCGCCTATACCCATCAGCGGGTGGAGAATCCGGTCGAGTATCAGCCCGGTGACGGCGCCTTCGAGGCACCCGACCGGCGTTACTGGATGATGGGCGAATTTGGCGTTTCGCGCTGGGCGCCCGGAGCCGGTCGCTATCTCGCCGAGCGCATCGCGGCGCTGGAAGCGGCCGGGGCAGGCTGGTCGGTCTTTCGCTGGGATACCGGCTGGCGTCTCTACGAGAACCGGGAAAACCGCTTCAATCCGCGTTACGGCTCCGCGCCGGACGCGATGCTCGTCGACCCCGGCAATGCGCTGATGCAGGCCCTGGAAGCGGGATGGCAGCGCAACAGCCTGCGTCCGCCAGGGGCACTCCGCCTCTAGCGGATATTGATCTTGTCGCCGAGCAGGGCGGGCAGGGTTCGCAGCATGATCCAGAGATCGAACCAGACATTCGCGCGCGCGATATATTCCAGGTCCAGCTTGACCCGTTCACGAGCGGCTTCCGGCGTGTGAAGGGGGCCGCGCGAGCCGTTGATCTGCGCCCAGCCGGTAATGCCCGGTTTCACGCGGTGACGGTGCGCGTATTCGGCGACGAGATTGGACGTCTCCGTGCCTCCCGTGCGCATTTCCGGCGCGTGCGGACGCGGTCCGACCAGCGACATCTCGCCGGTAATGACATTCCAGAACTGGGGCAGTTCGTCGAGACTGGTCTTGCGCAGGAAGCCGCCGATACGGGTGATACGCGGATCGTCGCGCTCGACCTGCCGCGTCGCCTTGTTTCCGGTGTCGGGATCGAAGCGCATGGAGCGGAATTTCAGCACCTGGATCGGGCGACCGTTAAAGCCCTCGCGGGTCTGGCGGAACAGGATCGGGCCTCGGCTGTCCAGGCGCACGGCAAGCGCGATCAGCACCATGACGGGCAGGCTGGCGAGGAAGAGGGGGACGCCCAGGGCGAGGTCCTGGAAACGCTTGAGGACGGCATGACCCAGTCGCTCCTCCGGGCCGCTCATGCGGGCCGAGCGGACGCCGACAATGTCGTCGAGCGAGGTCTCTTCAGGGTCGAACTGGTCGATATCGAGGAGCAGGCACACCTGGTGCGGCAGAATCCGGAGTTTTGAGAGCAGCATCTGGACACGCTCTTCGGCCTTCGGCGTGACCGTCAGAATGATGCGGTCGACCTCGTGCAGAAGCGGCCATTCGAACAGGTCCTTCGTAGTGCCCAGATAAGGCGCGCCGGCCAGGGATTGCGGCGCGCGCGACTTCCGGTCGTCGAAAATGCCGACGACATTCACGGTTCCCGATCCGGAATTCGCCATGATCAGCTTTTGAGCGTTCGGTGTCGCGCCGACGAGAATGACATTTCGCGCCAGCCGTCCGGCCTTGGCCCAGTGTTCGACGAAGCCGGCATAGATGACGTGGAGCAGGGTGAGGGCGCCGACCGATGTCAGCGCGAATGTGGCGATGAGGGGCAGGTTGGTCTCGGCAGTGAGATGCGCGAGACCTGCAGCCAGGGCGCCCGAGAGCCCGGTGGCGATGAAGGCGCGCACTACGCGCATGGCGGCCGTCTCGCGCGGATCGACATGGTAGAGGCCGAACCCCGCCAGCAGCGTCGGGGCGGCGAGGGCGAAGGCCACGAGCGGCAGCAGGTCCCCGGCCGGAAGACGCGTCGGTGCGCCGCCGGACAGAACCCAGACGCCGACAGCGGAAAGCAGGGTCACGGTAAACAGGTCGATCGTGCGCAGGGCATGACCCAGCGCCTTCCGGTTGACGCGGTTCTGCGGCGTGCGGTCCTGCGCCTTCAGCTGGGCGCGCGTCAGCGCAGCGGTTTCGTCGACCGGTTTCGGGACGAAGTCCGACGTATCATTGGCAGGGCCGGTCTGAACGGCGCGATCTGTGCTCGAAAAATCCACGGCTTTCCCCATCTCAAGCCGCATCCTTTTGCCAGACCAACCGAAATATTTGGTTGAGAAGCATGGTTAGCGAAACCTTATGTGCCGCCTGTGCTACCCTGCACCTGAAGGGTGGTTTTCTGTTGCGGTGCAGCATATGACGGCCCCCGGCTCATACTTCGCCTGCCTGATGGCTGCGCAAACCCAATCCGACGGATCTGACCCGATGCTGAAAACCTCTCTTGCCGTGTTCACGGAGCGTCTCGCCGCGAGTATTCGCGACCGCGGGGAATTGCCGCCCCTGACGCCCGGACGTATCCGTATCGAAGTGCTGGCGGGCCTGACCGTCGCGCTGGCGCTGGTTCCCGAAGCGGTGGCCTTCGCCTTCGTGGCCGGCGTGCCGCCCCTGGCCGGGCTCTATGCCGCCTTTATCGTCGGATTGATCACGGCGCTCTTCGGCGGCCGTCGCGGGATGATCTCCGGTGCGACCGGCGCTCTGGCCGTGGTCATGGTCCATCTCGTGGCGACGCATGGCATCGAATACCTGTTCGCTACCGTAGTGGTGATGGGGATCATCCAGATTGCGGCGGGCATTTTCCGGCTTGGCAAATTCATCCGTATGGTGCCGCACCCGGTCATGCTGGGCTTCGTCAACGGGCTGGCCATCGTGATCTTCCTGGCGCAGATGGAACAGTTCAAGACGGTGGATGCGGCCACGGGCGAACATGTCTGGATGACCGGCTTCCCGCTCGTCCTGACGCTCGGACTGGTGGCGCTGACCATGGCGCTGATCTGGGCCGTTCCGAAAGTCACCAAGGCCGTACCGGCACCGCTGGTCGCCATCGGCGTGGTGGCGATCCTCGTGATCGGGCTGGACCTGCCCGTGCCGCGAGTCGGCGATCTCGCTTCCATCGAGGGCGGTCTGCCGCAATTCCACATCCCGATGGTTCCGCTGACTTTCGAGACGCTGGAAATCATCCTGCCCTACGCTTTCATTCTTGCGGCGATCGGCCTGATCGAAAGCCTGCTGACGCTCAACCTCGTCGGCGAGATCACCGGCCGCCGGGGCGGTGCCTCCCAGGAGTGCCTGGCTCAGGGCGCTGCGAATCTCGTCACGGGCTTCTTCGGCGGCATGGGCGGCTGCGCCATGATCGGCCAGTCAATGATCAATGTGAAATCGGGCGGCCGCCTGCGGCTTGCCGGAATCTCGGCTGCGATCTTCCTTTTGCTCTTCATCCTCGTCGGTTCCAGCCTGATCGAGCAGATCCCGCTGGCGGCGCTGGTCGGGGTGATGTTCATGGTCGTGATCGGCACTTTCGCCTGGCAGAGCTTGCGCATTCTGACCCGCATCCCGAAATCCGACGCCTTCGTCATCCTCCTCGTGACCGGCGTGACGGTCTATGCCGATCTGGCCATTGCCGTGATCGTGGGTGTCATCGTCTCCGCTCTGGTCTACGCCTGGAAGGCCGCTGCCCACATTCATGCACGCACCGAGGCGGGCGATGAGGGGCAGAAGGTCTACAAGATCGAGGGGCCGCTCTTCTTCGGTTCCATCGCCGGCTTCATGGAGCTCTTCGACGTCGAGAACGACCCGGACCGGGTAATGATCGATTTCGCGGAATCGCGCGTGGTGGACCAGTCCGCCCTTCAGGCGATCGAGGATCTGGCCGTGAAATACGACACGGCGGGCAAGCAGCTGGAACTGCGCCATCTCAGCCGCGATTGCCATCGCCTGCTGAGCCGGGCAGGCCAGCTGATGATCGATAGTGATGACGACCCGGCCTACGGGATCGCGGCGGACTATACCGTGAAAATCGGCCGTATGGGCGGTGCGCACTGAAGGGTCACGCAACGCGCCGCAGCAGCCTGCTGCGCTTCACAAAATGGTTAGTTTGTCGGCGGGCCCGCGCGGACCTATTCTCCCTCCCAAAGCAATCGACAAGGGGGGGAATATGTCCCGTTTTCTCGCGGCACTGACCGCTACGACCATCCTCGCTTCAGCGCCGGGCCTGGCCCTGCAGGACGAGGCCGCCGAGGCCGCCGAGGCCGATGCCGGCTGGGATGTCGCCAATCCGCCGCTCGAGACGCGCGCGATCGACATCAATGTCACCGAGGGCACCTGGATGTCGCTGGACGTCAGCCCCGACGGCCGGACCATCGCCTTCGACCTGCTCGGCGACATTTATGTCATGCCGGCATCCGGTGGCGAGGCGACGAACATCTCCTCCGGTCTGCCCTGGGAAATCCAGCCGCGCTTCTCGCCCGACGGCAGCCAGATCGCCTTCACCTCGGATCGCGGGGGCGGGGACAATATCTGGATCATGGATGTGGACGGTTCCAACCGCCGCCAGCTGACCGAGGAGAGCTTCCGCCTTCTCAATAATCCGACCTGGCACCCGTCCGGACGCTATATTGCGGCCCGCAAGCATTTCACTACGACGCGCTCGGCCGGAACCGGCGAAATCTGGCTCTATCACGTGCTCGGCGGGGGCGGCGTCCAGCTGGTCGAGCGTCCCAACGAGAACTTCCAGAAGGAGCTCGGCGAGCCGATCTTCTCTCCGGATGGCCGCTACGTCTATTACACGCAGAATGTCACCTCCGGTAACACCTTCATCTACGCGCAGGACTCGAACACAAATCTGTTCGATATCCGTCGCTACGACATGGAGACCGGCGAAACCGACACGGCCGTTTCCGGTGCCGGCGGCGCGGTCCGCCCGGCTCCGTCTCCCGACGGCCGTTACATGGCCTTCATCCGCCGCGATCGCATCCGCTCCGGCCTGTGGATCAAGGACCTCAATACCGGCGAGGAACGCCGTCTCGTCGAGACCGTCGACCAGGACATGCAGGAAACCTGGGGCGTGACCGGCATGTATCCGAACATGGACTGGATGCCGGACAGCGGCTCCATCGTCTACTGGGCGGATGGCGGCATCAACCGGGTCGATATCGAGACCGGCGAAGTCACCAACATCCCGTTCAGCGTCAACGATACGCGCGATGTGATCGATCCGCCGCGCCCGGCCGTCGAGGTGGCGCCAGAGACCTTCACCACGCGCATGGCCCGCTTTGCGGCGGCGTCGCCGGACGGCAGCCAGGTGGTGTTCGAAAGTCTCGGCCAGCTCTGGATTCGCGACACGGATGGCGGCGAGCCGCGCCGGCTGACCCGCAATGAAGGCGATCATCGCGAGGCCTTCCCGACCTGGTCGCCGGACGGACGCACCATCGCCTTCGTGACCTGGGACGACCAGGAGCTTGGCTCCATCCGCACCATTTCGGCCCGCGGCGGTCGCGAGCGCGTCGTCACCGACGAGCCCGGTCACTATCGCAATCCGCGCTTCTCCCCCGACGGAGAACTCATCGTGTTCGAGAAGGGCGAGGGCGGCTATCTCACGGCGCCCGAATGGTCCGAAACCTCCGGTATCTTCGTGGTCGAAGCCGATGGCGGCGACATGACCATGGTGTCCGATGACGGTACGCTGCCGCACTTCGGCGCGGACAGCGACCGGATATTCCTGACCCGGCGCGGCGGCAACCTTGTCTCGATGGATCTCGACGGCAGCGATGAGCGCACGCACGTCACCGGCGATCTGGTCACCGAATACCAGGTCTCTCCGGACGGGGCGCATGTCGCTTTCCGCCAGAATTACGACGTTCACGTCCAGCCGCTCCTGCCGGGCCCGCAAGCGGTCGCCGGCGGCAGTCCCAGCTCCGCCCTGCCGACCGTCGAGGTCAGCGGCAATGGCGGGAGTTATTTCCACTGGAGCCGAAACGGCGAAACGCTGAACTGGTCGATGGGTCCTGTGCTCTATTCGTCCGACGTCGCTGACTTCCGGCCTAACCCGGACGGCGACAACGAGTATTCGCCGCCGACTGAGGGCATGGACCTGTCTGTCATCGCCCAGGCCGACGTTCCGACCGGCATGACGGCTCTGGTCGGTGCCCGCATCATCACCATGGCAAGCGAAGACGGCGGGGTCATCGAGAATGGCACGGTCCTGATCGACGGCAACCGCATTGCGGCGGTCGGCGCGGACGTGGACGTGCCCGAGGGCGCACGTGTGGTCGATGTGACAGGGCACACCATCACGCCGGGCTTCATCGATGCCCACGCGCACGGCCCGCAGGGTACCGGCGACATCATCCCGGAGCAGAACTGGTCTGCGATCGCCCATCTCGCCCTCGGCGTGACGACGATCCACGACCCGTCCAACCGGGCCAGCCAGATATTCGCGGCGTCCGAATACCAGCGCACGGGCAATTATCTGGCTCCGCGCATCTATTCGACCGGCGAGATCGTCTATGGCGCCCGTGCGCCGTCGGTCTATGCCCAGATCGAGAACTATGAAGACGCCGAAGAGCATGTCTTCCGCCTTGCCGCGCAAGGGGCTCACTCGATCAAGAACTACAACCAGCCGCGTCGCGAACAGCGTCAGCAGGTCGTGGCCGCCGCCATCGAGGCCGGTCTGGAAGTGGTCGCCGAGGGCGGGTCCAACTACCACATGGACATGGCCATGGTGGCGGACGGCAATACCTCGATCGAGCACAATCTGCCGGTCAACGTCTTCTATGAAGACGTGCTGTCCATGTATTCCCAGACCGAAGTCGCCTATGTGCCGACCATCGTCGTCACCTATGGCGGTCTCGCCGGGGATCCCTACTGGCGTCAGGCGACGGATGTCTGGCGTCACCCGATCCTCTCGCAGCACGTGCCGCCGCGCGTGCTGCAGGCAGGCAGCGTGCGCCGCACGACCGCGCCGGAAGAGGACTTCGTCGATGACGACAATGCCCGCGAGGCATTGCGTCTGATGGAGCGCGGCGTCGATGTCGCGATTGGCGCACACGGGCAGCAGCAAGGCCTGGCGGCTCACTGGGAGATGTGGTCCTTCGTCCGGGGCGGTTTCACCCCGCTGCAGGCACTCGAGGCCGCGACGACCATGCCGGCCCGCCATCTGGGCTTCGAGGCCGATCTCGGCTCGCTGGAGGAAGGCAAGCTCGCCGACCTCGTTATCATGCGCGAGAACCCGCTCGAAGATATCGGCAATACCGACGAGATCGAATTCGTCATGCTGAACGGCCGTCTCTACGACGCCGACACCATGAACGAAACGGTCACCGGCGACGCGCAGCGCCAGCCTTACTTCTGGGAGGACTAGGCTCAGACCTGCGGCGCTGCTCCGGCGGCGCCACGCGTCGTCCTGCCGGTTCAGGGCACAAAAAAAAGCCCCGGGCGATCGCCCGGGGCTTTTCCGTTTCAGGCTGTATGCCCGACTAGTTCAGGTCCATCCGGAACGAGGCGCCCCAGATGCGCGGCTCGTTCACGAAGCCGGTATTGTTGTTGAAGTCGATACCGCCGACGAGGTTTTCCTCGTCGGTGATGTTGCGCACGAAAAGGGCAGCTTCATAGTTGCGGCCATTGCCCATATAGCCGGCATAGCCGAGGCGCAGACCTCCCTCGAAATTGCCGTCCGAGTAGAACTCTTCCGACTCATAGAGGAAGAGGTTCGTCTCGCCTTGGTAGAACCAGTCCGTATAGGCGAACCACTCGCCGCCATTGGCGGCCGGGATCGAATAACGGGCGGTGAAAGACAGGATGTATTCCGGCGCCTGCGGGAAGGGATTGCCGTCCACTTCCACGAAGGTGTCGTTGTCGGCGTCCGGGTCGAGAACGGTGCACTGCGCGCAAACGCCGACTTCCAGCGTATTGTCCTGCAGCTCGGTCTCGTTCCAGGAGAAGCCGGCGGTCACGAACAGGTTGTCGGTGACCCACATCTCGCTGTCGATCTCGATGCCGTAGCCGACACCTTCATCCGCATTGACCAGCTGGACAAGGTTGCCGGCACCGCCGACAGCCGAGAGCTGCAGGTCGGAGACCGTGTAGTAGTACGCCGTCGCGTTGAAACGCGCGCGACCGTCGAACGGCTCGGACTTGTAGCCGATCTCGTAGGAGATCGAGGTTTCGCTGTCCGCGACGGACGGGTTGCCGAAGAAGGCGATGTCACGGCCCTGGATCGTCGGGCCGCGGAAGCCGCGGGCGATCCGGGTGAAGACAGCGCTGCGGTCGTCGAGGTCGTAATAGGCCGACAGGTCCCAGCTGACCTGCTCGTCGGACACGTTCACCGGAGTGTGCGGCACGACGGAGACGAGCGTGGTCAGGTCCTTCTCGTCGTTCGTGAAGCGGACGCCGCCGGACAGTTCCAGGCGATCGGTTGCCTGGTGGCTGGCCTGGGCGAAGACCGACCAGAGTTCGTTCTCGTGACGGACCGTGGTGGCCGGCGGGAAGCCGCCATTCGGACCGACCGTGGTGATGTCGAACTCGCTGTCGAACCAGTAGGCACCCAGCTGCCAGCTGGTGGCGCTGTTATTGTCAGAGGCGATGCGGACTTCCTGGGTGAACTGGTCGAGCTGGTCGATACCGTCCTGCGTTTCCGACGGGAAGGGAATGAAGCCCGGGCCGGTGACCAAATTGCCGCCGTCGATATCGCCGAGGCTGTAGCCTTCGGCCGACTCGTAGCCGGTGATCGAGGTCAGGCTGTATCCGTCGCCGTAATAGTTCAGCGTCGCGCTCGTGCCCCAGCTGTCATAGGCCTGCGGGTTGTTGAACGTGCTGTCGAAGAACACCGTGTCGCGATCGAAATTGGCGTTCAGGTCGTTATTGCCCGGGCCGATGATGTTGGCGCGGAAGACAGCGGACGTACCGTTCAGCGAGCGGGCATGCACGTTGAACAGGGCGTCGAAATTGTCGTTCGGCGTGAACAGGAATTGCAGGCGTCCGGCCCATTCCTCGTGGCCGCCGAGCGCATCGTTTTCGCCGGTGAAGGCATTATTGATCCAGTCTTCGCGGTTCTGGGTCATCACCGAGAGACGCGTGCTCAGCACGTCTTCGATGAGGGTGCCACCCATGGCGCCTTCGAAATTCACCGTGCCGAGAGAGCCGACCGTGATGCTGGCGAAACCGTCGGTTTCCTGACTCGGGCGGACGCTGTCGAAGGAGATCGTGCCGGCTGTCGTGTTGCGGCCGAACAGCGTGCCTTGCGGGCCGCGGGCGATTTCAACCTGCTGGATGTCGAAGAGCGGGAAGCTCTTCAGGATGACGTTCTCCATGACGATCCCGTCCATGATGACGGAAACCGGCTGGGAGGCCGCAAGGTCGAAATCGGTATTGCCGAGACCGCGAATGTAGAAGCGCGGGGCCACACGGCCGTTGGAGCTCTCGGCGTAGAGGCTCGGCACGCGTGCGGCGAGGGTCAGGATGTCGGCGCCGCCTTCCGTATAGGGGGCGAGGTCTTCGCCGGAAGCCGCGGTAACGGAGTTGGCGATGTCCTGGACGTTCTCCTCGCGACGGGTCGTCGTCACGATGATGGTTTCGACGGTCGAAGCGCCGGTGTCGTCCGAGGTCTGGGCGAGGGCCGGGGTCGCGGCGGTGAGGGCCAGGAGGCTGACGCCGGTCGCGGCCAGGAGCTGTCTGGAAGTGGCGGAGCGGAGGATCATGATGTGGGATTCCCGGAGTGGTACGCGGTGAAGAGCGCAGTTGTTGTGCGTCGCAGCAAAACAGGGGCGGCGCGTTCAATCGGTGAACGAGTGCTCCGTTATCGGATATTGCCGTTTTATGACAGAGGGAGCGGGGTTCCTGCCGGTTTTTCAGCAGGGAGTGTTGCGGATTTGCGTCAGCCGCCCGCTGCGTTGCAGCAAAACTGCTGCGAATGCGAAATCAGTCCTGAGGCGCCCAGAGCGGTTGCTTCTGCATGATCGCAGAGAAGCGTTCCGAGGCGAGATGGCCGGCCAGCCAGGTCTGCAGACCGGACAGGTCCTGCGCGTCGAACCAGTCGCGATCCGTATTGGCGAACTGACGCACGAAGGGGAATATCGCTGCGTCCGCAAGGCTCATGCGTGCGCCCGCTAGCTGCGGCGTGACGCGGAGAATCCGGTCCAGCGATACGAGGTATTCCAGCCCGGCCGCGCGATGGTCGTCCGGCTTCGCCCCCTCATAGCGCGTCGCATATTTGTAGCGGTCGAGATGGTGTTTGAACGGACCGTCGCAGGCCGAGACGAGACGCTCGGTGCCCCTTGCGTCGGCCGCAAGCCAGCCTTCCGGGTCGTTGCGTTCCAGCGCCCAGCGCATGATGTCGAGGCTTTCCTCCAGTACGCTGCCGTCCGGCAGGACGAGGACGGGAACCGTACCCTTGGGCGAGGCGTCCAGCATGGCCGCCGGCTTGTCGCGCAGCAGGACTTCGCGGTGCTCGACCGGCGTGGCGCTGACGTGAAGGGCCAACCGCGCCCGCATCGCATAGGGGCAGCGGCGAAAACTGTAGAGGATGGGCAGGTTGCGGGTCACGCCGTCCCGGCTTCCTTGCCGCTGTCGCCTTCCTGCCCGAAGCCGGTGTCCTGAATAGCCGGATAACGTTTGCCGAGATGCCGCTCGCCGCGCGCCTCGGCCAGCTGTTCCTGCCGGTGCCGCTCGGCATAGCGCGCGCGTTGCTCCGCGTCGCGGTCCTCATGGCAATATGGGCAGGAGACGCCGTCTTCGTAGAGCGGGGACTTGATGTCTTCAGGTGCCAGCGGTTCGCGGCAGGCATGACAGATGCCGTGAGTGCCTTCTGCCAGACCGTGGGCGACGGAGACGCGGCGGTCGAAGACGAAACACTCGCCGCGCCACAGGCTGTCCGCTTCGGGCACGGTCTCGAGGTATTTCAGGATGCCGCCCTTGAGATGGTAGACGTCCTCAACGCCTTCTTTGCGGACGAAGGCAGTCGCCTTTTCGCACCGGATTCCCCCTGTGCAATACATCGCGATGCGCGCATTGGGGCGCCCCTCGCGAAAATTCCGGAACCAGTCGGGAAAGTCGCGGAAACTCATCGTCTTGGGGTCGACGGCACCTTCGAACTGGCCGATCCGGACCTCGTAATCATTGCGCGTATCGATCGTCACCACGTCGGGTGCGGTGATCAGCGCGTTCCAGTCTTCCGGCTCGACATAGGTGCCTACGGTACGGTTCGGATCTATGCCCGGAACCCCCATGGTCACGATCTCCTTCTTCAGACGCACCTTCATGCGCAGGAAAGGCTGCGTGTCCGCCCAGCTTTCCTTGTGCTCGAGGTCGGCGCAGCCGGGCAGGGCGCGCAGTGCAGCCAGCACAGTCCGCAGGCCCGCCTCGGGGCCCGCGATCGTTCCGTTGATCCCTTCCGGTGCCAGCAGGAGAGTCCCGAACACCGCATTCGTCTCGCACTGCTCCTTCAGCCGGGCTTGCAGCGCCGGCAAGCCGTCCAGCGGCGTGAACTTGTAGAGGGCGGCAATGAGATAGCGCGGCATGGCTTGGTCCCTGGCTGATGCGGCGCTTATAGCAAGGCTTGTCGCATGGCGTCAGGCTATCGCCTCAGTCGTTGCGGCCGAGGGCCATGCCATCGATCGCGCGAGACCCGTCGCGATCCGGGAAAATAATGTAGAAACAGCTGCCTTCGCCAGGCTCCGACGTCAGTCCGATCTGGGCGTCATGCATGTCCGCCACCCGCTTGCACATCGCCAGTCCGATCCCCGACCCGCTATAGGTGTCGGACGAGTGCAGGCGTTCGAAAATATCGAAAATCCTCTCGAAATAGGCTTCATCGATCCCGATACCGTTATCGGTAACGCTCAGTCGCGTGGCGGAGCCGACGGACCGGGTCTCCACGAGGATGCGGGGTGGCCGTTCGCCGCGATACTTGATGGCATTGGAGACGAGATTCTGGACTGCCCTGGAGAGCAAAAAGCGATCGGCGTGGACGGGGCTGTCGCCCTGCCAGACAATTTCGGCGCCCGCCTCTCGGGCCGTTTCGCCCAGAAGGTCCTCGATTTCCTCGCGGATTTCATCGAGCGATATCGCCTCGGGCGAAAGCTGGGCCTTCTCCGCCTGGGTATATGAGAGCAGGTCCTGGACGAGTCTCTGGGCCCGGTCGGCGCCGCGATTGATCCGGTTGAGCATGTCCTCGCTGCGTTCGTCGAGCTGCAGGTCGCGCTCTACCAGGAGCGTGGCCAGACTTTTCATGGCCCGCAGTGGGGCCTGCAAATCGTGCGATGCGTGCGCCGCGAAGCGCGCGAGCTCCTCATTCTTGGCCGCAATGACTTCGTTCGAGGCTTTCAGCGCAGCGGTCTTGCGGTCGACTTCCCGGCGGACCAGCTCGGACCGGCGGGCATCCATCAGCGCGAGTGCTCCGATCGATGCCGTCGCAAAGAGGGAAAAGGCCAGCACCAGCCAGGGCAAAAGGCCCAGTCGGAGCAGGTAGTCGCGCGTGGGCGCCAGACTGACCTGAAAGGACTGGAAGGGCGACGGAGCGTTCCAGTGGATCAGATAGGGTGCAGTCTGCTCGAAATCTCCGGGCGCCGGGCGTTCGGCGCCCACGAAAACCGGCGGCGCTTCTCCGAAACGGACCATCACGCGGGCCGGTTCGTCCTGCAGCTCGGTATGGGACAGCATCGCGTTGAAATCGGCGATGATAAAGGCGTGGTGGAGGGGATCGGCGCCCATTGGTCGAATGGCGGCGAAGATCAGTGCCTCGCCCTCCGCTTGCTCGAGCGGAAGAACCCGGATCGTCGCGGCGTCCGGCCAGCGGTCCTGCTGCGCAAGCGCCGAGGCGATGGCTGCTGCGTGTCCGGCGCCGCCGTCCCCGATCGTTTCGGGGCCGACGATACCGATGTCGACGAGGGTGGGGATCTGCGTGATGGCCCCGGACCGCCTGACGATGGTGACGGCCGCGTCCGGCGACAGTCCGGCCTCGATCACCGCGTCCAGCTGGTTGAGCTCGGCGAACAGGATGTCGAAGCCCGCATCGAGTTCGACGAAGCGGGTATCGGCATAATTGCGGAAGGCGTCTTCCTTGCTGCTCGTCTGGCCGACAAGGGTCGCGAAGAACAGGCCGAGCGAGATCAGGATTCCGAACAGGATGATGACGACAGGCGTTCGATAGGCGTGCAGAAGCCCGGTCAGCGTCTCGAACTCGCTGTCTTCGGAAACCGGATAGGGCGCTGTCTGTTCCGGCATCCCTTACTCGCCGGCTTGTGGTGCACCAATTCGCGAAAAGCGATCGATGAGGACCGGAACAAGCGGCAGCATCAGGACAGCGGTCGCGACCGATGCGGCGGCGGTCATCAATTTGAGCGCACCTTCCAGATAGTAGAGCGGGTACCAGAGAACCACGATGTTCATGACGTGATTGATACCGCAAAACAGGATGAAAATCCCGAACATTGCGAATGCCCAGCGGAACGGAATTCTTGCCCGCGTGCGGCGAAGGAACAAGGCGATGGTGACCGGAATTGAGAAATAGGCCAGTGCAATGGCCAGGTCGGCAATCACATGGATACCGACCAGTTCCGGGCGCCAGAGAAAACACATGCCGTGCGGCATGAAATTGTTCAGATCGAAATACCCCATCATTCCCTCCTGATAGCGAGACTGGGTCGGGAAAGCCTCGTAAGCTAGACAGGATTCTCGGAATTGTTGCGGGTTTAAATTATTCGCCCCCTGCGTGCGCCTACTTCGCGACCGAGTGATATCCGGAAACGAGTGCCAGAAGGGCCTCCGGGTCGGTGTCGAGGCTGTCGGGTTCGGTCGCTGTCGGATAGGCGGCGTCCAGCGCGTCGATCGCCACGATTGCAGCCGCCGCAGCAGCCGGCATGGCCGAGCCGATCTCTTCGAGGTGAACCTGCGCATAGCCTTCCGCGGCCCGGGTAAACCCGTATCCGTCCAGATACGCATCGCCGCCGGTCGTTCCCGCTGCGGCAACGCGGTATTGCAGGGCCGCGCGCTCGATGAGGTCGCCCAGCACCTGGGCATGGACCTGCGGCTGCCCCATGGAATTGGTCGGCGCATGGCCGGAGGCGGCATCGATGGCCGCAAGGACGTCCTGGACGCGGGCCTGGATCGCCTCGTCGCTTTCGCCGGAATACGGGGCGACGGACGCGTCGGTCATCACATCGCCGAACAGCGTGGCGCCATTGGCTTCCAGCGCCGGCTCGAAATCGATGTAGATCTCGGAAATCGGGTGCGCGAACATTTCGGCACCGGCGGTGCGTTCGCCTGCCCGGAAGGCGTCGATCCCGGCGAGATAGTGCGCCCGCATGACTTCGAGCGCGATCAGATAGACAACCGGGTCGTCTTCGGCCGCCGACGGATCGATGCCGAATTCGCCGCCGCCGGCCGCACCTTCGCCTTCTCCCTCGCCTTCACCTTCGCCCTCGACGAATCCGGCCGGAGCGGCTTCATCATGCATGGCCATGTCGCTTTGGGATTCCTCCGGGGAGGCGGCCTCGTCCACGGGCTGGCTGCAGCCGGCAAGGGATCCGATCAGTGCCGCCGTACCGACGGTCGTCCAGATGCGCGTGCGACGTTTGATGGACATGGTCTTGTCTCTCCGGGATGCATTAGCGTTGGAACGGTGCGATAACCGGCTTAACGCCAGTTCCGGCAAATGACAATTAGTCGCAGGTTTTTTCGATGCTGTTGTGTCTGCAGAATCTCTGTTCGCCCGAGGATGTGGAGCAATTGCGCGTCCTGGCTTCGGAGAGCGAGTTCGCCGACGGGAGAGCCACGGCAGGCTGGGCCGCGAAAGCCGTGAAGAACAATCTCCAGATGGAAAGCGGGCCGCGCATCGACACGATCCGCAAGATCGTGCGCAAGGCGCTGGAGGCCAATCATCTCTTCAATGCCTTCGCCCTGCCGAAGACGATCTCCCGCATGCTCGTCTCGCGCTACGGGCCGGGTATGGAATACGGCCGGCATGTCGATGATGCGCTGATGGGCGGACGCCGCGTGGACCTGTCCTTCACGCTCTTCCTGTCCGATCCGGACCGTTACGAAGGAGGCGAGCTGGTGATGGAGGGTGTCGACGGCGAGACCGAGGTAAAGCTCCCTGCCGGGAGTGCCGTCGTCTATCCGACGGCCGCTCTGCATCGCGTCGCGCCGGTCGTCTCCGGCGAGCGGCTGGCCGTGGTCGGCTGGGTCAGGAGCCTGGTCAGGCGGGCGGATCAGCGCGATATCTTGTTCGACCTGGAC
Organism: Maricaulis sp. B-26; assembly: GCF_056857855.1. Taxonomy (NCBI): domain Bacteria; kingdom Pseudomonadati; phylum Pseudomonadota; class Alphaproteobacteria; order Maricaulales; family Maricaulaceae; genus Maricaulis; species Maricaulis sp. B-26. The sequence goes on from NZ_JBSXNX010000014.1 coordinate 108,367, forward strand.
CGGGCTGCGCGGCTGCTGAGAGAACAGGGCGCCGGGGCGGAGGCATTGGCCCTTGTTCTCAAGAGCAAGTCCAACCTCCTGCGGCAATGGGCGGACGACTGATCTCTCAGAACTTGTAGTGCCGGCCGAGCAGTTCGATCAGTTCGTCGATCTTTTCCTGCTGTTCGGCAGGGTCGCCGGAGCGGACGGCATCGGCGACGCAATGATCCGTGTGACTCTTCAGGACTTCGCGCTCGACGCCCGCAAGGGCCGATTTCACCGCTGACAATTGCGTGAGGATGTCGATGCAATAGCGCTCTTCCTCGATCATGCGGGCAATCCCGCGCACCTGTCCCTCAATGCGTTTCAGACGCGTGAGGCTCTTGGTGTGGCATGGAGAAATCGTTGCGGTATCGGTCATCCGGCACTCTATTGTATACCCTATGGGGGTATGTTAGGCGGTTGCCCCATGACACGCAAGCTGACGCTCCTGATCCTGTCCGGCTCGCTCCTCGCGGGCTGTGCCAATCTCGATCCTGCCGACGAAAGGTCGCGCATTTTCGATGCTGCCGTGCAGCGGCAGCCGCTGGCAGCTCCGGCCGGGCTCCCGGACTCACAGGCGGTCGTGCCGCTGCGGGCGGACGACCAGGTGACCCAGAATGCGGCGATCGCCCGCGCGCTCGCGGCGAATCCGTCTCTCCGGGCCGAGCTCGCGGAAGCGGGACTTGCACGTGCCGCCTGGGCCGGAGCGCGTCTGCCGGAGAACCCTTTGCTCGGCGTGATCTGGCGGCCGGAGGAGGGGGGAGAGGACTTTCTCGATATCGATCTGACCGCTTCGGTTATGGGTATGCTAGGCACGCCCTGGCGAGCGCGTGCGGCGCGGGCCGAGTACGACGCCGCCCAGGCTGCGGCGATAGCCCGGGTCATCGACTTTACCGCCGAAGTGCGCAGCGCCTGGGTCGCCGCGGTCGCAGCCCGGCAGAGGCTGGGCATGATGGAAGAGGTCGAACGCGCCGCGAATGCCGCTGTCCTCATTGCCGAGGAATTGCGGGCCGCCGGAAACATTCCCCTGATCGAGCTGGAACGGGAGCGGACCTTTGCATCCGCCGCGTTACTGGGGCGCATGCAGGCTGCCTACGAGGCCGAGCGAGCGCGCAATGCGCTGGCCCTGCTGATCGCCGCGGACCCCGCTGTCGAATGGACATTGCCTGATCGGCTGGACGAGCCGGAGATGCGGGATCTGTCCGGCATCGAGCGCGCTGCGATCGCTGCGAGCCTGCCGCTGCAACAATCCCGGCTGGAGGCCGACGCGATGGGGCGCCGTGCCGGTATCGAGAATTTCGCCAGCCTGCTCGAGCATGCCGAGATCGGAGGCGTATTCGAACGTGAGGACGGAGACTGGCACGAGGCAGCCTCCGTCGAGACGGTCGTCCCGCTTTTCGATTGGGGGCAGGCCCGCCGCGCGGCTGCGCAGATCAGGGCCGAACAGGCGCTGGACCGTCACGCGGCACGCGCAGCTTCCGTCCGCGAGGGGGCAAGGACCGCCCGGCAGGCAGCCGAGATGGCGGCGGACCAGCTGGCCTTTGCGCGGGAGACGCAACTTCCGCAGAGCGAGCGGCTGCTGGATGAAACCATGCAGCATTACAATGCAATGCAGCTCGGCGTGTTCGAGCTGATCTCGGCCTTCGAGGCCCGGATCGGTGCAGGGGAGGCGTATCTCGCCGCGCTCGAACAGGCCTGGCAGGCGAATATCGCTATCGACCGCCTCGCCGCGGGCGGGTCGGCCGGCATGCTGTCCATGAGTGATGCGGCCGGCGCCCCCGAAGGCGCGGCCGGCCGTGAAGGAGGCCATTGATGGGTGTTTCCAGACGCGACGCGCTTCTTGTCGGAACCGCAGGGCTGGCGGCAGTCCCGCTCGCAACCGGCGGCGCCAGCGCCCAGTCCGCCGGCTGGCCCGCGCACGCGACCAGTGTCGAGCACGGTCAGCGCTACGAGCCGGGCCGTCCCGGTCGCGACTACACACCGGTCGTCACGCCCGACGGCGCGACCCTGCCGTTCCGCATCGTCGACGGTGTGAAGGTGTTCCACCTCGTGGCCGAGGAAGTCGATCACGAATTCGCGCCCGGCCTCGAGGCGAAGACCTGGGGTTATAACGGCCGCACGCACGGACCGACCATCGAGGCGGTCGAGGGCGACCGGGTCCGCATCTATGTCACCAACCGCCTGCCGGCGCCGACCACGGTGCACTGGCACGGCGTGATCCTGCCCTCGGGCATGGACGGTGTCGGCGGTCTCAATCAGCGCTCCATCCACCAGGGCGAAACTTTCGTCTATGAGTGGACCTTCCGCCAGCACGGAACCTTCATGTACCACTCGCACCATGACGAGATGACCCAGATGGCCCTCGGTCTGATGGGGATGATCGTGGTGCATCCGCGCCGGCCGCAGGGCCCGCGTCCGGACCGCGACTACGCCATCATGCTGTCGGAATGGGCGCTCCATCCGGGCGCTTCGCGGCCCGATCCGAACGTCATGTCGGACTTCAACATCCTGACCATGAACGCGAAATGCTATCCGGGGACCTCGCCGCTGGTGGCCGAGCGCGGCGAGCGCGTGCGCCTGCGCTTCGGCAATCTCTCGGCCATGGATCACCACCCGATTCACCTGCACGGCTACGCCTTCCGGCTGATCGAGACCGATGGCGGGACGATACCGGAAGCCGGACAGATGCCCGAGACCACGGTGCTCGTGCCGACCGGTTCGACGCGGACCGTCGAGTTCATCGCCGACAATCCGGGCGACTGGGCGATGCACTGCCACATGACGCACCATGTCATGAACCAGATGGGGCATGGACTGCCGAACATGACGGGCGTGAACGCGCGCCGGATCGATCGTGCTGTCGGTGCCTTCCTGCCGGCCTATATGACGATGGGCCAGGACGGGATGGGCGAGATGGGCCAGCATCTGGAGATGGGGCACATGGAAATTCCGGAGAACAGCCTCCCCATGATCGGCGCCCGCGGACCTCACGACTATATTACGATGGGTGGCATGTTCACCATTCTCAAAGTGCGCGAACATCTCGACGGCAATGGCGATCCGGGCTGGTACTCCAATCCGGAAGGACAGGCACGTCCGGCCGAAGCCGCCGAGCTCGCACGCGACGGTATCGATATCTAGGGCCGGAAAGATCGGCGAAGGAGACGAAAATGATAACGCTTTTCACCGCAATGATTATGTCGACGACGCTGCTCGCGGGCGCCGACCATCACGGCCAGAGCCAGCATGGCGACATGCAGGACATGCAGCATGGAGACATGCAGCATGAAGGCATGAGCGAAGACGGCATGATGGACCATGGCGAACACGGCATGATGTCCACGACCTGGGCTGATGTTCGCATGGCCGATGCCGAGCACCGCACGACGATGATGCGTCACGGTCCGCTCGACGAACTCGGCATGCCGGGAATGGTGATGGAATTCCAGGTCGCCGACGACGTGGATTTCGATCTCTTCCAGCCGGGTGCGTCCCTGACCGTCACGGTGACGAATGGCGAAGACGGTCTCGTCGTGGTCGCCGCTGAGCCGGGCGAGGAAGGCTGAGGCTTCAGCCAAGACCCTCGATCACATCGCCCCATTCGGGATGCCGCTCCGCCTGTGCCTTCAGGAACGGGCAGAGCGGAACAATGGTGAAGCCCTTTACGCGCGCCTCGTCCACGACATGGCGGGCGAGGGCGCTGCCGATGCCCTTGCCCTTGAGGCTGTCGGGTACGCCGGTGTGGTCGACGATGATGCGGGACGGCGACAGGCGGGAGAATGTCATTTCGCCGGTCTCGTCTTGCCCGGAAACGGCGGCGATATAACGCCCCTTGCTGCCGTTCTCCTCGAGGGTGATCGTGATGTCACGGCTCAAGCCCGCCTCCTTGCCTCGTCTGCTCTTCGCATCTGTATGACACCGCGTTCCTGCGGATAAGAGCCTTTCCGGAAAGACAGCGCTTCGTGGTGCGCATGGCCGCCATGCCGCGATGCCGCGGCCCGGCTGCGCCTTTCGTGAAGCTTTTTAGTCGGCGACGTGATAGAGGCGGGCCTCGCGTCTGCGATGACCCTTCTGGATTGGCACGGGGTTCGATGGTTGGCGCGATATGCGCGATTGGCGCCAGAGCCTGACAGGACCCCGTAATGACTCTCCCCACGACGATTCCCGCGCCGCTGGCGCGAGCCCTCGAAAAGAAGGGCTATGAAAGCCTGACCGAAGTTCAGACCGCGGTACTGGCCGACGGGCTGAGCGATGCGGACCTCCTGGTCTCTGCACAGACGGGATCGGGCAAGACCGCAGCCTTCGGCATGGCCATCGCCTCGACTATTCTGGGCGAGGGGGATTCGTTCGACTTTGCCGCTGCGCCGCTGGCGCTGGTCGTCGCCCCGACCCGCGAACTTGCGCTTCAGGTCCAGCGCGAGCTGGAATGGCTGTACGGCGAAGCCTATGGCCGCATCGCGTCCTGCGTCGGCGGCATGGACCCGCGCACGGAACGCCGGGCCCTGCAGCGTGGTTGTCATGTCGTGGTCGGGACGCCGGGCCGTCTGCGCGACCATATCGAGCGCGGTGCGCTGGACATGTCGGCCCTGCGCGCCGTCGTGCTCGACGAAGCGGACGAGATGCTCGATTTCGGCTTCCGCGAAGATCTGGAGTTCATCCTCGACTCCGCTCCGGCAGACCGCCGCACGCTGCTCTTCTCGGCCACCGTGCCGAAGGAGATCGCCGATATCGCCCGCCGGTTCCAGCGCGATGCGGTGCGCATCAAGACGGTCAGCGAGCGCGAACAGCATGTCGATATCGCGTATCGCGTGCTCTCCGTCGCGCCGAGCGATCGCGAGAATGCCATCATCAATACGCTGCGTTTCTACGATGCCGCCCGCGCCATCGTCTTCTGCCGCACGCGCGAGGAAGTGAACCGTCTCGCCAGCCGTTTCGGCAATCGCGGCTTCCAGGCCGTCGCCCTGTCCGGCGAATTGAGCCAGAACGAGAGAACTCATGCCCTGCAGGCCATCCGCGATGGCCGCGCCCGGGTCTGTATCGCGACCGACGTGGCTGCACGGGGTATCGACCTTCCCGGGCTGGAACTCGTCATCCATGCCGACCTGCCCACCAATGCCGAAACCCTCCTGCACCGCTCGGGCCGGACCGGCCGGGCCGGACAGAAGGGCGTGTGCGCCCTGATCGTTCCCTATTCCCGCAAGGGGCGGGCGAACCGTCTCCTGCGCGATGCCCGAATCCAGGCGGAGTGGGCGGAGGCCCCTGATGCCGAAGCCGTCGAGGCGAAGGATCGCGAGCGTCTCTTCAACGATCCGGTGCTGAGCGAAACCTATGAAGAGGACGCGCTGGAGGATGCGCGTGCCCTGATCGAGAAATTCGGTGCGGAGCAGATCGCCGCCGCCTTCATGGCACGCCGGCGGGCGGCCATGCCTGCAGCCGAGGAGCTGATCGCCTCCGGTCCGCGTGAGGACAAGCCACGCGAACCTAGGGAGAATTTCAAGGACGGCGTCTGGTTCAAGCTGACCGCTGGCCGCAAGGAGCGCGCCGAGCCGCGCTGGCTACTGCCGCTGATCTGCCGCCTCGGCCATGTCACCAAGCGCGAAGTCGGCTCAATTCGCATTGGTGAGGCCGAGACGCGTTTCGAGATCGCCGCGAACAAGGCCGAAGCCTTCATGGCCTCGGTTGTAGAGAATGGCGGCGGTGAAAAGTCGATCCGTATCCTGCCGGTCGAGCCGGGGGAGGGCGATGATTTCGTCGAGGCGGCACCGGCGCCCTTCGAAGGCCGCCGTCCCGACCGCAAGCCGCGCAAATTCGACAAGCCCCGTTTCGACAAACCTCGGGATGACAAGGGCAAATATGGCAAGGCCAGTTTTGACGGCGATCGCCCGAAGAAAGCTTTCAAGGCGAAGCCGCGACGTGACGATGCTCTGGACGAGGCGCCGGCTTTCGACCAGGACGACGCAACGCCCCGACCGAAAAAGGCTTTCAAGGGCAAGCCGAAGGGCGATGCTCCCAAGCGCAAATTCTCGAAGAAACCCAAGCCCGGAAAGGCGCCTGGCGGTTCCGATTATCCCGTTCGCCGCAAGGACAAGCCGGCTGGCGAGGGCAAGGGCGCCGCACTCAAGCGCGTGAAACGCAAACCCAAGCCGGGCAAGGCCGGCTAGGCGTTTTCGTCTTTGTCCGCCTCCCGCCTATGATGGTCCGAACGGAATCAGGCGGGGAGGGATGCAGCATGGTTCGCACGCTGGCGACCGCCATTTTGGCAATCGGGATGGTAAGCGGTATGGGCACGGCACAGGATCAGGTTCGCGCACGCGATCTCGGTATTGCACCGGGCATTCTCGAACCGGGCGAGCATAATTCGATCACCGATGTCGCCGGCGTACGCGTCGGCCACGTCACCCTGATCGAAGAGCCTGCCATCCACACCGGCGTTACGGCCATCCTGCCCCATGGCGGCGATATCTATTCCGACAAGGTTCCTGCCGGTCTGGCGGTCGGAAACGGTTATGGCAAGCTGATGGGCGCGACCCAGATCGTCGAGCTCGGCGAGATCGAGACGCCCATTCTTCTCACCAACACCATGTCCGTGCCGCGGGTGGCGGACGGCATCCTCGACTGGAGCCTCGCCCGGCCCGGGCACGAGGAAATCCGCTCGCTCAACATGGTCGTCGGCGAGACCAATGACGGCCGTCTGAACGATATCCGCGCCCGCGTCGTGATGCCGGAGCATGCGGTTCAGGCCATCGAGACCGCGACCGGAGGAGCAGTGGCGGAAGGCAATGTCGGGGCGGGGACCGGCACGGTGGCCTTCGGCTGGAAAGGCGGGATCGGCACGAGTTCGCGCGTTCTCCCGGAAAGCCTGGGCGGCTATACGCTCGGCGTGCTCGTGCAGACCAATTATGGCGGTGTGCTGCAGATCGACGGCATGCCTGTCGGCGAGAGGCTCGGACAGTTCTATCTCGACGACCATGTCGCGGACGATCGGGCCGACGGCTCGATCATGATCGTCATCGCGACCGATGCCCCGCTTTCTGATCGTAATCTGGAACGCCTGGCGAACCGGGCCTTCGCGGGACTGGCGCGCACCGGGGCCTCCATGACCAACGGGTCGGGCGACTACGCCATCGCGTTCTCCACGCACCCGGGCGTGCGCCGCACGCCGGAGCGCCGGGCCGGCGAGGCGCAGATGGTGGAGCTGTCGAATGCCCGCATGTCGCCGCTCTTCCAGGCCGTTATCGAGTCGACGGAAGAGGCGATCTACAATTCTCTCCTCATGGCCGAAACTGTCCGTTACGAGGGGCCCGACGGGATCGCGCGCACGATCGAGGCGCTGCCGGTCGAGGCCGTGCGCGAGATGCTGGCGGAGCGCTGACGGGCGTTTTCAGCTCGCGGTCATGTCGAGCGTCTGTGCGGGAGCCGTGCGGAAGGTTACGCCCGGGCCACCGGCGGTCGTCATCATGACGCCGATCGTGACGAGAATCGCTGCAGAAATGATCAGTCCGGCCCAGCGCATCGCTGCCTCCTTGTTTCATGGCGAGCAGATAGGAAGTGCCGGCTGCAGGTTTAAGCGCCGGATGGGAACAAGTGCGGTGACAAACGGGAACCAATGGACGAGGCACCGGTGACTCCGCTCGTGCACAACGCCGTCAGCGTGATCGCCCCGTTGGCGAAGCGACTGGCAGAAGATTGCCGTATTGCGGAACGCCCCCTTGTCCTGGGAGTGAGCGGCAGTCCGGGGTCCGGAAAGTCGACGGCGGCCCGTCTCCTGAAGCTCTCCCTTCGCTATCATGGCCTCAACGCGGCGCGGCTATCACTGGATGACCTCTATCTGTCGCGATCGGGCCGGGAGCGAACGGCACGGGATATCCATCCGCTTTTCCGCACGCGCGGCGTGCCCGGCACGCATGATGTGGACTTGGGCGAGCGAGTGCTGGACGATGTCGCAGCTGGCCGGTCACTCCGCTTGCCGCGCTTCGACAAGGCGAATGACGATCTCCGGCCGGTCTCGGAATGGTCCCTTATCGATGCACCGATCGACCTGCTGATTTTCGAAGGCTGGTGCGTGGGGACGAATCCGCAGTGCCCGGTCGATCTCGTCGAGCCGGTCAACGCACTGGAGCGTGAGGAGGATGGGGATGCCGTCTGGCGAACCCATGCGAACGAGTGCCTGGCGGCGTATGGCAGCCGGCTATATGCGCGTGTGGACCGGTTCGTTCATCTGCTTGCGGGCGATATCGGCGATACCTGGCGCTGGCGCCGCTAGCAGGAAGCACGATTGCGGGCGCGTCCGCGACGGTCGGGCGAAACGGCCCGTCACATGATGAGCAATGCCGGTATCGATCGCTTCCTGCAGCATTTCGAGCGGCTGATGCGCCATCATCTGACCGACGGCGGACGTCTGCCCGGTCAGGACTTCACGATCGAAACCGATCGCCGCTACTCGCCCGCGCTTGTGCTGTAGCCCGCTCGTCCGGCCCAGCTGCGCAGACGGTCGGTATCATCCCCCTCCAACGCGAAGGCATAATTTCGCCAGCGTTCCCTGGAGGTCGAATAGAGCGGCCGGATAACCTGCTGCGCGCTCGGCGTGTTGATCCGTCCACGTTGGCGCGCGGTTTCGAAGAAGCGCGACTGGGCGGCTTCCCACTCCAGGCCGAGTGCGTCCATGACAGGTGCGACAGTGCTTTCCAGATCGCTCACAAGAGCTTCGTAACGGACCTCCGCAATTCGCGGCTTGCGCCAGCCGGCGAAACGCTCCCAGAGGGTGAAGCTCAAATCGTACAAGGCGTCGATCCGTTCGAGCCGCGTCATGTTCATCATGGCATTGTTCGGACTGAAATCCTGGAACAGGTTGGAGATGGCGACATCGAATGGATGCCGCCGCGCGAGAATGAACACTGCGTCCGGAAATACCCTGTGGATCAGCGGCGCCCAATTCATGTTGAGCGGCAGCTTGTCGATATAAGTTGTTTGACTTGAAAGAGAAGTTCCGACTTCGTTGGCGAGTCTGGCAAGGTAGTGATTCCGCAGGATCTCCGATGGTGCGGCATGAATTCTGTCCAGCCAGTCCTCGGTGAAATTGGTTTCGTCTCCGGCTATTCCCGGCTCCGCGGAACGCAGGGCGTCTATCAGGACCGGTCTTTCTTCCACGATCTCCGTGCTGGAATGCGACCGCAGAATTGTGTCCAGAAGGGTCGTGCCGGATCTCGGAAAACCCACCAGAAATGCAAGTCGTACAGTCTGCTCGGGCGCGCGGTCCGGTTGGTCAGGCGGGAACGGCACCGATCCGCCCTCGGCGATCTCCTTATCAAGTCGACCGAGCAGGCTTTCCAGCCGTCGAAGCGGCATGGTGTGATCGCATGGCCCGTTATCTTCCCAGATGGCCTCCAGCTGGCTGTTTCCGGCCATGAATGCGGTAAAGGCGTCGCGGTGGGCGCCGCGGCGATCCTCGATCCTGCCGAGCGTAAAGTCGCGGCTGCGGAGCTGGTTCGGCTGGCCACCGGCGGCAATCGCCGCGATTATGGATTCCCGGGCTTCGTCGAGACGCCCGGCCTTGAGGCTGGCGCGCGCATGAGCGTCGAGCAATTCGTGGGACTGGAAGTCCAGACCGTTCGCCCGTCCCTTTTCGATGACGGTCAGCATTCCGACAGGGTCGACTTGCTTGTCGTGGAATTCGGCGGCGGCCAGCACAAGGTCAGCACGTTCCGGCGCGATCGCAATGGCTTCATCGAAACATCGCGCTGCTTCGGTGAACTCACCGGCGGCCTCGTGCACGCGCGCACGGAGCCTGAGAATATCCGCCTCGGCTCCGTCGGTCTCCGCTTTCAGCTGATCGAGGAACGCCGCAGCCGACTCGAAGCGGTTTGCGGCAAGCAAAAGCTCGATGCGGGCATCCGAGAGGGCGGGGCCATGCCCGCACAGTCGTGTTGCGGTCGTAAGCGCGCGCTCGGCGTCCTCGTCCCGGCTTCCGGATCCGCGCAGGCATCGGGCCAGCCAGACCCAGCCGGCAGGATTGTCGGGGGCAAGAGCGACTGCGCGCCGTGCGCACAACTCGGCGTACTCGCCCGATGCGCGCCCGGGAGCGAGACGGGCAAGCAGGCACCAGAGCTCAGTCGAACCCGGCAGGGCCCAGACGAGCGATTTGACCGTATGAAATGCGGCATCCGTGTCGCCCTTTTCGGCGTCCATGAGTGCTCGTGCGAGGCGGTCCGTCGCGTCCGCCGGATCAACCTGATCGCGCACGCCGTCATATGACGCAGACGCGGCAGGATCGGTCGGCAATTGCCGCGCCGCCTCGGCGAGAGAGGCGTCTCCGGGTATGCGTCGGTGCGTGGCGTCAAGCAGACTGGCAGCGCGTTGCCGGTCGCCGCTATCAAGCAGGGCACGTGCCAGTGCGATCGCAAACTGGGCATTTCCCGGCTGCAGCTCGGCAGCGGTGAGGAGGGCCGGAATGCCGTCATCCGGACGGCCGGCCATCAGGAAAATTGCACCGATATTGTAATGCGCCGCAGCGAGGCCGGGCTGCAGATCGAGCGCTCGGGAATATTCCACGCAGGCGGGGCCATAGGCTTTGGCCGCGAGCTGTCGGTTGCCCGCGTGAATGAAGGATCTGACATCGTTTTCCAAGGCTGGTTCCCCTCGCCGCGCGCGGGCAGACCGGGCGCCCCTGGTAATTATTCCAGAGCCCCGTGCAAGCGGGCAAGTACCCGGTTCAGCCTCGCTGCAAGAGGAACAGGTTTTGACACCAATCAATGTTCGCGGGGGAGCCCGGTGAAATCCTGCAGCATCCAGGGATGGAGACAGGAATGCTCGATTTTGCCAGCGAACGCGCACGGATGGTGGAGCGACAACTCCGTTCGCGCGGTGTGCGCGATGAAGCGGTGCTTGCGGCGCTGGCCGCGGTCCCACGCGAGGCTTTCCTTCCGGCAGACATGGAGGAGGAGGCCTATCGGGACGCGCCGCTACCCATCGGTCAGGGGCAGACCATTTCACAGCCCTATATCGTCGCCTTCATGGTGGAAGCGCTCGGGCTGGACGGCGGGGAGCGCGCGCTCGAAATCGGATCGGGCTCGGGTTACGCCGCCGCTGTCCTTGCCCAGATTTGCGCCAGCGTGGAAGCGGTCGAGCGCATTCCGGAACTCGCGGCCCACAGCGTCGAGGTGTTCGGCAAGCTGGAGATCGGCAATGTCACCGTCCATTGCAGCGACGGCAGTACGGGTCTGCCCGGCAAGGCGCCTTTCGATGCCATTCTGGTATCCGCCGCCGGCCCCGACGTGCCGCAGGTCCTGGTCGACCAATTGGCGGTCGGTGGCCGCCTGGTCATGCCGGTCGGCCCGAATGTCTACGCCCAGGAACTGGTCAGGGTGACCCGCACCGGGCCGGACAATTTCGAACGCGAAGACATCGCCGATGTGCGCTTCGTGCCTCTGATCGGCAAGGCAGGCTGGAAGGAAAAAGCGGGCGGCGCGGCCGGAAGCGCGTTCGAGGCGGCATGGCCGGCGGGGCGCCCGGCCCGGACGGATGCGGGGGCAGCGGCCTTGATCGCACTGGAAGCCGAGGCGTTCGACGATATCGACCAGGCGGATATCGAGCCGCTCCTGGACCGGATCGGTGCGGCGCGGCTTGTCCTGATCGGCGAGGCCAGTCACGGGACGCATGAATTCTACCGGCTTCGTGCCCGCATTACCCGTGCCCTGATCGAACGGTGCGGTTTCCGCTTCGTGGCGGCCGAGGCCGACTGGCCAGACGCGGCTCGTATTGACCAGTATGTGCGCCATTCCGACGTTCCGCGGGCCGACTGGACGGCCTTCGCGCGCTTTCCGACCTGGATGTGGCGCAATGAAGAGACGCGCGAATTCGTCGACTGGCTGAAATCCTGGAATGGCGGCCGGGCCCGGGAACGCCGGGCAGGCTTCCACGGGCTCGATCTCTACAGCCTTTATCTCTCGGTCGGGCGCGTGCTCGACTATCTGGATGAGGCCGACCCTGTGGCGGCGGCTGATGCACGCCGGCGCTATGCCTGTCTCGCGCCCTGGGAAAACGACCCGTCTTCCTACGGCCGGGCGACCGCGAGCGGGCAATATGCGGCGTGCGAGGAAGACGTCATTGCGGTCCTGGTCGACCTGTTCCGGCGCCGCGAGGCGCGCCGTGCGGAGACCGACGAAGCGGTCTTCGATGCCGTTCGCAATGCGCGCCTGGTGGCCAGCGCGGAGGAATACTATCGTGTCATGTATTACGGCTCGCGTACGTCCTGGAATTTACGTGACACCCATATGTTCGAAACGCTGGCCAGCCTCTTCGATTATTATGGCGAGGGGGCGCGGGGCGTGGTCTGGGCCCATAATTCGCACTTGGGGAATGCGGCTGCGACCGAGATGTCTGCCCGGGGCGAGTTCAATATCGGCGAGCTGGCGCGCGAACGATGGGGGAGGGACGTCTACTCCATCGGTTTCGGCACCGATCGGGGCGAGGTCGCGGCGGCCAGCAGCTGGGGCGGCCCGATGGAAATCAAGACGGTGCAGCCGGCGCATCCGGACAGCTACGAGAGATGGTTCCATCTGACACGTCGCGCCGGCTTTTTCCTGCCTTTGAGGGATTCCGGCGCAGCGCTTCGGGAATGCCTGTCCCGGCCGCGGCTGGAACGCGCGATCGGCGTGATCTACAGGCCGGAGTCGGAACGCGTGAGCCATTATTTCGAAGCCGAGCTTCCGCGCCAGTTCGACGAGATGATCTGGGTAGACCGGACCCGGGCAGTCACACCCCTGGATACGCAAACGCTCGCCGGCCTGCCCGACACTTATCCATTCGGATTGTGATGCGGCCAGCTTGACGCACATCAACGCGACCTGGCCGGGAAGCGGATAGGGGATGCGGGGCCGTCAGCTGCTAGGAGACACGCAAATGAATGTGCACCAGGTAATGACCCCGAATGTGCGGACCATCCAGTCCGAAGCGACGATCTTCGAGGCGGCGAGGATCATGCGGGAAGCGAATGTCGGCGTGTTGCTTGTCGTGGCCGGGAAGCGACTCCTCGGGACAGTCACGGACCGCGATATCGTCACTCAGGCCATAGCGACCGGGCGTGACGTCACGCGCGACGTGATCGGGACGGTCATGACCGATGATGTCATGATCTGCCGCAAAGGCGACCGGCTCGGCGATGTCGTGCGCACCATGATGGACAATCATGTCCATCGTCTGCCCGTTCTCAACTCCGACGACACCATTGCAGGCATTATTTCCATCGACGACATCGCGCGCCTGAAGCCGGATCTGGTAACGGGTGAAGTCGTCAGCGCCATCGCCGGTCACGGCGAGCTGGTTGCCTGATTCAGGTGGCTCGATGAGCCGGGATCAGCTGACGCCGGCGGCCGATCCGGCTTCGGATTTGGCAATGCCGGCCAGCCGTGCCAGATCCAGGATATGGACCCGGGCTGGATGCCCGGGCAGGGTTTCCACCACGCCGTTCTGTCGGAGCCGTGTGAAGCAGCGGCTGACCGTTTCGATGGTCAGGCCGAGATAGTCCGCGATTTCCAGCCGCGTCAGGGGAAGGCCGATCGGCCCGTCCGTCGCGCCGCGCCGTGTGGCGCGCAATTGCAGGTCCAGCAGGAAGCTGGCCACGCGCTCGATCGCCGATTTGCGGCCGAGCAGGAGCAGATGTTCGCTCGCCGCAGCGAGCTGGTCCTCGATGACCCGAAACAGCCGGCGCTCGAAATCGGGATGACGCTCCATGATGCGGTTGAGCGCAGGCCGGGGCAGGAGACAGAGTTCCGTGTCGTCGAAAGCCGTGGCCGAGAAGGCCTGCCGTCGATGCAGGGGCAGCCCGAAGAATTCTCCGGGATAGAGAAAGCAGACCGACTGGGTCCGGCCGTCGCTGAGGGATTTCTGGACCTTGAGACCGCCGCTGATGACATTGGCGGCGAAGCGGGCGTCTTCGCCTTCCAGCACGAAGCTTTCGCCGGCGGCGAGATAAGCCCGGTGTGCGATGCGGTCGAGTTCTGTCAGGCAGTCAGTGTCGGCATCCGCACAGACGGCGCAGGCACGCGACTGGCAGCGGGCGCATGCCGTGGGGGATGGCGCCGGGACGGGTCGTTCGGGCAGAAACACATTGACGCGCGACATGACACACCTCCAGCGGCGTCTCCGAGCGCATATGCTCTCGGCCCAGTCTACGCCTCGCAGTGCGACTTGTGGAGGGAGGTGCGACGATAGGTGCGCCCATGCGGCGCTGTCTCAGAGCGCCGTCTCGAATTGTGGCCAGAGTGCCTTGATGGGCTGGGGGAGCTGGCCGATGACCTTGCGGACTTCGCCAGCATCCATGTGCCCTTCGAGGAAGGCGAAGGTACGGCGGGCGACGGCTTGCGGGTCCATGGGGAATTGCTGGGGCAGTTCGCGCGCGACATAGTCGGCGAAGGCGTCGGCGGTGTGGATTTCCACCGGTTTGCCCGCGATGCGCCAGCCTTCGTAATAGAGGCCCCGGATGAGCATGGGCAGCTGGGCGCCGAAATGGACCGCTCCGTCCGGAGGAAGCCGGTCGCGCAGCGCATGAAGCGTCGCCCGCAGGGCCGAATAGGCATGCCGCTTCTCGCCGAAATGAAGCGTTTCCATCATGCCCTTCAGCCAGATATTGGCGTCCTGGACGGAATGCTCGAATGTCGTATGGCTCATGGCGGTCTCCCGGGACTTGTAGGCCTGACGGGAAAGCTTGCCTGAAGCGTCGCGGGGAGCATTGACGCGGATCAATCGGGGGCGGGTTGTGGCGATCTAAGGCGAGCTGGTCGCGAGTGTCGCGGTTTCGGCCTGTCTCTGATGGACAGACCAAAGGGGCTTTAGGCGTCATCTGCCGGCTGGCCGGCGAAGAGGTGGGCGATCCGGGGGACTTCCCGCTGCATGTGCTCGCGAAACAGGGCGACACGCTTCGTGTTTCTCAGATCGCGATGATAGAGCAGCCATAATCCGATTTCATGGCGCGCTTCCGGCTCCCGGAAGCGGGTAATGCCATCCATGCTGTCGCCGAGAAAGCAGGGCAGGAACCCTACGCCCAGCCCTGCCTTGATCGCCGCAAGCGTCAGGGAGGTTTCATCAACCCAGAAGGAATGGTTCGCGTCCGGCCTGGCTTCGCGCGTCCAGCTACGGTGGAAGTCGCAGCAGTCGACGCCGATCCATGTTTCTTCGGCATCACCGGCCTTTATGGCTGCTGTATAGCCTGTCTCGCCATAGACCGCCGAGGCGATGGTCGCGAGGCGGGTTCCGATCAGCGTTTCGCCAGGATTATTGGTTTGGCGCAGCGCGATATCCGCATCGCGCTCGGCCAGTCTGACGGAATCATTGGTGACTTCGATCCGCAGGTCTATGCCGGGCTGGGCGGCGCTGAAGCTGGCGAATATGGGCATCAGGACGGTCGAGGCCATATTGGCGATCGCACTCACGCGGAGCTCCCCGGTTGCGTCCTGGCTTTGTCCGCCATTCGCCGCCTCGAAGGACAATAATTCCTGCTCGATCCGGTAGGCCGAGAGGCGCAAGTCCTCGCCGGCAGGCGTGAGCGAGTATCCGGCGGCGCACCGCTCGACGAGGGGCGTGCCCACCTGGGCCTCGAGCGCATGTATCCGGCGTGACACGGTCGAATGCTGCACGCCCAGCCGTCTCGCCGCCGCCGTGAAGGAGCCTTCGCGAGCGAACGCCAGAAATACGCGCGCATCATCCCATTGCATAGCTTCGCAGGCCCCTGTGCATTTCTGCAAAATCGGTGTCGATTTTGCGCGGATATTCAAAACCCTGCGTGCATGCATCCTGAATGACAACAGAAAATCAAACGGAGGCCGTGCTCGTGCCCGCAAGTCTTTATGCTCGTCTGGGCGGTTATGATGCGATCGCCACATTCGCCACCCGTCTCGTCGCCCGGGCCCAGTCCGACGATTTGCTGGGCCGCTTCTGGGACAATCGCGGCACAGACCGCAAGGCGCGCGAACTCCAGCTGCTGATCGATTATCTGGTTCGCCAGACCGGCGGCCAGATGCACTACACCGGGCGCGACATGGCACTCGCTCACACGGGGATGGGTATTACGCAGGCCGACTGGTCGCGTTTCGTCGAACTCGTTTCCAGGACCGCCGGCGAGCTCGGTGTTGGCGCCACGGAGGGCGGCGAAGTCATGGCCTTCCTCGATTCCCTGAAACGCGACATCGTGGAAGCCTGAAATTGCTTGAGGGAAAACGCGCATGACTGACAGCATCAAAAAATGCACCGGAGGCTGCGCTTGCGGCCAGGTGCGGTACGAAGTCACCGCCACGCCGATGATCGTTCACGCCTGCCATTGCCGCTGGTGTCAGCGGCAAACCGGCGGACCGCACGTAATCAACGCCCTGTTCGAGGCGGAACACGTCCTGCAGACCCGCGGGGATATCGAGAAGATCGACACGCCTTCGCCGAGCGGCAAGGGGCAGGTCATCGCACGCTGTCCGGACTGCAAGGTCGCCGTCTGGAGCAGCTATGATTTCCGCGGACTGCGGGAGCGCGTGCGATTTCTGCGGGTCGGCACGCTGGATGAACCGGACCGGATGCCGCCGGACGTCCATATCTACACATCCACGAAAATGCCCTGGTACCGGATCCCGGCCGAGCATTACGCAGTCGAGGCGTTCTACGACCTTGCCACGACCTGGTCGCCGGAGAACCGCAAGCGCTACCAGGCCCTGGTGGATGCCCTCGAAGCGGCCCCAGGATGACGGCCGCTCCGGCCGCGCACGATCCCATTATTGGAGGAAGCCTCATGTTGTTGAAGTCAACGCTGATCTCGCTGCTGGTCTTGCCGGCAGGCAGCGCCTTTGCGGGGCAGACTCCTGCCACGTCGTCCGCGCCGCCGCTCCAGGCCTCGCAACCGATACTGACCGCGCCGGACCAGTCCGACCGGACCGTCGGCACGCGCCGGGCGGAGGCTTCGGAATCGGAGGCCGATAACCGGGAAATCGAGCAATTGCGCCGCGAACGGGAAGCCATGGAACGTCAGCTGGAGGAGCTTGAAAGCGCAGGCTCGGGCAGTCGCGGCTCAGGATCCGGCGGAACCCCGGAGACGACGAATTTCGATCCCGTCAGCCCGGTCACCGATCCGATCGAGGATGCTCTGGCACCGGCCGGCAATGCGATCGGGGATGCGATCGGAGGCATAGAAGACGGACTGGGCGACCTGCTCGGCGGATCGTCCGGGGACGAGGACCTAAGAGATGCGACGGTCGACCACCGCACGGGGCGTACGCCGCCCCGTCGAAGCGAAACGGTCTCTGCCCGGCGCGGGCAATTGCCGGCGCCTTCGGAACTGGTGTTGAACGTGGTCACGCCGACCAGTATCGCGATCAGCTGGCAGGACAATGCCGGTTCGGAACAGGGCGTTCATGTCGAGCGCGGGACACCGGTCCGCGCGCGCGGCGGCGTGAACTATGACTGGCGCCGCGTCTTTTCCAGCGAGGAGCGGGTCGAGAGCCGGGTCCGCAATACCGGCGCGCGCTCAGATATCGATGACGGGCTGGTGCCGGGAACGCTCTATTGCTACCGCTTGCGCGCCTACAGGGCAGAACAGGTCTCTGCATATACCGATATCGCGTGCTCGACGCCCCGGTAGGGAAGAGCGGGAGAAACACGGACCGAAAGAACGGCGGCGGATCGAAGGGGGCGTCCAATCCCGCAGTGTCACGGGATGGTTCCTGCCTAATACACAGGCTGAGAAAAAACGGGACACACACCAAATTCCGGGAGCCGCATCCCCGTCAATCCGCGCCGCTTATCGCCGCGCGACTATCGAGCCGGTGCGCTCTGCAACGCGCGGGCGATTGCTGCGCGCAGCGGTTTGGGGCGGAAATTCGCGTCATAGGGCGAGGGGCGCTTGGCCTCGCCGTCGGGGCGCGGCCAGAGATTCTGCAGCCAGGAATAGGGGTCGGCCATACCCCAGACGAGCACATCGCGGGTCTGCGGATAGGACAGCATCAGGGATAGATAGTGCTCGGCCAGGGCTGAGATGTCCGCGTCCCGCTCGGCGATCTCGTAGGCAAGACGTGTGTCGTTGACGTCGAACTCGGTCACCGCGAGATCGAGGTCCAGCCGCGTGATCGCGGTGAGGAAGTCGTGCCAGCGCGCGTCCCGCGCCGGATCGAAACCGTCACTGCGCTCACCGGGGGAAGCCCAGATATGGCTCTGCACGCCCAGCGCATCGATCGGGACGCCCCGCTCGACCATGCCGTCGACAAGCCGCATGACGCCGTCGCGATGACGCGACTGGCCCGTGTCCCAGCCCATATAGTCGTTATAGACAAGCTGCGCGTCAGGATCTGCCTCGCGCGCGGCATGGAAGGCGATGTCCGTGACCCGTTCGCCCAGCAGGCGCGAGAAGACGGTGTCGCGCAGTTCGCCCGTCTCCGGGTCGACCGTCTCATTGACCACGTCCCAGGAGTAGATTTGCCCGCGATAGCGCTCGACGACCGTTCGGATGTGTTCGACGATCAGCTGTTCGGCGGCGCTGGCCGGGCGCGATCCGAAGTCGGCTTCCTCAAGCCAGGCCGGCGTAAATTCGGCCCGGTTCCACAGAAGCGTGTGGCCGCGAACGCCCAGACCGGCCTCGCGGGCAAACTGCATGATCCGGTCGGCGGGGGCGAAGTCGAACCCGGTGGGCCCGGTGCGCAGCACATACCATTTCAGTGCGTTTTCATGCACCAGGACGCCGCATTCGCGGCGCATCAGGTCCCGATAGGCGGGGTCATGGAAAGAACCGGCCAAACTGTTCGCCGTACCGGCGCCGATCGAACTGCCGAAACGCAAACCCCGGGCTTGCGCCAGGGCTTTGAGGGATTGATCTGCCTCGGCCCCACAGGCCGGAGCCGCTACGGCCATGCCGGTGGCCAACCCCCAGCCCATGACCTGCCGTCTGGAAATCTCGCCCGTCACATCAATCCCCCGTCACCCGGATCGCGTTTAGGCCGATATGGGATCAGACTCGCCCGGCGAGCACAATCGTGCAGACGAAAAGTGCAGAAGGGTGAGGGAAGTCACGCCCGGCGCGTATTGCTGGAGTCGGGGTGGGGTGGAGTTGGGATAGTGGCGGAGAGGATGGGATTCGAACCCACGAGACGGGGACACCGCCTACTCCCTTAGCAGGGGAGCGCCTTCGACCACTCGGCCACCTCTCCACCTGCGGGTTTAGAATGGCGCGGCGGGGGCTTCAAGTCTCAGTTGCGGCTAATCCGCAACGGATTGCACAGCGGAAAAGCCCGGCGCCGCTTCGTTAGCGTCAGGCCATGAATGCGAGGGCGATGACGCCCAGCGCGAGGACGGCGAGGGGCAGGGACACGCCGAGGGTCCAGCGCAGCGTACCTGTCTTCTCGGCCTGGCGTGCATCCTCGGAGCCGAGCCGTGTGGTTTTCCCGGTCGTCGTCATAATGATGTCCTCTGCTGATACTGTACGGCCAACGTCATCCGGATTGCGGGGCCGGTGTTTCCCGGCAAGTGTTCAGCTAGAGCCCGGGTGAAGATTGTCCAGAGCTGCTAGCGAATTTGGCGCCCTTAAGCAATAAAAGCAAGACGGTGTTGATGGTGTGCGCAATGTCGGAGAGCGCAATTTAATGCGCAATATTATTGCCGATATCCAATCTGCTTGACCAATGTTGCAAAATATTTGCAAACACCAACTTGAAAGCTTGAAGCGCCGGATGCGGACACTAGGTCATGGGCGTCCACCAATTGGCGGTGGTCGCAACAAGGGTGATAACAATGTCAACTGCGCTGAAAGCTCGTGCCGAAAACATTCCGATGAAAACGAGCCTGCGCGATGACGATCGCAAGGCGATCGCCGAGGATCTCGGCAGAGCGCTTGCCAGCACTTATGTGCTTTACCACAAGACGCACGGCTTCCACTGGAATGTGACGGGCCCGCTCTTCTACAGCGTTCACAAGCTGACCGACGACCAGTACCAGGACCTCGCTGAGGCTGTGGACGATATCGCCGAGCGCATCCGCGCCCTGGGCGCGCCGGCGCCGATGGGGCTGGCGGCCTACGCCAAGGCCAGTGTCGTCGAGGACATCGAGGACTTCCCGGCGACGGGCGAGATGGTGAGGGAACTCGCCGCCGACCACCTCACCGTGGCCGACCAGATGCGTGACATGGTGAAGCGTGCGGAAAAGGCGAGCGACGTCTACACGGCCGACCTTCTGACCGCCCGCATCGGCGTGCACGAGGAAGCCGCCTGGATGCTCAACGCGATCGCGATCGAAAAGAGCTGATCCGCACGAAATCCAACGAAAAGGGCCGCCCCGGTAGTTCGGGGCGGCCATTTTGTGAGTGCCGCTGTCTCAGACCTTGGCGCGGGCCATGTCCAGCCATTTGCGATGG
Source organism: Maricaulis sp. B-26 (assembly GCF_056857855.1). Lineage (NCBI taxonomy): Bacteria > Pseudomonadati > Pseudomonadota > Alphaproteobacteria > Maricaulales > Maricaulaceae > Maricaulis > Maricaulis sp. B-26. The sequence goes on from NZ_JBSXNX010000014.1 coordinate 128,756, forward strand.
GTGCGCTTGACGAATGCCGGTGCGTGTTTCGCACTGGTTAGGATTTCCTGCCAGCGGGCACGGGCGGCCTCGCGTTCGCCTTCGGCCTCGAGCAGGATGGCCCAGCGTGCACGCGCCTCCGGTCCTGGAAAGTAGTCCGCAGCATGCGCGTAGGTCTCAAGCGCTTCGCTCCGGTGTCCGAGCGCCTCGAGTGCGCGGGCGTAGAGCAGGTGTCCGTCCGGGTGCCGCAAATCGGGATTGGCGGATTTCATCGCTTCCAGCTGGAGGCGCGCATCGTCGTACAGGCCGTTCGCGAATTGCGCCCTGGCGAGTGCGTACATGATGGCGGCGTCCTCGGCGAAAGGTCCGGTCGCGGCTTCGCGAGCGAGAACAAGCGCCTCCTCATTCCGGTCGATCGCGACGAGAGCGTTGGCTGCCCGCATCAGATTGCCGGGCGTTCGGCTGATTTCCAGCTGTGTCAGGGCTTCGCGTGCCTCGCGGCCCGGGTCGAGGGCTTTTCGTGCGGCCTGTCCGGCTTTGCGAGCGGTTGCGGACCCGAAAACGGAAGGCAGCAGTTCGGCGATAACGTAGACGGCGGAACCGAGCCCGGGAAATACGAACAGAATGAAAAGCCAGTACATCTGGCGTTCTGTGCGTATGACATGCACGGCGCAGACAAGTGCAACCAGAATGTGAGCGCCGAACAGAATTGGCATCTTATCCCCCTGAAATGCCTGAATCTCCCCGAATTCCTATTACGGCTAGAGGTTGTAGATCGCAAGAATAAAAAGACGCCGGCGCGGTGGCGCCGACGTCTCTCGGTATCGCGATTTTCTGGCGTCTAGAAAAACGCCTGCAGACCCGTCTGGGCACGTCCGAGGATGAGGGCGTGCACGTCGTGGGCGCCTTCATAGGTGTTGACCGTTTCCAGATTGACCATATGCCGGATGACCTGGAATTCCTCGGAAATGCCGTTGCCGCCATGCATGTCGCGGGCGTGGCGCGCGATCTCGAGGGCCTTGCCGCAATTGTTCCGCTTCACGATGGAGATCATCTCCGGCGCGGCCTTGGCCTGGTCCATCAGGCGACCGACCTGGAGCGAGCCCTGCAGGCCGAGCGCGATCTCGGTCTGCATGTCGGCGAGTTTCTTCTGGAAGAGCTGGGTCTGGGCGAGGGGCCGGTCGAACTGCTTGCGGTCGAGACCGTACTGGCGCGCGGCGTGCCAGCAGAATTCCGCCGATCCCATCACGCCCCAGGAAATGCCGTAGCGGGCCCGGTTGAGGCAGCCGAACGGGCCCTTCAGGCCGGAGACGTGGGGAAGGAGGGCGTCCTCGCCCACTTCGACGCCGTCCATCACGATCTCGCCGGTGATCGAGGCGCGCAGGGAGAGTTTGCCGCCGATCTTCGGCGCGGACAGGCCTTTCATGCCCTTTTCCAGGATGAAGCCGCGGATCTTGCCGTCATGGGCATCGGACTTGGCCCAGACGACGAAGACGTCGGCGATCGGCGAGTTGGAGATCCACATTTTCGAACCGGTCAGCTTGTAGCCGCTGGCGGTCTTCTCGGCGCGCGTCTTCATGCCGGCCGGGTCGGAGCCGGCATCCGGCTCGGTCAGGCCGAAACAGCCGATCCACTCGCCCGAGGCCAGCTTGGGCAGGTATTTCTGGCGCTGCTCCTCCGAGCCGTAGGCGTAGATCGGATAAATGACGAGCGAGGACTGGACCGACATCATGGAGCGATAGCCGCTATCGACGCGCTCGACTTCCCGGGCCACCAGACCGTAGGCGACATAGCCGAGGCCTGCGCCGCCATACTCTTCCGGCAAGGTGGATCCGAGAAGGCCGTTATCGCCCATTTCGCGGAAGATGGCCGGATCGGTCTTTTCCTCGCGGAACGCCTCAATGACGCGCGGCTGGAGATGGTTCTGCGCATAATTGCGGGCGGTATCCCGCACCAGGCGCTCTTCCTCGGTCAGCTGGTCCTCGAGGCGGAACGGGTCCTGCCAGTCGAAACGTCCGAGATCCGGGGCGTCCTTGTCTCTGAGGGTCGGCTTGGCAGTCATGACTCTGTTTTCCTCGTCCTGGTTTTTCCGGCACGCGGGCGCGAAAAGTCCGGCGTGCGTTTTTCGAGGAAGGCGCGATAGCCTTCCTGGAAGTCCTCGCTGGAAAAGGCGCTGGCGAACAGGGCCCGCGTCTCTTCCGTGTCGCGATCCTGCCCGTCCATGACGTGCCGGATCATCTGCTTGATGTATGTGGCCGAGTTGGGGGACATGTCCAGCAGGCGGTTGCAATAGGCCTGCACAAGCCCGGCCAGCTCGCCCGGTTCGCACAGTCGATCGACAAGACCGACGCGCAGGGCTTCTTCGCCATCCACGATGCGCGCCGAAAACATGAGGTCCTTGGCAGTCGGGGCGCCGACCGTGTCGACCAGACGCTTGGTGTCGTTGAACGGGTAGAGCAGGCCCAGCTTGGCCGGCGTGATCCCCATGCGGGTTGTCGTATCGGCGAAGCGCAGATCGCAGGCCAGCGTAAGCCCGCACCCGCCGCCGACCGCACTTCCTCGGACCATGGCGATGGTCGGGTGCGGAAAGTTCGCCAGCGCATCCATCGCTGCGATGAAAATGTCGGAGAAGGCCTCGCCGCGCTCCTTGGTGGCGTAGATCGTCTCGAATTCGCCGATATCGGCTCCAGCGGCGAAATGCTCGCCTTCGCCCCGTACGACGAGCACGCGGCATTTCTCGGCCGCCGGCTCAAGCATGACGGGCAGGGCGGCCCACATCGCCTCGGTGAAGGCATTGCGCTTGTCCGGACGGTTGATCACCAGTTCGGCGATCTCGCCCCGGTAGTGGAGCTGTAGCGGTTCGGAGGCGGCGTGCGACACGGGGCGATCTGTCCGGGCTGGCGGGCGGGTTGGTGCTTTGCTGGAAACCAGATTAAAGCTTGGGCATCAAGGCGGAAACGCTGCAGGACAGCCCGCTGTCGAGGGGCGCCGCACGGCTGGCCGGGGAGGGCCGCATGAACGGGGACAATATGATCGTGCTGGCCACGCTGGTGGCCTACAAGCTCCTCCTGGTCGGCGTGGGCGTGTGGGCCTCGCGCCTGAACAAGACCGAGAGCGATTTCTTCATTGCAGGGCAGGGCGTCGGCGCCTGGGTGTCGGGCCTGTCCTATGCGGCCTCGACCTCCTCCGCCTGGGTTCTTCTCGGATTTTCCGGCTTCGTCTACGCCAACGGTCTGTCGGCCATCTGGATGGTGCCGGGTATCTGGGGCGGCTATGTCGCTGTCTGGCTCTTCTTCGGACGCAAGCTGCGCGAGGAAACCGCCGAGCGCGGCCATGTCACCCTGGCCGATTTCATCACGGCGAAACTGTCCGGTCGCGCCTCGGCCGCAATCGCGGCCCTGGCAGCGCTCTTCATCATCTTCTGTTTCATCTTCTACATCGCCGCCCAGTTCGGCGCGGCCGCCGCGGCCTTCGAGACCCAGTTCGGACTCGGTATCACCGAATCCGTTCTGATCGGTGCCGCGGTCGTGCTGGTCTATGCCTTGCTCGGCGGGTTCTGGGCGATCAGCGTGACCGACATGCTGCAGGGCGCGCTCATGGCGGTGATAGCCGTCGCTCTCCCGGCCGCGGCCTTCATGGCGGCGGGCGGTATCGGCGGGATCGCCGACAGTCTCCAGGCCAGTGCGCCGGCGGACTATCTCGATCCGACCGGCGGCTTTGCCCTTCATATCCTGATCGGTTTCGTCCTCGGTGTCTGGGGCGTCGGGATCGGCGCCATGGGTCAGCCCCAGCTCCTCACGCGTCTCATGGCCGTCAAGGACGAGGCCTCCCGCATGCGTGGTTTCGCCATCGCCATCACCTGGGGCGTCGTCGTTTTCACCGGGATGACCGTGCTTGCGCTTGCAGGACGCGCGCTGGTCGGCGGCGGCTCGGACGGCGAGGCGCTCTTCTATCAGCTGGCGGGCGAGCTGCTTCCGCCCATTCTGGCCGGTCTCGTCATTGCTGCCGTGTTGTCTGCCGTCATGTCGACCGTGGACTCCATACTCCTGGTCGCCTCTGCGGCGGTCGCGCACGATCTACGGATATCCAAGCGATTCCCGGGACATGAGGTCCTCGTCTCTCGCATCGTCATGGCCGGGATTGCTGCGATCGCCGTCTGGATGACGCTCAGCCTGCCGTCGACGATCTTCGCCCGCGTTCTCTTCGCCTGGGCGGCCCTCGGTGCAGCCTTCGGCCCGGTCGTGGTCATGCGCGTGCTGAAGCTCGAACCGAAAGCCTGGGCGATCGGCACTGCCATGTGTCTCGGCTTCGGGCTGACAGTCGTGTTCAACGCGCTCGGCCAGATACCCGCGGAGGATCTGGGCGGTCTCTTCACTGTGTTGGGCGATTGGGCGCGGCTGCCCGGCGACCCGTTCGAACGCGTTGTGCCCTGGTTGCCGGCGATGGTGGTGCTCTGGATCGGGCGCGAGCGGTGAGGGCGCGCGTGTCGTTCAATCGCTAATTCCCCCGGAAAAAGCCCCGGGGAGTTGAGATTGATCATCTCAAACCGTCATTCCGGCGCATGCCGGAACCCAGCTTTTAAAGCTCGGCCGTGGCGGCCCACGCTGCGCTATCCAGCCTGGACCCCAAGGGCCCGGTTTGAGCCTCGATATCCCGAATATCGCTTTGCGATCCGGATCCTGACTTTCGTCAGGATGACGATGTTTCGGGCCGGCGGCAGGTGACTTATCCTCACCCCTTCAACTCCATGCATACTTCTCCACGGTTTCCGGGACGGGAGGCGCGAGCTCAGTCACTTGTGCCCGGTTACGAGCGGAGCCTGTCCGGGCGAGGGGGTGACATCCCGTGCGCTGGCAGGGCGTCCAGTTGGGTCCGGGCTGCACTAGACGACCGACGGCCTGTACCTTCTGGATTGGACACGGGGGCGAGAGCGTCCGGGAAAACTCCGCGTGCGGGATGTCGCCGATGTCACGCTATTCAAAACTACCGGTTATCCGGCATCTGCCGGCATCCTGCACACCTCCCTTACCGCCCGGCGGACATGCCGTGCCGCGGTTTCGGCATGCATAAACGAGGCCGTGACATATACATCAGGTTGCGCAACACTCCCGAAGCCCCGGAGTTGAAAGCGTCGTTCCGAAGGCTGTCCACGGGGCGCACAGCCTTCCTGATCTCTGACAGGGAGGACGAGATGAGAATTCTGGTTTCATCAGGTGTGTTGTGTGTTGCGGTCTGTTTCGGAGCGCCGGCATGGGCGCAGGAAACGGAAACGCCGAGCACGCGCTTTCTCGTGACGCAGGTCGTGCTGGAGCCGTCCAGTATGGCGGAGGCCGATGCGGCCTGGCTGGACATGATGCGTGAAGCGACGGCAGGCGGGTATGACGCCCCCCTGAACGTTTTCAAGGATGGCGCCGAGCGCTGGTATTCGGCACCGATCGGCGAGGACTATGCCGGTCTCGACACGATGTTCGCCGCTCGCCGCGAGGCGATTTCGGGGAATGAGGCCTTCGAGACCGCCTGGGACACCTATAGTGCCGCGCGGCGTGAGGTCCGCTCCATGATCGTGACCTTCGACCCTGAGCTGTCCTATCGGTCGGACGATGTCCGCGAGGAGGGCGAGAACTATATGGAGCTCTTCGGTATCAGCGCCCGCATGGGCTATGGCGATGAGCTCGAGGGCATCATGGCCGAATGGCGCGAGGCGCACGAAGCGGCCGGTATCGAGCGCGGTTACTGGGTCTATTCCCGCGGTATCGGCGACGTACCCGGCTATTACGTGGTCGCCTATTCTGAAAACCCGGTCGACGCGGCCACGCGGAGCGCGGCCGAGTGGAAGCCGCTTATGACATACAGGACCTGATGACACGGACGAATGCCGTCATCAGCGAAATGTCCGAACGCGACATGTGGTATGCGCCGGACTTCAGCCTGCCTCTGCCGAGCGAGGGCGTTTCCAGCATGGAAAGCAGTTCCGACTAGCAGGCTTGCTGCGCGGAGCATTGTTCGGGACATGCCCGGCGATGCTCCCGCCCGGGCATGCGGCTTCTCCGGTGCCAGGTGCGACAGTGTGTGACTTGACCTGCGGGCATTCCCGTAACAAGTCGGCGGAATGATTGCTGAGCTCGGGCAGTTTGCCCTCATCCTTGCCTTCCTGGTGGCGCTGAGCCAGGCGGGGCTGACGATATTCGGCCTGCGCACCGGCGACCCGGTCGTGCATGCCTGGGCGCGCTCCGGCGCCATCGCGCAATTCGTGCTGATGCTGGCGGCGTTTGCCTGCCTCACCGTGCTCTTCGCCGTCTCCGATTTCTCGACGCTTGTGGTCGCCGAGAACTCGCACACGGACAAGCCCTTCATCTACAAGCTGACCGGCGTGTGGGGGAATCACGAGGGCTCCATGCTGCTCTGGGCCCTGATGCTGACAGCCTATACCGGCGCGCTCGCCTGGACCGCCAAACCGGTCGAGGCAAAGCTGATCACGCTGACCTTCGCGGTTCAGTCGCTCATCACAGCGGCCTTCACGGCGTTCATCGTCTTCACCTCCAACCCGTTCACCCGCCTGTTTCCGCTGCCAGCGAACGGGCAGGACCTCAACCCGCTGCTTCAGGACCCCGGTCTCGCTTCGCATCCGCCCATGCTCTATGCGGGTTATGTCGGCTTTTCGATCACCTTCTCATTCGCGGTCGCGGCCCTTATCGAGGGGCGGGTGGATGCACGCTGGGCCCGCATCGTGCGGCCCTGGGCGCTGGCGGCCTGGAGCTTCCTGACCATCGGTATCGCACTGGGCGCGGCCTGGGCCTATTTCGAGCTGGGCTGGGGCGGCTGGTGGGCCTGGGACCCGGTCGAGAACGCGTCTCTCATGCCCTGGCTGGCCGGTACGGCCTTCATCCATTCCCTGCGTGTGATGGAAAAGCGGGACACGCTGAAGGCCTGGACCATGCTACTGGCGCTGATCACCTTCTCGCTCAGCCTCGCCGGCGCTTTTCTCGTCAGGTCCGGCGTCCTGACCTCGGTGCACGCCTTCGCGGTCGATCCGGCGCGTGGCGTTTTTATCCTGGGCATTCTGATTGCCGTCGTGGGCGGGTCCTACACCCTCTTCGCGCTGCGGGCCGGCCTGCTCAAGCCGACGGGGACCTTCGCGGATGTGAGCCGCGAGAGCACGCTCCTCGTGAACAATCTCTTCATCGCCACCGCGACGGCGGTGGTGTTCTTCGGGACCTTCTACCCGCTCTTCATCACCACGGTCAGCGACGAGACGATCACGGTCGGTGCGCCTTTCTACAATGCGACCTTCAACCCGCTGATGGGCGTTCTCCTGATTCTCGTACCCGTCTCAGGCATGCTGGCCTGGAAGCGCGGCAAGCTGAAACCGGTGCTGAAGAAGCTGATTCCGGCGGCCATTGCGGCGCTGATCGGCGGGCTGCTGGCGTTCTGGCTGGCCGACCGGGTCCGCATTGCGGGTGCGCTCGGCGCTGCTTTGGCGGTCTGGATCGGGATCGGTGTGCTGGTCGATCTCGCCCAGCGCATCAAGCTTTTCGACGCGGATTTCGGCACCTCCATGCGACGGGCGGCGAATTTGCCGCTGGGAATCTGGGGCATGCTGGTCGCGCATTTCGGCCTGGCCGTGACCGTTTTCGCCATCACCGGCGTGAGTGCGTGGAAGCAGGAGACCAGCACCTATCTCATTCCCGGCCAGAGCGTGGAAATTGCCGGCTATACGGTTGAGCTCGACACAGTACGCGAGCTCGACGGCGCCAATTACGACAGCCAGGAGGGCCGCTTTTCCGTCAGTCGCGACCAGCAGCAACTGGGCGAGCTGGTCGCCGAGCGCCGCTTCTATCCGGTGCGCAGCATGTCGACGACGGAGTCAGCGGTTCGCACCGTTGCGACCGGCGACCTCTACGTGACGATCGGGCAGCCCCATCCGGAACGGGGGTGGCCGGTGCATGTCTATATCTATCCCTTCGCCATGTGGCTCTGGGTCGGTTCGGGCATTCTGGCCTTGGGCGGCATCCTGTCGATCGCCGACCGCGGGCGACGCAGCCTGACATCGCGCAAGAAAACCCCCGCTGCGCACCCAGACGCCAGCAGCAAGCCGGTGGAGGCCTGAATGCCGCGTTTCCTGCTATTCCTGCCACTCGTCGTCTTTGCGGTCATGGCGGTCTATTTCGGGATGGGACTGCGCGAGGACCCCTCGGAGATTCCGTCGCAGCTGATCGACCAGCCCATGCCGGAATTCGATCTGCCGGGTATCGCCACGGAGTATGACGGTCTGTCCAATGCCGATCTCGTCGGGCAGGTCAGCCTCGTCAACGTCTTCGGCTCCTGGTGTCCGCCTTGTGCCATCGAGCATCCCATGCTGATGCAGATCTCGCGCTCGGGGGTCGTTCCGATCTATGGCATCAACTGGCGGGACGCGCCCGGAGCCGGCGCCGCCTGGCTCGAGCGTCATGGCAATCCTTATACGCGGGTCGGCGACGATCCCGATGGCCGCCTTGCCGTCGATCTCGGCATTACCGGAGCACCGGAAACCTTCCTGCTCGACCGCGACGGCCGGGTTCGATATCGCCATGTCGGCGTTATCACCGAGGAAGACTGGCGCGAGACGATCCGTCCGATGATCCAGGAGCTGGAGCGCTCATGATCCGTTTCCTGACCGTCCTTGTCCTGTTCGTGCTGACAGCCGGCAGTGCCCTGGCGTCACCGCCACCGTCCGAGCGTATGGACGATCCGGTGCTCGAGGAGCGGGCGCGAGGCCTGTATCGCGAACTGCGCTGCGTGGAATGCCAGAGCCAGAGCATAGACGAGTCGAACGCCTTCATCGCCGGTCGCATGCGCGAAGTGGTTCGCGAGCGGCTTTTGCTGGGCGAGAGCGATCCGGCCATTCGCGATTACATGCAGGCGCGATACGGCGATTACGTATTGATGATGCCGCCGCTGCAGGCCAATACGCTGGGCTTGTGGCTGATGCCCGTCATCATCCTGTTCGGCGGAGCCGGTCTGATCCTCGTTTTCCTTCGACAACAAAGACGGACGGCTGAAGCCGGCCATGGCCTTGAAGATAGCGACGCCGTTCGTGCCGGCGAACTGAGCGACGAGGAGGGGCTGCAATGATCTGGGTCCTGATCGCCGCCATCGCCACGCTCGTCGCAGCCGCGCTCGTCCTGCCCGTCATTCGCGGTCGGACCGACGTCTCTCTGGACGGGCTCGGAGCCTTCGACGGTCAGCTCGAGGAATTGTCCCGCGATCGCGAGCTCGGCCTGATCGCACCGGAGGAGGCGCGCGCCGCCGAGCTGGAAATCCGCCGCCGCCAGGCCCAGGCCGAGGCGCGCAGCGAAGGAGAGGGGGAGGCCAGCCCATTTCTTCGCCAGGCGATCATCATCGTCTCGTCGGTGACGGTGATGGTCGCAGTCGGGCTCTACATGGTGATTGGCAGTCCGCAATTCGCGGGGCCAGCGCCGGAACGCCAGGCCGCTCAAATGCCCGAGGTGCCACGGGAGGTCCGGGAGGTTCTCGACCAGATCGACTCACTGGCGGCAGAACTGATGGCCAATCCGGACGATCCGCGCGGCTGGGCGGTGCTCGGCGAGTCCTATCTCGCTCTTGGCCGCTATGCCGAAGCCGCGATCGCATTCGAGAACGCGATCGATGGAGTGCCGGATTCGTCCTATCTCTTTGCCTCGCTCGGGCAGGCCTACCTGTTCGGCGAAGGCGGCGACATGACCCCGCCGGCGCGCGAAGCCTTCGCCCGGGCGCTGGATATAGACCCCACCGATCCGCGAGCCCGTTTCTTCATGGCGGAAGCGCGCTTCCAGGATGGCGAAACGCAAACAGCGCTCGCCGACTGGCAAGCGCTGCTCGATGATGCGCCGGAGGATGCTTCCTACCGGCCTATGGTCGAGGCCCGAATCCGCGCTGCGATCGAAGAGACCGGGACAGGGGATTCCGGACCGGAATGACGCCGCGGCCCGCTAGCGGCGGGCGTCTTGGCTGTCGAGGTCGCGGTCGTGGTGCGTGTCGCCATTACGCGCCCAGTTCACGAACAGGGTGACCTGCCGCTCGGCCTCTACATAGACATGCTCGGGTACCGGGACACGTTCCGCGATTTCCGCCTTTACCGCACTCGGCGCCGCGATGAATGAGCAGCTCAGCCCCAATGCGGTCGCCAAAATCAGTCCGCCATTCTTCATGCACGCCTCCCCAGCCGTGAATCGAGTAGATGGTATCGTTACGAAAACGTAATGCGCTTCACCAGTCCATCCCGATAGTCGATAAATTGCCGTTTTTTCGGTCGAAAATCGGGAGAAATGAAGTGCGTCTAATCCGCCTGAGTTGTGTTTCCTGCTTTGCGTCTGTCGCGCATGACGGTCGCCGGATATGTCTGCACTTGTGGGAATCGCTGGTATTTGGAAATGTCGGAGCCTTGGGGCAGGTCGATTTGGCGACTGGCCCCGTGGGCCAGTGAATGACAGACAAAATGCCCTCCGACAGCGTCCCCGAGCGCAAGAGCGCAGGCCGGTCGCACGATGTCCTGATCGACATGGTCCGGATTTCGACCGAGCATGGCGACGACCATGATGCGGCCATTCGCGGTCTGCTCGAAGCCGTCAGAACCTTTCTCGACCTGCCCGTCGCCATCGTCAGCCGGATCGTGGCCGACGATTATGTCTTGGAGCAGGTCATCGACCAGGGCGGAGAACTGGTCAGCGGCAAGCGCTTCCGGTTGACCGACACATATTGCGAACGGGTCATCGCGCTGGAGTCTCCGCTCTTCGTCGAACGGGCCGGCGACAGTCTGTTCAAGGGGCATCCCTGTTATGAAGAGACGGGGCTGGAGACCTATATCGGCGTGCGCCTGATGCTCGGCGAGCAGCTCTACGGTACGCTCAACCTGACCTCGCCGGAGCCGCGCAGGCGGCCGTTCTCGCCAGACGAGACAAGTGTGGTCGAGACGGCTGGCGTCATGATCAGCCAGCACATCGCGCTGCGCCAGGCCGATCAGCGTTTTCAGCTTGCTGTCGAGGGGGCGAGCGTCGGTCTCTGGGACTGGAATATCCGGACGGGCGAAACCTACTGGTCGCCGCGTGTCTACGAACTCACCGGTGTCGGTCCGAAAGCGGATAACCGGGGTTTTGATGCCTTTCTGGCCCGCATCCACGACGATGACCGGCCGCGCGTGGTCGCGGCCGTGGAGCGGCATCTGAAATACCGTGAACCTTATGAGATCGAATGCCGTCTGCGGACCTCCGAGGGCCGCTATATCTGGATTCATGCCCGTGGTCAGGCAATCTGGGACGATGACGGCAAGCCGGTTCGCATGGCCGGATCGGTCAATGACATCGATGCGCGCAAGCAGTCGGAGATTCGCGAACGGAACAGACTTCATCTGATGGAAATGGCCGGACACATGGCGAAGCTGGGTTATCTCAGTTTCGACACGACGACCGGCGAAATGAATTGCAGCGAGGAAGTCTTCGAGATCTACGGCCTCGAGCCGGACGCGGACGGCCTCCTCGATGCTTTCATGGAGCAAAGCGTTCACCCGGACGATCGCGAACAGGTTGCCGATTTCGTCAAGGCCGCGCAGGAATCTGGCGAGACCCAATCCCTGACCCGCCGGATCATCAGGGCCGACAATGGCGAGGTCCGCCTGGTCGATTCCAAACTTCGATGTGTGCCTGGCGAGATCAAGGGAGGCTGGCGTTATTTTGGCGTCATGCAGGACGTGACCGAGCAACGCGCCGCCGAATTGCGCCTGCGCCATCAGGCCGAAGCGCTCAAGCGCTCGAATGCGGAGCTGGAAAGTTTTGCCTACGTCGCCTCGCACGACCTCCAGGAACCATTGCGTAAGATCACAGCGTTCGGCGAGCGGCTGGAGGCGGGATATGGCGATGCGCTCGACGAACGCGGGCGCCGCTTCATTCATGTGATGGTCGACGGTGCCGCCAGGATGCGGGCTCTGATCGAGGACCTGCTCGATTACTCACGCGCCTCCAATGTGACCATGAAGTTCGCGGAGATCGATCTGGCCGAACTCGTGGCTGACGTGGCTTCGGAGTTCGATATCGCCGCCGCCGAGTGCGAGGCTGACATCTCGTGCGAAAGCCAGGAGGTGATCACGGGCGATCGCTCGCTTCTGCGGCAGGTGATGACAAATCTGATCGGCAATGCGCTGAAATACCGACGCGAAGACGCTGCGCCGCGAATTGTCGTTTCGATGGATTCGGCGGCGGGCAATGATAGCTGGCGTATTTCGGTCGCGGATAACGGGATCGGCTTCAAGCCGGAATTCGCGACCCGGATTTTCGACATGTTCAAGCGTCTGCATTCACGGGATGCCTATCCGGGAACCGGATTGGGGCTCGCGCTGTGCACCCGGATCGTCGAGCGGCATGGCGGGCATATCTGGGCTGAGGGCAGGCCGGGGGAGGGGGCCGTATTCCATATCGACCTGCCGAAGGAGCCGGCCGACCGGTATTCACTTATGACTGGCGCTCAAGATTGACGAAACCACCTACACTTTACGTTTGACCTGTGCAGTGATTGCGCGGAGATTCCCGTCGCGCGCAGTGCGTACCCGAAATTCTGACAAAGCAGCGAGTTGGCCCATATGACCCTTGAAAACCGGATTCTTGCGCGTTCCGAAGCGATCCTGAAATCCTGGAGAACGCTCAACTGGGCGAGCGCCTTCTCCGCGATCATCTATCCCGCACTGGGGGTGGCACTCCTGCTGGCCATGGTCGTGCTTGGTCTCGTCCTGAGCGGGTTGACCCTTCACTGGTGGTACGCGCCGATCTGCCTTGGCGTCACCGCCCTGACCATTTTCATCTGCAACCAGGGCATCGGCCCGCTCCACCGGATTTGGCAGCACCGCGCCGGCGAGATCAAATGGCCCGCCCAGATCATCATCATGTTCAACTGCATCCTGGCCATGCAGGGAACGCTGAAGGACTGGGTGAACTATCACTCGCAACACCACCGTTTCGCCGACAAGCCGGGCGATCCGCACAATCCGTTCGAGAGCAAGGTCTGGGCCTGGGTCGGTTGGATTCTCTGGCGCGACGAGAAGGATCTGGCTCGTCCGATGCCGATGTGGCTGAAGGAAAATCCGGTCGTCCGTTTTGCCGACCGTTTCCACATCACCCTCTCTCTCGTCATGCACCTGATCGTGCCGGCCGCGATCTACCTGATCGTTGCACTGGCAGGCGGGTCATTGATTTTCACCGCTCTGATTCATGCCAGCGTCATCATCGGACGCGGCATCCAGTTCCATGCGACGACGCTCGGCGTGAACGTATTCGGGCACATGAAGACGCCGCTTTGGTTCGATTATCTGCTCGCGCTTCTGACCGGCGGAGAAGCGCTGCACGACCATCACCATGATTTCCCGCGTTCGGCGCTGCACCTTCCGAAGAAGGGCATCTGGAACCGGATCGTGGACTATAACGGGACCATGCTTCTCGTGGCGCGCCGCCTCGGCCTTGCGCGCAATCTCGAGATCGCGCCGCAATTCGCCTGACGTCTCGCAGAAGTGCAATGCAACAAGACCCCGGCCGAAAGGTCGGGGTTTTTTGTGTGTCTCGCTACACCGCTGCCGCGGCAGCGGTGGGCACACATTTTTGCATTCCGATTTTTCACTGAAATCGCTTCACATGGCCATGGACCCGGACCCGGTTCGGCGCTAGCGTCTTCGCAAGTGCATCATACCGAATGCTCGATAAAGTTCGATAAAGGGGAGACCATGGCCGATCTTGAAGCCTTCCGTGCGGAAGTCCGGGAGTGGCTGGATGCCAATTGTCCCGAGGAAATGCGCCAACCCATGGAGAGCGAGGCAGACGCTGTCTGGGGCGGCAAGAATTTCAAATTCACCGAACCGCAAAAACTGTGGCTGGACCGTATGGCCGCAAAAGGCTGGACGGTTCCTGAATGGCCCGAGGCCTATGGCGGGGGCGGTCTGTCCAAGCTGGAGGCCAAGATTCTCCGCGAGGAGATGCAGCGCATCAAGGCGCGCTCGCCGCTCCAGTCCTTCGGCATCTGGATGCTCGGGCCGGCACTTCTGAAATACGGCAGTGAAGAGCAGAAACTGGAACACCTGCCCAAGATTGCCCGCGGCGAGATTCGCTGGGCGCAGGGCTATTCCGAACCCAATGCCGGTTCCGATCTCGCCTCGCTGATGACGAAGTGCGAAGACCAGGGCGATCACTTCCTGATCAACGGTCAGAAAGTCTGGACCTCCTATGCGGATCAGGCCGACTGGATATTCGTGCTCGTGCGCACCGATTTCCAGGCGCCCAAGCATGAGGGCATCAGTTTCGTGCTTGTCGACATGGACCAGCCGGGCGTCTCGACGAAACCGATCAAGCTGATCTCGGGCCGCTCGCCTTTCTGCGAGACCTTCTTCGACAACGCCCGCTGCGAGAAACACAATCTCGTCGGGGAAATGAACAAGGGCTGGTCGATCGCCAAATATCTGCTCACCCATGAGCGCGAAATGATCGGCGGCATGGGGTCGGGCGGTATGCGCCCCATGGGAGATGTCGCTGTGCAGACGATCGGTCTGGACGATCGTGGCATGCTGGCGGATCCGATGCTGCGGACGGACATCGCGCGGGCCGAGATCGATGGGCTCGCCTTCATGTGCACGATGGAGCGCGTCGCCGACGAGGCCAAGGCCGGGCAGGGCACAGGCGCCAATTCCTCGATGCTCAAATACTACGGCACCGAGCTCAACAAGCGCCGTCTTGAACTGATGATGGATGCGACCGGTCATACGTCGCTGGAATGGGGCGCCGACGAAGACGTCGCCCGCCAGTGGCTGCGCACCAAGGCGAACTCGATCGAAGGCGGGACGTCCGAAGTCCAGCTCAACGTGATCGCCAAGCGCATTCTTGAATTGCCGACCGCCTAGGGCATCGAAGGGGAGACGACATCATGGCCATGGTGCTCAATGAAGAAGCCGGCATGCTCAAGGACGCCGCCCGAGGTTTCCTGGCGGATAGCGCGCCGATCAGTCAGCTACGCAAGCTGCGCGATAGTGAAGACAAGGACGGTTTCGACCGCGCCACCTGGAAGGCGATGGCCGAAATGGGCTGGACCAGCGTCCTGGTTCCCGAAGCCCATGGCGGCGTCGAGATGGGGCATGTCGCCGCTGGTGTGATCGCAGAGGAGATGGGCCGCACGCTGACCGCATCGCCTTATTTGTCCACGGCGATCATGGGCGCGACCGCGCTGTCCCGCTTCGGTTCCGACGGTCAGAAGTCCGAATGGCTGCCGCGCATCGCCGCCGGCGAGGCGATCACCGCCATCGCCGTGGACGAGGGCCGCAAGCATGCGCCCGCGGATGTGTCGACGACTGCGGAACGGTCGGGCAACGGATTCAAGCTGAACGGCAGCAAAACCTTCGTGGCCGAGGCGCATGTGGCGGACATGATGATCGTATCGGCCCGGACCGCGGGCGGCGAGGCCGAGGAGGCAGGCGTGACGCTCTTCCTCGTTCCGCGCGACGCTGCGGGCGTCTCAGTCAAGCGGACGGATTCGGTCGACAGCCGGAATTTCGCATCGGTGACGCTGGATAATGTCGAGGTGACTGCCGATGCCGTACTTGGCGAGGTGGATGCCGGCTATGGCGCGCTCGAAGCCGTGCTGGACGCTGGACGCGCGGGGCTGTCCGCGGAAATGTCCGGTTCGGCGCAGCAATGCCTCGAAACGACGGTCGATTATCTCAAGGAACGCAAACAGTTCGGCCAGATCATCGGCACGTTTCAGGCACTGCAGCACCGGGCTGCACACCTCTATTCCGAGGTCGAGCTGGGCAAGTCGATCGTGCTCAAGGCGCTCCAGACGCTCGATGCGGCACCGGATCATGCGGCTTTGATGGTGTCGGCCGCCAAGTCCAAGCTCGGCCAGGTCGCCCAGCTGGCCGCTCGCGAGTCGATTCAGATGCATGGTGGCATCGGTATGACGGACGAGTACGATATCGGCTTCTTCATCAAGCGCGTGCGGGTCGCCGAAGCGCTTTTCGGCGACGCCAATTACCACGCCGACAAATACGCCCGTCTGCGCAAGTTCTGATCGTCGGCTCCGGGGAGGACCGTATGGATTACAAAGGCAAGGTCGTCGCCATCACCGGCGGCGCCCGCGGTATCGGATTTGCGATGGCTGAAGCCTTCAAGGCAAAGGGTGCGCGGGTCGCGCTCGCCGACCTTGAAGGGGCCGAGGAGGCTGCGAAACGCCTCAGAGCTTTCGGCCGCAAGGTCGATGTGACCAAGGAGGCGGATATCGCCGCATTCCTGGACGAGACCGAAACCCGGCTCGGCCCGGTCGATGTCTATGTGTCCAATGCCGGTATCCTGCGCACGGATGCGCCCAGCTGGGATGCGGCCGGTGCAAGCGATGCGGACTGGCAGGACAGTTTCGAGGTCAATGTGATGGGGGCCGTCCGCGGTGCCCGCCAGGTCTGGCCGCGCATGAAACCCCGGGGCGGCGGTGTCTTTGTCATCGTCGCATCCGCTGCAGGCCTGCTCGCCCAGATCGGTGCGTCCTCATACACGGCGACCAAGCACGCGGCGGTCTCTTTCGCGGAAAGCCTCGCGGTCGCTCATGGTGATGAAGGGCTGCAGGTCGTCTGCGTTTGCCCGCAGGCGGTCCGGACGGACATGATCGGCGACAGCGAGGATGGGGGAATTGCCGGCGCTGACGGCATCGTGGAGCCGTCGGACGTGGCGGACGAAACGCTGGCCGCCATTGACGAGTCCCGGTTTCTGGCCCTGCCGCATGCCAGCGTTGCCGGCTACGAGGCGGCCCGCGCGACCCAGCGTGATCGCTGGCTGGGCGGAATGCGCAAATTCCGCCGGAAGATGGTGGAGGCCCGTGGTCGGCCCGTCTGATGGCGCCTGTAAAATATTGATTTAAATGAGAGAGTGAAGCCGAACACATCATGGGGAGTATGATGGATCTTGGAATAACGGAAAATGTCAAACCGCTGATCGAACAGGTTCGCGCCATGGTGCGCGACGAGATCATGCCGATGGAAGAATCCTATCACGCCGAAATCGGGCGCGAGGGCAATCGCTGGGCTTACACCGAACGACAGACCGAGATCCTGGAAGGCCTCAAGTCCGAGGCACGCAAGCGCGGGCTGTGGAATTTCTGGCTGACCGACAGCGAGCGCGGCTATGGGCTGAGCACGGTCGAGTACGCCTATCTCGCCGAGGAAATGGGCTGGTCTCCGCTGGCGCCGGAAGTCTTCAACTGCGCCGCCCCGGACACCGGCAATATGGAAGTCATCGAGCGGTACGGAAATGCCGAGCAGAAGGAGAAATGGCTCAAGCCGCTCCTCGACGGCAAAATCCGCTCCGCCTACCTGATGACCGAGCCCGACGTCGCATCCTCGGACGCGACGAATATCGCCTTCGAGGCGAAGCTCGACGGCGATGAGTGGGTGCTCAATGGCGAGAAATACTGGTCGTCCGGTGCAGGCGATCCGCGGTGCTCTGTGTACGTCCTCATGGCCAAGACCGAGGACGACGATGCGCCGCGCCACAGCCGTCACTCCCAATTCCTGATTGACGCCAAGACGCCGGGTATCGAAATCCTGCGTCCGATGATGGTGTTCGGGCATGACGATGCCCCGCACGGTCATATGCATATCCGTTTCACCGATGTGCGGGTTCCCAAGGATGCCCTGATCCTCGGTCGTGGCCGCGGTTTCGAGATTTCCCAGGGGCGCCTCGGGCCGGGCCGTATCCATCACTGCATGCGGGCGATCGGGCAGGCAGAGCGGGCGCTTGAGCTGATGTGCCGCCGGGCCGTGTCCCGGACCGCTTTCGGCAAGCCGCTGGCCAAGCTGGGCGCCAATTACGATATCGTCGCGGAGCGCCGCATGGCGATCGAGCAGGCGCGTCTTCTCTGCCTCAAGGCCGCCTGGATGATGGATCAGGGCGATCCGCGCGCCGCCGCGCCGTGGATTTCGCAGATCAAGGTCATCGCGCCGCGCGTTGCGCTCGACACGGTCGATGAGGCCATGCAGATGCATGGCGGTGTCGGCGTCTCGCAGGACACTCCGCTGGCCTCAATGTGGACCGGCCTGCGTACGCTGCGCTTTGCCGACGGTCCGGACGCGGTGCACCGCATGGTGATCGCGCGCAAGGAGCTCAAGCAATACCTCAATGAGAGTCTGGAGGGCTGACGGTCCATGGCTCAACGCAAACCTGCCCCGCCGCGGGCCAAGATCGAAGAGATCGCCAAGCTGATCACCGCCCAGGAGGAA
Source organism: Maricaulis sp. B-26 (assembly GCF_056857855.1). Classification (NCBI taxonomy): domain Bacteria; kingdom Pseudomonadati; phylum Pseudomonadota; class Alphaproteobacteria; order Maricaulales; family Maricaulaceae; genus Maricaulis; species Maricaulis sp. B-26. The sequence goes on from NZ_JBSXNX010000014.1 coordinate 147,000, forward strand.
GTCCTCAATGTGGGCGAAACGGAGGTGCTCGGCATCGAGCAGCTGGCCTATGTGAACGCGCCCAGCGACCTTCGCTTCCTGCTCATGAAGGCGATGGAGCATGCCGAGAAAACCGGCGTCGTGTTCGAGGATCAACGCTGGACCTTCCAGGAGCTGGTCGGCAAGTCGCTTGCCGTGGCCAATGGTCTGATCGAGCGCCACGGCGTCACGCCGGGAACGCGCATAGCGCTGGCGCTGCGTAATTCACCGGAATGGATGGCCTGCTTTCTCGGCGTCATCGCAGCGGGCGGTGTGATCGTTCCGCTCAATGGCTGGTGGACGAGTGAGGAAATGGCGTATGGCCTCGAGGATTGCCAGGCCAAGCTGATAATCGCCGGTGCCCGCCAGATCGAGCGCATTCGCCCGCACAAGAACCGACTCGGTCTGACGCTGATCGCCGGCCGCGGCGAGATCGAGAATGTCGATGACAGTTTCGATGCCCTTGTACAAGCGGGGGCCGGCAAGCCGGCACCGGAGATCGCGATCGATCCGGACAGCGATTTTGCGATCTTCTACACTTCGGGATCGACCGGCAAGCCGAAGGGAGCCGTTCTGACCCAGCGCGGAGCGGTCACGACCGTGTTGTCCTTTGCATTGCTGGGCGCAGCTCTGCGCTTGGCCAATGGCGACGAAGACTTCACGGAAGGCGAGCCGGCAGTTCTGGTCTGCCTGCCGCTCTTCCACTGCACCGGCTCGCACGCCGTCTTCATGATGTCGCTCTTTTCCGGTCGGAAAATGGTCCTGATGCGCAAATGGGATGCCGGCACGGCTGTGGATCTCATCCAGGCCGAAAACATCACGGATGTGGTTGGCGTTCCGACCATGTCGCACGAGATCGCACTCGAGGCCGAGCGACGCGGGGTCAAGCTGGACAGCCTGCAGAGCATGGGCACGGGTGGCGCGAAGCGTCCCGAGGCGCATGTCGACAAGCTCAACGAGGTGCTCCCGCAAGCCTGGTCCTCTTCTGGCTACGGACTGACCGAGACGAACGCGCTGGGTACCTTTAACGGCTATTCGGAATACCAGTCCAAGCCGGGCTCCTGTGGCCTGCCGCTGCCGGCCGTGACCTTCATCAAGACGGTCGACCCGCAAGGCAATGATACGCCGCGCGGCGAGCCGGGCGAGGTGTGGATCAAGTCGCCGGCCGTGTTCCGGGGCTATCTCAATCAGCCGGACGCGACCGCGGAGGTCCTCACCGAGGACCGCTGGTTCAAGACCGGTGATGTCGGAATTCTCGACGAGGACGGTTTTCTGTTCATCGTCGACCGGATCAAGGACATGGTGATCCGGGGTGGTGAGAATGTTTCCTGTCTCGAAGTCGAGGGTGCGCTGGCCAAGCATGATGAGATCATCGAGGCGGCCGTCATCGGCATTCCGGACGAGCGTCTGGGTGAGCGTGTCGGGGCCGCCATTTATCTGAAGCCCGGGTCTGCGTTGACAGACGAGGACATCACGGCCTTCCTCGAACCGCACCTCGCCGCCTTCAAGCGGCCTGATACCTATTGGCGGATGGATGGTCCTCTGCCGCGCGGCGGCACCGGCAAGATCGACAAGCCGGGTCTTCGCAAGATGCTGCTCAAGAACACGGAGACCGCCTGATGACTGCCGTCAAACCCAGTGATTTGCCGAGCCATATCGGCTCCGAGATCGGGCTGTCCGACTGGATCGAGGTGGATCAGGCGCGGATCAACCAGTTCGCGGACGTCACCGGCGATCACCAGTTCATCCATATCGACCCGGAGCGGGCGAAATCGGAAACGCCGTTCGGCGGCACGATCGCCCACGGTTTCCTGACGCTGTCTCTGCTGTCGCAGATGGCCGGCGAGGTGGATTTCCGCCTCGACGGCCTGGCGATGGGCATCAATTACGGCTTCGACAAGGTGCGCTTCCTGCAGCCGGTCCGGTCCGGCCGCAAGGTTCGCGGGCACTTCAAGCTGGGCGATGCCGTCGAGCGTAATCCCGGCCAGTGGATGCTGCGCTATGACGTTACCGTGGAAATCGAGGGCGAAGAAAAGCCGGCGCTTATGGCGCACTGGCTCACGCTCCAGATCGTTGGCTGAACCGGCCCCGGCGGTCCGGCTGGCAGCACCGAAGAGGAAAGACAGTTGCAATGAGTGAAATTCGTTTTGACGGCCGTGTCGCGATCGTAACCGGTGCCGGGCACGGGCTGGGCCGTTGTCATGCGCTCGCCCTCGCGGCTCGCGGCGCGAAAGTGATGGTCAATGATCTCGGCGGGTCCGTCACCGGTGAGGGCTCCGGCTCCGCCGCCGAGGACGTCGCCGAAGAAATTCGCGCTGCGGGCGGGGAGGCCCTGTCACACAGGGCCAATGTCACCAAGCCCGAGGAAGTCGCGGACATGGTCAAGCAAACCATGGACGCCTGGGGCCGGATAGATATTCTGGTCAATAATGCCGGCATCTTGCGTGACAAAAGCTTCGCCAAGATGGAGATCGAGGATTTCGGTCTCGTCGTCGACGTTCACCTCATGGGTTCGACGGTGTGTACGAAGGCGGTCTGGCCGATCATGCGGGAGCAGGAATATGGCCGCATCGTCATGACGACCTCGTCCTCGGGGCTCTACGGCAATTTTGGCCAGACCAATTACGGCGCCGCCAAGATGGGTGTGGTCGGCCTGATGAACACGCTGCACCTGGAAGGCGCGAAATACGGCATCCACGTCAATTCGCTGGCTCCGACTGCCGCGACGCGGATGACCGAGGGCCTGATGCCGCCTGCGGCGCTCGACCTTCTAAAGCCGGAAGCGGTCTCGACCGGCCTGGTCTTCCTGGTCAGCGACGCAGCGCCGTCGCGCACCATCCTGTGCGCTGGCGCCGGCGGTTATGCCGTCGCCAAGGTCTTCGAGACGGACGGGATCTATCTGCCTCCGGAAGAGCAGACGCCGGAGAATGTCGCAGCCCGTTTCGACGAGATCGCCGAGGAGAGCGGGCAGAAGGAGCTGAAGGCCGGGGGCGAACAGTCCATCAAATTCCTCACCAAGGCCGCCACGCATCTCGGCGTGAAGATCGGCTAGAGCAAAGCCGCGCTTTTTGGCGCGGCAGTCAAACCAGGATCGGGGAGATACCCATGAAAGCGCTTCTTTGCCGCGAATTCGGCCCGGAAGAGAACATGACGGTCGACGAGATCGACGCCCCGGCGCTCAAGCCGGGACATGTTCTGATCGACGTCAAGGCGGGCGGGCTCAACTTCCCGGACCTGCTCTGCGTGCGAGGCCAGTATCAGTTCAAGCCTGAACTGCCCTTCGTGCCGGGTACGGAAGGTGCCGGACTGATCGCCGAGGTGGGCGAGGGCGTCGAAGGTCTCAAAAGGGGCGTCAAGGTCCTGTTCAACGCGCCGACCGGCGCGTTTGCGGAAAAGGCGGTCGTGCCGGCTGCCTCGGTGACGCCCATCCCGCAGAGCATGCCTTTCGAGGCGGCGGCCGGACTGACGGTCGTCTACGGCACGTCCTATCACGCGCTGAAACAGCGCGCGCAACTCAAGCCCGGTCAGACCCTGCTCGTGCTGGGGGCGGCCGGCGGCGTCGGTCTCGCAACGGTCGAACTCGGCAAGGCCATGGGCGCCAAGGTGATTGCGGCGGCGTCGAGCGATGAGAAGCTGGCGGTCTGCAAGGAGCATGGCGCCGACGAGCTGATCAATTACTCGACCGAAGATCTCAAGGCCCGGATCAAGGAATTGACGGGCGGGCAGGGCGTCGACGTGATCTACGACCCTGTCGGTGGCGATTATGCCGAAGCGGCATTCCGGGGCATCGCCTGGGACGGCAAACATCTCGTGATCGGCTTTGCGGCCGGGGACATCCCGAAACTCCCGCTCAACCTGCCGCTCCTGAAAGGCGCCAATGTCGTCGGCGTCTTCTGGGGGGCCTGGGCGGGCCGTTTCCCCGACGAGCACAAGCAGAACATGGAAGAGCTGTTCGACATGTTCGAGGCCGGCAAGATCAAGCCGCACGTGGCGGGGACCTTCAAGTTCGCGAACTTCCTCGACGCCTTCAACGAGCTCTCCGGCCGCAAGGCCATCGGCAAGGTCGTGCTCGTGCCGTAGGGGCGGGAGCCGGCCGCAAAAGACAAAGGGCGGAGCCGGTCGGCTCTGCCCTTTCTTGTGAGACACTCCCAGCGGACTTCAGCTGAAGACTTCCGGGTTGGCCGCGCCCGTTATCGGGTTGGGGCCGTACTTGTTTGCACCCGCTTCGCTCGGCATCAGGGTGAAGATCAGCAGGACGATACCACCGACCAGCGGGACAAGGCTGATCAGGATCCACCAGCCGCTTTTGCCGGAATCGTGGAGGCGTCGAATGGTGACGGCGAGGTTCGGCAGTAGGATTGCCAGCCAGAAAAGCGACGTGATGACACCGAAGGTCAATCCGTCACTGCTTACCGGTCCGAAGACCATAAGGTCGATCGAGACCGCGATGACGTAACCGATGATCACGAACAGGACCCAGAACCAGTACTCGCTACGTCGAGCCCGTCCCTGGAAGTCCACATATTTGGAAAAACATGTTCTGACGGCTTCGATGAACCCCATTTTCCCCTCCCTCGGGATTTCGGTTGCATGACAGGGTTTCCCAACGCTTCGGGTGTTTCAATCCTTCGGTGAAATAAGATGGGGAAAACGTGAAGGCTTCGAGCTGACGGCATGACTGGAGAGCGGATTTGCTTGCCGTTGGAAAACGCGAGACCATATTTGCAGGAATTGGAGACAAAGGGGATGAGGATGTTTCGTAACGCAGCGGTCACGACCGCACTCATGGCGAGCGCCAGTCTGACGTCCGGCGTGCTGGCCCAGGAGCAGGCACCGCCTGCCGAAGTCCTGGCCGTTCACGACTATGTCGAGGCCGTTTCGGCAGATCGCATCGAGGCCGACATCCGCACGCTTGTCGGGTTCGGAACGCGGCACACCCTGTCGGAAACCGAAAGCGATACGCGTGGTATCGGCGCGGCGAGGCGCTGGATACATGACGAGTTCGAACGCATCTCGGAAGCCTGCGGCGGCTGTCTCGAAGTGATGTACGTTTCCGATACGATCTCCGGTGAGCGCCGCATTCCCGAGCCGACCGAGGTGGTCTCGGTGATCGCCATCCAGCGCGGCCGGCTCGACCCCGATCGCTACGTCATGATGAGCGGCGATATCGACAGCCGCGTGACCGACCCGCTCGACGGAACCTCAGACAGTCCCGGCGCGAATGATAACGCATCCGGCATGGCCGGCGTGATCGAGGCGGCCCGGGTTCTCAGCCAGCACGATTTCGACGGCTCCATCATCTATGCCGGCTTGTCGGGCGAGGAACAGGGTCTCTTCGGTGGCCGGATCGTCGCGGCCCATGCGCTCGAGGAGGGCTGGCGCATCAAGGCCGTCCTCAATAACGACATGATCGGCAATATTTCCGGCATCAACGGCGTAACCGACAACACGACCGCGCGCGTCTTCTCGGAAGGGACGCGCTATGTCGAGACGGCTGAAGAAGCGCGCCTGCGCCGCTTCACTGGCGGTGAGGTCGACAGTCCGTCGCGCAATCTGGCGCGCTTCGTCGACCGGACGGCGGATCGGTATGTCCCGAATCTCGACGTGATGATGGTCTATCGCCTCGACCGTTTCGGACGCGGCGGTCACCACCGGCCGTTCAACGAGGTCGGTATCCCCGGCGTCCGCATAATGGAGACGAATGAACACTATGACCGTCAGCACCAGGATCTGAGAACAGAGGACGGGCGCGTCTATGGCGACACGCTTGAGGGTGTCGATTTCGATCATGCGGCCAAGCTCACCTCGCTCAATGTCGCCGTCATGGCCCAGATTGCCGGTGCGCCGCCTTTCCCGGCCAATGTGGAGATCGAGGGGGCCGTTCAGCCCTCCACGACGCTGAGCTGGACCGCTGCCGAAGGCGAGGCCGCCGAAAACCTCGCTGGCTATCGCGTCTACTGGCGCCTGACCGATCAGCCGCAATGGCAATGGAGCCGTTTCGTCGGGCAGGTCGACACCTACACGCTCGAGAATGTCGTGATCGACAATTACTATTTCGGTGTCTCCGCGGTCGCGCTCGACGGATCGGAAACTCCGGTTGTCTTCCCGGGGCCGGCCGGGTCCTTTGGCGAATAGAGCCGAGGCATTCCAGCACTGGCTGATTTTGAAGGCCGGGCCCGACGGGTCCGGCCTTATGCTTGACGGACAGAAAAATGCCCGCGACCGGGTGGTCGCGGGCATCCAGAAAACAAAAAGGGATGCGCGATCAGCGCGAGACGATGGTGTAGGTCACCATTTCTCCGGTCGCCGCATTCTGGCCTTGCCAGGACGAGCCCACCGAAAGGTCCTGCGCGATCGGTGCGCAACCGCTTTCGCCGGTGCTCCGCTGGACGCAGATCTGGTCGCCATTGACGGTCCAGGTTCCGGCGATGCCGACATTGGTCGTGTAGGTGCCGTCGGCGTTGAAATAAGTGACATAGCTGCCTTGCGACGTCGTGACCTGCAGGGCGTTCTCGACGAGCGTGTCGACAGGCGAGGCCTGCAGGACGATGGCAGCGATAAGCGTGGAAATCATGGTTTCGGTCTCCCCCATAGATTTGATCGGGCTGTTGCAAGACACACGAAACGGACCGCGATACGGTCCGTTCCAAAGCCCGGTATGATGTTAACCATACGCTTCGCGCGTCTCAATGCATGATTTCGATTTTTTCGCGTGCAAGGTGAAATTTTCCGGGGAGACTGGAAAGCTCCCGCATCCCGTCGAGCGGTAGAGCCGGGTCCAAACGCAAACGGCCAGGGCGGTCATGCCCCGGCCGTCTTGCATTGGAGGTGTGCGGGTAAGCGCTAGCTGGCTTCCCGGACCGTCTTGCCGTCGCGTTCGCGAGTGACGACATCGCGGTGGGTGACCGTTTCACCGCGTTCGTTCGCGACCGAGATCGGTGCCAGAGGGACACCGGTGCGCGCGTCGAGCATGTCGACCGGCGCTTCGTCCTCGCCATAGATCCACTTGTCGCCCCATTGCTGCATGGCCATGAGAATCGGGAAGAGAGCCTCGCCACGTTCGGTGAGAACGTATTCCTGGCGCTGGCCGCGCACTCCGACTTCTTCGCGAACCATGATGCCGTTGTCGACAAGCTTGTTGAGACGATCCGTAAGGATGTTCTTCGCGATACCGGTGCTCTCGTGGAAGTCGCTGAACCGGCGCGCACCTTTCATGGCATCGCGGACGATGAGCAAGGTCCACCAGTCACCAACCTGATTGAGTGTTTGCGCAATCGCGCAAGACATTTCATCGAAACGTTTCCGACCCATTCTCGGTCCCCCAAACTATTGGCCACCGCCCTCGTGACCAATGCTACAAACGTATGAACGTACCTTTATACGGTCCCAGCGACCGTTCGGTTCGTCTTGCAACCAACATACCACTTCGATCAAACGGAACCGCTCGGCCAAGTGGTAATTTCGTCGAGTGAGGTGTGCATTAGTTGCAGAAAGCACACTCCTTGGCGAGCCCGTTTGAACAAATGAAAGCGAATTGCAGCTTCGAGAATCGCGTATGCTGCCAAGGTGATGTTTTTAAGTGTTTGACGGGTAAATGAAAATGGACGCAGCAGCGATCGACGCCCTCGAGGTAATAGTTGATGACCAAACGCGGCTGGGCATGGCAATCCTGCTCGTCGTGATGATGTTCACGGTCGCTCTGGCGCTCCGATTCGAGGATTTCAGGGCTGTGAAAGCGGAGCCTTACAGGGTGCTCGGCGGCGTTCTGGCACAACTGGTCGGCCTTCCGCTTCTCACATTGATACTCATTTTTCTGATCGGTCCGCCGGCCAGTATCGCGCTCGGAATGCTGATCGTGGCCTCCTGTCCGGGCGGGAATGTCTCCAATCTTCTCACCCATTTCGCGCGAGGCAATACGGCCTATTCGGTATCGCTCACGACGATTTCCAGCGTTTCGGCCGCGCTCACCACTCCGATCTCGATCCTTCTCTGGTCCTCGCTCTACACGCCGACCGCCGAACTCGTGACGCGGCTGGATGTGGATCCGTTGCCCTTCATCTCGCAGACGATCGTGCTGCTCGCCTTGCCGCTGGCCGCGGGGATGTTTGTCGCGACGCGATTTCCGCGTTCGGCCGCCGCGATGCGCCGCGTGCTGGCGCCGATCTCGCTCGGCTCCATCGCCGTGCTCGTCATCGTCGGCGCAGCGCAGAACTGGGACGTCATTCTGACGGCGGGCAGTGTCGTGATCCCGATCGTGGTGATTCATAATGCAGCCGCTTTCGCTCTCGGATCTTTGTCGGGGCGAGCCATGCGCATGGAAGCGGCCCGGCGGCGTTCGCTGGCTTTCGAGGTCGGCATCCAGAATTCCGGACTCGGGCTTCTGCTTCTTCTCAGCCAGTTCGACGGCGTCGGCGGCGCGGCGGCTATCATCGGCATGTGGAGTATCTGGCATTTGATCGGCGGGAGCGCACTGGCTGGCTTGTTCCGCGGTCTCGATTGGCTGAAACTGCGCCGTAAAGAGGTGCCGGCGGGAGAGTAGGGGCTCTTCGCCTTGGACCGGCGCCCGAACACGGGGAGTCGATCCATGTACGATCTCAAGATTACCGGCGGTACGCTCCAGGACGGGGATGGCGGCGCATCGCGGAGTGCCGATATTGCCATCAAGGACGGTCGCATTGCTGCGATCGGCAGGGATCTCGGCGAGGCGACGCGCGTAATCGATGCGCGCGGCAAGCTCGTGACGCCGGGCTTCATCGACATTCACACCCATTACGATGGCCAGGCGAGCTGGGATGGCGAACTGCGACCCTCGATCGATCACGGCGTCACCACCGCAGTGATGGGCAATTGCGGGGTCGGCTTTGCGCCCGTGCGAGAAAACGATCATGAAAAGCTGATCAAGCTGATGGAAGGCGTCGAGGACATTCCAGGTACGGCTCTGCATGAAGGGCTGACCTGGGAGTGGGAGAGCTTTCCGGAATATCTCGACGCGCTGGCGAGGATTCCGCGCACGATCGATATCGCCGCCATGCTCCCCCACGATCCGCTGCGGGTCTATGTGATGGGAGACCGGGCGGTGCATTCCGAGCCGGCCAATGACGATGATATCGCCGAAATGCGCCGCCTCACGCGCGAAGCGCTCGAAGCGGGCGCGATCGGCTTCGCGACCGGACGGTCCGATGTCCACAAGACGGCCGATGGCGACTGGACTCCTTCCTCTGAAGCGACCCGCGACGAACTCACGGGCATCGCAAAAGCCTTCGATGGCCTCGACCATGGGGTTGTCCAGGCCGTGTCCGATTTTAACCTGGAGCGCGGCGAGGAGGATTTCGACGAGGAATGGGACATCATCGCGGACTATGCCAAGGCGTCCGGACGGCCATTCTCTTTCTCGCTCATGCAGCGCGACTTCGCGCCGGATCAATGGCTCAAGCTGATCGGGCTTTCCGAGAAGCTGAAGGAAGAGGGGGTGGATGCCCGTATGCAGGTTGCCCCTCGCGCCATCGGGGTCTTCCTCGGCTTTAACTGCACCTTCCATCCCTTCATGGGCTATCCGAGCTACAAGACCATCGCCCATCTGCCGCTTGAGGAACGTGTGGCGAAGATGAAGGCGCCGGAATTCAAGGCGCAGATCCTGTCGGAAAAGACCGACAAGCTTTCCGGGCCCGGTTCCTCCGTTCCGCCGCTGGCGGATCTCCTCATGGAGCATATCGAATTCGTGGCGGAGAAATTCTTCCAGCTCGGCGATCCGCCGGATTACGAGCAGCCGCCGGAAAACTCGCTCGCGGCGAGGGCGCGCGAGAAAGGCGTGTCCCTGATGGAAATGGTCTACGATACGCTGCTTGAGCGAGACGGGCACGAGCTCATCTATCTGCCGCTTTATAATTATACCGAGCTCAATTACGACAATGTGCTCAAGATGATGGAGCATCCCCAGGCGCTTTACGGCCTGTCCGACGGCGGTGCCCATGTCGGCACGGTGTGCGACGCCTCCATGCCGACCTACATGCTCACCCACTGGACCCGCGACCGCAAACGCGGCCGCAAGCTCGACCTTTCCAAAGTGGTGCGGATGCTGACCGGAGCGCAGGCCGATTATCTCGGCATGCGTGATCGCGGTTATCTGCGCGAAGGCCTCAAGGCCGATATCAACATAATCGATCTCGACCGGCTCCAGGCCGAGCCTCCGCACATGGAGCAGGACCTGCCGGCGGGCGGGCAGCGACTGCTGCAGGGCGCGCGCGGTTACGTAGCCACGATCGTTTCCGGCGAAGTGGTGATGGAGGAAGGCAGGCTGACCGGCGCCATGCCGGGGCGGGTATACCGTGCCGGCCAGGACGCGAAGATCGCGGCGGAGTAGGGCATGCGCATTTTCTCCGGGCTCGTGCTCTGGGTGGTCTTGACGATCACGGCGCTGGCGCTTGTCCTGCTTTTCCTCGACCCTTCGAGCTGGCCCGTCGCACTGGTTGCCCTGGCCTTTCTGCCTCTGGCCGGTTTTATCCTCCGGACCACCGGCCGCATGGTCAGGATGCGGGGAACACCGCGCAGCAATGCGGCGGTCCGTGCCTCATTGGTGGGCGGCGGCGCGCTTTTGATCTCCGCCCTCGGTACGCGCATCGCCGAAGCCGCGGGCTGGATCGGGGCGGAGACGAATGGCCGGTCGCTGGTCAGCATTGTCTTCGTCCTGGTTATCGTCGCAGGTGATTTCATGGCCGTACGGATGCAGAAAGACCGCGAGAGCGATCATGACCACGACGGGGAATAATCCGGTGTTTCTTTGCTGATGCTGCCGGCGGCCAGGCGTATTGCCGAAAGTCCGGATTTCCTCGGCATAGGGCGGGAAACGCGCTAGACCGGGCTGCGATACTGCATGGTGCTGATTGAAAAGACCTAGATGACCCTCCTTCTCGCCTTTCTGGCTCTCGCATTGTTCGTTTCGTTCTTCTGTTCGATCGCCGAGGCCGTGATCCTCTCGGTGCGTCCGGCCTATGTCGAAGCGCTGCATCGCAAGCGACCGCGTTCGGCGAAGGCATTGCGGATATTGCAGGGCAATCTCGACCGGCCTCTGGCTGCGATCCTGACGCTCAACACGGTGGCTCATACGGTCGGCGCGGCCGGTGTCGGTGCGCAGGCGGCCGTCGTCTTCGGGAGCGAATATCTCGGCATTGCGTCCGCGGTCCTGACCCTCCTGATTCTGGTGTTTTCGGAGATCATTCCGAAGACGCTCGGCGCGGTGCACTGGCAGACCCTGGCTCCGGCTTTGGGGCGGATCGTGCTCTGGCTTACGCGGGCCATGACGCCTTTCGTCTGGCTCTCGGAACGGCTGACCCGACTGCTCGCCCGATCCGATGAGGGCGCCAGCACGGTGTCGCGCGACGAGATGCGCGCCATGGCGGAAATCGGGGCCCGGGAAGGCGTCCTTGAAGACAAGGAACTTGCCATCGTCTCGAACCTGATGCGCCTGCACCGGCTCAAGGTCGAGGACATCATGACGCCGGCCTCCGTCATGGTGGCGATCGGCGAGGCGGAGACCGTGCGCGAATTCTTCGATACGCACGCCCAGGTGCCGTTCTCGCGGCTGCCGGTGTTTGCGGAGAATGCGCACCAGATCACCGGCTATGTTCTCAAGTCGGATCTTCTCCTGGCGCAGGCGCGGGACGAGTTCGACCGCACCATCGGCGAGTTCAGGCGCGAGGTCATGACCCTGCGCGACGATATCAGCGCCTCTGCCGCCTATGACCGCCTGACGCGGTCGAAAGGCCATCTGGCCATCGTGGTGGATGAATACGGCTCCCTGCGCGGTCTCGTGACCATGGAAGACGTGGTCGAGACCCTGCTGGGCCTTGAGATCACGGATGAAGCCGACACGGCCGAGGACATGCAGGCGCTTGCGCGTCAGCGCTGGCGCGACCGCATGAGTGCGATGGGCATTGATCCCGACTCCATGCTGGATGCCGGAAAAACGGACGCCTAGCGGACGTAGCTGGCGCCGTTGATGTCGATGCAGGAACCGGTCGCGCTGCGGCAGGCGCCGGAGGCGAGGAAGGCGCACATGGCCGCGATCTCTTCCGGCTGGGCGAGGTCGCCGATCGGGATTTCCGCCTTGGCGCGGGCCCGGTCTTCCTCGTGCTGCGGCCCCATCCGGGTGTCGATCCAGCCCGGGGTGAGGGCATAGGCATAGATGCCTTCATTGCCCCATTGCCGCGCGATCGTCTTGGTCAGCGACAGGACGGCGCCCTTGGAGGCACCGTAGGCCATGTGTTCGCGGTCCTCGCCGCGATAGCCCGCGCGGCTGGCGATATTGATGATGGAGCCGCCGCCCGAGGCCGCCATTTCCGGAATTGCAGCACGGCAGATGTCCGCCACCGCCATGAGGTTGACCTGTAATACGCTTGCCCAGGCCTGTTCCCACTCCGCGTCCGAGGCGTTCAGCGGGCTGGCCCAGTGAATGCCCGCATTATTGATGACGACGTCCAGCCGTCCGCCGGCCAGATGGAGCGCCTTGTCGTAGAGCTCGCGGCCGGCACCGGGCTGCGACAGGTCGGCCTGCACCGCGCCAAGTGCCTTCGGCCCGATTTCCCGCACCGCTGTGTCGGCATCGACCATGTTCTGATTGCCGTGAAGGATCACCTCCGCGCCCTGGGCCGCGAAAGTGTGCGCGGCGGCGAGACCCACCCCATGGCTCGATCCGGTGATCAGGGCGCGTTTTCCGGCAAGGGGAAGGGACATGTCGGGTTTCCTTCTGGCATTGGTGCACGAAAGCGATTCTGTTTCGGACAATATCGTCTTCCCCCGCCGGGGGAAGTGGGCCGCGGCAAAGCCGCGGGTCGATGGGGGTATTCGGCGTTTCATCCTGCACCATCCCCCTCCGTCCCTGCGGGACACCTCCCCCGGCGGGGGAGGACGAAACACCGATAG
>NZ_JBSXNX010000015.1:0-2057 GCF_056857855.1 Maricaulis sp. B-26
GGGCTACAGACCACCAGCTCCTGAAGCGCTCTTGCCAGCGACTTGTCTGCCGCCCTACGTTGAGGGCGTGCCGGCATGACCGCCGCACATAACCCGCCGGGCCCTAACTTTAAAACTGGGCCACTTGGGTGGGGCAGGCCAGCAAGCGTTGCCTTAGGTGATTACGGCGAAACTGCGGACTCCCCTCAGGGGTATCGGTTAGGTGGGGCGCAGAATGATTCAGCAGAGCAGAGATTTTTTTGAGGGCGCTCGCAAATCTATGCGTAATCACTTTGTTACGACCGGGAGGTATTCGAAATGGACAAGTCCCCCCCCCTTGCGACGGTCCGCATCGTACCTCTCGGTCTAACGCTTTCGAGTTTTTTGCTCGTCACATATGCACTTTGCATCCTGTTTGGCCTCCTCGTGCCTGACACGTTTCGGATGCATGAGGCGTGGGCCCCGCTCCTCCCCGGGTTTGAGTGGCTCACGCCTCGAGGTGTGCTCTTTGGCGCTATTGGAGCCTATGGATACGGTTGGTATATTGCGGTGCTCATCGTACCGCTCGGCCGACTGTTCCATCGATAACTAGAATCTGCTGGCTAGGCAGACGGTCCATCTACATCCCCCGGAATTTTGAGCGCCCGGTACAGTCCGGGCGATTTTTTTCAGCAATTTTTCGCCGAACCCACGAGTTGCCACATCCGGCAAGCTCAGTTGGCGCCATGCCTCAGACTTCGATCGAGGGGAGAGCGACTTTCTTGCGTAATCGCCCTGTGCAAAAGCAGGTTTGAGGCCATCGAGGTTCTCAAAATTGCTTGAGAGGGCCTCCAACAATGCTCGTTTCAAAACCTGATGAAATCAAACAATCGGTGTGGGCGGACCGATTGAAAAGATACCGCGTGCAAATGTCCTACAAGCAGAGCGCTCTGGCGGAGGAGCTTGGGGTGTCTCAGCCACAGATCTCGCGGTGGGAGAATGCTTACAGTGCACCCAGTTTGCCGATGCAGGCGAAGATTATTCGCGTCCTAGAGCGAGCTGAAGCCCAGGAGCCTTGGCACGATGTCGTCTCTTTTATTGCTCGAACGGCGGCCGTGGCGCTCGGCATCAGCAGTGCTGGCCAAATTCGCGTGGCTTCATTGGGATTTGCGGAAGCTGCGGGTGTCCCGCTAAGCGCGATCGAAGGGCACTCGATAGAGGATGTATTCAGTGGCGATTTAATCGGCGCCTATCGCGAGCTTGGCAAAGCCGGTGCGTTCAGGCGAGGATTCTCAGCATCATCTCAGGATTTGGAGGTAGTTTTTGGAGCCGTGCAGGGGGCCCGTGGTTTCCTCATCCGGGCCGAGCATTGGTCGACGCACGATCGGGATGGGCAGGTGTTATGGGCCATAATGGGCGCTCCGAAGAAGCGAGAAGAGGCCCCAACCTCAACTTTGTAGGCCTCCAAGGAGTCTCAGATCTGCAAACATGTGCGTTTGGGGACAATCGGCCTCAGTGGCCTGTCGGGCCGGCACAGTAGCGTCACGAACGTTCCGAAGAAGGGGCGCAATAAGTCGCGTATAATGCCATCATCAACGAACGAATGTTTTCACTGGCTAGCGTGTAATAGATGGTCTGGCCGTCTCGTCGCGTTTTCACGAGGCCTTTATTTCTCAGAATAGCGAGTTGCTGTGACATCGCTTGGTCACGCATGTTGAGGCTGTCAGCGAGATCACCGACAGAGCGTTCGCGCTCCATCAACGCGCATAACGCTAGAAGACGGTTGGAATTGGCAAGCGTTTTCATAACGTCCGCGACGTCTTCGGCGACCGGTTTCATATCTGCGAAATTCATCATCTGCGCACATCTACAGCTAAGCGAATTCGCCAATATGTGACAGATCGACTAAAAGTGCGATCCCAGCCATGGCTTTTTTCTGGTTGCGAGCGTAGGGATGCAGTGGACTGCTCCCCGCAAAGTGGCCCGGTCTTTGAGTTAGGTCCTGGCTCCAACTGAGGAGTTCAGAAATGGGCCGCAAGACTTACAAGGCCGAGGAGATTATCGCGCATCTGCGGGAGGTTGAGGTTCGCCAGGGCCGG
>NZ_JBSXNX010000016.1:0-155970 GCF_056857855.1 Maricaulis sp. B-26
GACAGTCAGCGCTTTTGCTGCCTCTCCGAACCGATGGCCACCACCGGGCCCTGCTTTGGTCAGTCAGCAGAGACGGGCAGGCTCCGTACTCCCCACACCCCCGGCGAACCAGGCCGGGCCTCGAGCGGTGCGAGAACGGGAAGGAGTCTACGCCGGGTTTTGTGGGTGGGGATAAATCTGCGTTTTCCGCCCTCGACACCGTCATCCTGACGAAGGTCAGGACCCAGCTCACAAAGCTAAATCGAGGTAGGTGGGGCTTACAGGAAATGTCACCGCCAGGCTGGATAGCTGGGCCCTGACTTGCGTCAGGGTGACGGTGTGAAAGACAGGTTCATTCAAATCGCAAACGCCAGGTCAGCTTGCCTCACCGGACCAGCCAAACTCCGATTCCCTTGGGACGAGCCCGGGGGAATTGGTGTGTGTCCCTGATTTCCATGGTCATGACATTGATCGCTTCCGGCAAATGGTCCTCACTCGCACCCGTTTGAGACTTCCACCCCAAAAACAATTTCATAGCGATCTCATCCAGAGAGTTGTGATCGCCATCTTCAAGATATTTAGTTACCTTAAGGTCGAGGTGTCGGGTCATTGCACCGCATTCGTGTGCGCCGCGCGTAAGCATCATTCCAGCGGCAATGTCCTTATTCTCGAACGCGCTGAGTGCGCACCGGCTGAGTTCCTCGAACCTGTAGATCAGACATTCCCTGACGGTATAAATTTGAACGGGGTTTTGCCCGCTTCAAAATAAGAAGCTGGGTCCACCACGCTAGGCAGTGACTCGCTAATAAGTGTTATGCGTTGCTTTGCCTCGTTAATCTGTTCTGTGATTGATAGGGCTGGCGAGTTCATAATTTCCCATCTATCCCCAACTCCCCCCAGATCTCGTCCACGCGCGCCTTCGTCGTCTCGTCCATATCCAGCTTTTCGCCCCATTCGCGGGCGGTTTCGCTGTCCATCTTGTTGGTGGCGTCGAGGCCGATCTTGGAGCCGAGGCCGGAGACCGGGGAGGCGAAGTCGAGATAGTCGATCGGGGTGTTCTCGACGGTGACGATGTCGCGGGCCGGGTCCATGCGGGTCGAGACGGCCCACATCACGTCCTTCCAGTTGCGCGCATCGATATCGTCGTCCACGACGATGATCCATTTCGTGTACATGAACTGCCTGAGATAGGACCAGGCGCCCATCATCACGCGCTTGGCATGGCCGGCATAGGCCTTCTTCATCGAGATCACGGCGATGCGGTAGGAACACCCCTCCGGCGGCAGCCAGAAATCGGTGATCTCCGGAAATTGCTGCTGGATGAGCGGGATGAAGACCTCGTTGAGGGCCTCTCCCAGAACGGCGGGCTCGTCCGGCGGCCGGCCGGTATAGGTGGTCAGATAGATCGGGTTCTTCCGCATGGTGATGGCGGAGATTTTGAAGACCGGGAATTGCTCGACGGAATTGTAGTAACCGGTGTGGTCGCCATAGGGGCCTTCCGGACCGTATTCGTCGAGCATGACATGGCCTTCGAGTACGATCTCGGCTTCGGCGGGCACTTTCAGCGGCACGGTCTTGCAGTCGACGAGCTCGGCCTTCTTGCCGCGCAATATGCCGGCGAACTGGTATTCCGAGAGCGTGTCCGGCACCGGCGTGACGGCGGCCAGGATGGTGCCCGGATCGGCGCCGAGTACGGCGGCGGCGGGCAGAGGTTCCGGCTTTTCCTTCTTCCAGCGCTGATAATGCTGGGCGCCGCCGCGATGCTTCAGCCAGCGCATCAGCGTTTTGTCCCTGCCCAGCTTCTGCATGCGGTAAATGCCGAGATTGAAGTCGTCCGTGCGGTCCTTGCCCGGCCCCTTGGTGACGACGAGCGGCCAGGTAATGAGCGGGGCCGGCTCGCCGGGCCAGCAGGTCTGGATGGGCAGACGGTCGAGATCGATGTCGTCGCCCGTCAGCACGATTTCCTGGCAGGGTGCCGAAGAGACGTTTTTCGGCCGCATCGACATCACCGTCCTGGCGAGCGGCAGCATGTCGAAGGCGTCCTTGATGCCGCGCGGCGGCTCCGGCTGGCGCAGGAAGGCGAGCAGTTCGCCGACCTCGCGAAGCTCTGCGCCTGTCGTGCGGGCCTCGCCGCCGAGCGTGACGGCCTGGGCGACGCGTTTGACCGTGCCGAAGAGATTCACCAGGCACGGCATCTCGCTGTTCTCGCCGCGCTCGTTGATCACATTCTCGAACAGGATGGCCGGTCCGCCCGCATGCAGGGTGCGCTTGTGGATCTCGGTCATTTCCAGCTCGGTCGAGACCGGGGTCGTCACGCGGACGAGATCGCCCTCGGCTTCGAGCTGGTCGAGAAAGTCGCGCAGGGATTTGTAGGCCATGTCGGAATGTCCGGTGCGGTGATGACGGTGCCCGTGGCGGGCTGTCCCAGACACTGCAACTTCGCCGCGGAAAGTCCAGTTCGGTCGCTGATATGCGGTCGTCTGTCGCACGACAGATTTTTTTCAGCGGCCATTCGGGCGATCGGAGGCTGTGGAACAGGGCGGCGGAGCACGCCCCATCAAAGGCTTGCACGGCAAGGTGAATCAAGTGTGCGCGAAGCGGCTCGGATTTAGCGAAAATCTGAAGCTTATTTTTTCAAAATTCTTCAGGTGGCAGGCGGAGATTGGCTGCTGCAACAACATGAAACGGAATCAGAACACATGCTCCACCGGATGGTCATGGCCGCCAAGACGAAAATCGATCTTGGCAAGAACGCGCTGAAAGGCGAGCTCGGCAGTATCCTGTCTTGCTGCATGAAGCACAGCGTGGACGGCCGCATGACCGGGGGGCTTGTGTGGCATTCCGGCTATCTTCTTGAGGTGATCGAGGGCGAACGCGACACGCTGCGCCGCTTCTTCGACCTGGTTTCCAGTGACTCCCGCATATCCGACCTCGAGCTGATCGAATTCGTCCCGATTCGTCAGCGAGACTACGAAACCTGGCGCGTCGGCTCGCCCAAGCGGCGGCTGCGCGCCCAGCTCGTTCGCGACGTGGCCATGGGCCGCGCGACGGCCTCGGCCGTGCGCAAATTCGTCGCCGACGTGCTCGACCGCAACGCCAAGGCTTCCTCGCCGCCGATCGTGATGGCGGCCTGAGTGTTGCGTACCCCGTGCGGTGCCGGGCGGCTTCGGATCAGCCCGCGTCTTCCTCCGCCACTCCATCGTCTTCCGCCATCGTGTCCGCCGCGTCCCCGGCGGGTGCGGGCTCCGTCAGGGCAGCGACCACGCCGCGCGCGAGGTCATTGGATTGCGAAGACACCGAGTTGGTGGCCCCGAAACGCACCACGACCAGGTCCTGGTCCGGCATGATATAGGCGCTCTGCGACTGGAAGCCGCTCATGCGGAACGTGCCTTCGGGCAGGTCCTCGTGCTCGGCCGGCAGCCAGAAGCCCATGCCGTAATTCCCGTTCGAGCCTTCCGTGGGCGCCGAGACCAGATCGTTCCAGCCTTCCGGCAGAAGGCGCTCGCCCTCATGCAGGCCCTCCTGCGCATACAGATCGGCCAGCCTCGCCCAGTCCTGGGCGGTCGCATACATGTAGGACGAGCCCTGGAAAGTGCCGCGCTCGTCGGCTTCGAGAATGGCCGAGTAGATGCCGAGCGGTTCGAACAGGGTCTCGCGCAGACCTTCGACCTGATCTTCCAGCGTCATGCCCAGTTCCTGCTGCATGGCATGGGTCGCGAGGATGGTATTGCCGCTCATGTATTGCCAGTGCTCGCCCGGCCCGTGCAGGCGTTCGCGCGTGGCGGCGAAGCGGGGCATGTCGCTCTCGGTGAAGAGCATGTCGGAATTGGGATCGGTGCCGGTATTGTCCTCGGCGATGGCGAACCCGCCTGTCATGCGCAGCAGGTCCTCGATGGTGACGTCCTCATAATCCGGATCGACCGCCGAAAGAGCCGGTACCTGACCCGGTTCGGCGATACGAAGCCGGCCTTCATGCGCCAGCCGGCCGGCGAGCGTGGTCATGGCGCTCTTGGTCATCGACCAGCCGTGAAACCGCGTCTCCCGGCTCGCGCCCGGCGCATAGCGCTCGGCCACGAGATGGCCGTCGTGCAGCACGGCCACGCCCAGCGTGTTGCGGCGATCATTCCCCGGATCGTCGAAAGCGGCCGCGACCGCTGCGTCGAGGGCGGCGGTGTCGAAGTTGGCATCGCGCCAGGCGGTATCGATTTCCATGGGCTGGAAATCCTGCGCCGGGGGCAGGGCGAGGGTCTCGTCGAAGCCGGTGCCGTCATGCACGAGCGTACAGCCGAGACCGTCGCGCCAGACGGCCCGCTGGCGCCAGAACAGGCCCAGCACGGAGGTGCGCACCTCGCGGGCTTCCTCGTCGATATCGAGCGAGATGACGGTGTTCGCCGAACCGAGAAGCGGGTCGAGATAGATGGATTTCGCGTACTCGCTGTCGAGACCCGATACCCAGCTCAGTGAGCAAACCTGTTTGGCGGTAATGCCCGTGCCCGCAGGCAGGTATACGCGCCCGTAGACCGAGCTGTTCAGTGCGACCGTTCCGCCGATGGCCAGAATGGCGGCCGTGCCGGCCAGAATGCGTTTCATCATTTTGTCTCTCCCCCCGGAGTTTCCTGTCTCGGCGGGACTCTAGCCCAGCTTGTCGAAATCGGGAGCCCGGCGTTCGAGGAAAGCCGCCGCGGCTTCGGCGAATTCAGGCGATTGCAGCTGGGCGCCGAAAATCGCGTTCTCGCGATCCATGCGCGCATGAATGTCTTCGGGCGGCTGTTTCATCAGCGCCTTGGAGGCTTTCAGCGAGGCCGGCGCCTTGGCGGCGAGCGTTGCGGCGAGCGCACGGGCGGTTTCGTCCATATGTTCCGGCGCGGTCACCTGGTTGACCAGGCCGGTCTCGCGGGCCCGGTTGGCGTCCCAGCTTGCGCCGAGCAGCAGGAGCTCCGCCGCGACGGCATGGCCGAACATGCGCGGCATAACCTGGCTCGAGGCGAATTCAGGCGCCAGGGCGAGATCCACGAAGGGCGTCTTGAACACGGCGCGGCTGGAGGCCACGACGAGGTCGCAGTGGAGCAGCATGGTGACGCCGATCCCGATGGCCAGGCCGTCGACCGCCGCGATGACCGGCTTCTCCGCATTCAGCAGGGCCAGCATGAAACGGCGCACGGGCGGCACGTCGTTCTCGCCGAATTCCGGCGGACGCTGGGTGAAGTCGACGATGTCGTTCCCGGCGGTGAAAACACCCTCCGCACCGGTGATGACGCTGACGCGCACGGACGGGTCCGTATCCGCGCTTTCCAGCGCTTCGGCGGCGGCGGTGTACATGTCCTGGGTGAGGGCGTTTTTCTTGTCAGGACGGTTGAAACGGATGGTGCGGATCTTGTCCGCGGTATCGACCAGAACCAGTTCGCTCAAGGGAGCCTCCCTATCTTTCTCTTGCCCGCTTGCGGGGTTTGGAGCGGAGGTTAGAGCAAAAGCGGGGCGTTTGGATACCGCTTATCAGTTGACGTAAACGTCAGGCAGGCTAGGCCCGGAGCGGGTCAGAGATCGACGGCGAGCCGGGTCAGGACCCGGTGCAGCATGTCGCTGTCATCCTCGCCCAGCCGGCCCTCCAGCTCGGTGTTGAAATCGCGCAGGACATGATCCGCCGCATCGCCCATGGCGCGGCCTTTCTCGGTGAGCGAGACCACGGCCGAGCGCTTGTCCGTCGAGGAGGCCGACTTCACCACGAGGCCGAGCGTCTCCATGCGGCTGACGAGGCCGGTCACCGCCGGCGGGTTGAGCGAGAGCATGTCGCCGATATCGCTCATGCGCCGCTCGCCGCGCCGCGAAAGCAGGAAGAGCACGGCGGCCTGGGCGGACGTCACCCGGGCCTGGGATTTCAGACGCGCCTCGACATCCCGGTTCATACGCCGGGCCGCGATTTCCAGCAGAAGGAAAAGCCGCCTGTCGACGGCGCGAGCGCGAGCCATGCTTCGTGTGTGAAACGATTCTCTGCCCGGCGGGAGGGGAGGCCTCTAACGAAACCGCCAGACCTTGGCATTGCGGACTTCCCGGTCTTCCAGATCGCGGGTGACGGGGACGGTGTAGCCGGCCATGCGTTCCAGCTTGTCCTGGGGCAGGAAGGAGCGTCCCGGATCGCCGATCAGGACCGTGGCGCCGCGGGCATTGAGGCGTTCAAGCCAGCCGCCGATCACCCGCGCCGGTTCGGCTTCGTAGAAGACGTCTCCGGCGAGCACCACGTCCCAGCCGTCATCGCGTCCGACCAGATCGCCGAGTTCGGTCTCCAGCTCTGCCTCATTGGCAGCCGCATTGGCCTCGATCGCGGCGATGGCGAAGGCGTCGAGTTCGCAAGCGAGCACGCTCGCGGCGCCCGCTTGCTTTGCCGCGATCCCCGAGACGGCACCGCCGGCGGCGAAATCCAGCACGCGCTTGCCCGCCACCATGTCCGGATTGTCGAGCACATAGCGTGCGAGCGCCTGCCCGCCGGCCCATGCGAAGGCCCAGAAGGGCGGCGGCAGGCCGTCTTCGCCGAGCGCTTCCTCGGTCTGCTGCCAGATCTCCACGGTCTCCACGGCGAGATGGAGCTGCACTTCCGGCACAAGGGGCGGCGCCATCAGGGCGGTGTGATCGCGGATGAAAGCGAGCGGATCGTCGAGCTTCATGGGATCGGCCTATAACGCAAAACGGCCGGGCGCGAAGCCCGGCCGTCAGTCCGTAAGTGAAGGGCGCGCGTGCAGGGCACGACTATTCGCGAACGAAGCGGGCATCCTGCAATTGTGTGATGGCACGGATATCCGCCTCGATCCGGTCGAGATCGCCAACCACGATGAGCACCATATTGTCCGGTTCCAGATAGGCGTTGGCGGCGGCCGTCACTTCCTCGTCCGTGACCGCCATCAGCCGGTCGACATGGCGCGAAAGGTGTTCGTGCGGCAGGCCGAAACTGTCGCGATAGGCGATTTCGCCGATCAGGCCCGAGGTGGAGCCGACGGACATGACGAAGAGGCTCGCCATCCATTCGCGCGTGCCGTCCAGATTCCAGGTCACGCCGCGCACGGCGTCGATCATGTTGAGTACATCGGCCAGTGCGTAGGGCGTGTCCGGCGTGTTGATGTCGTCGCTATAGCTCCAGTATCCACCGCCCCGGGTCCAGCGCACGAAGCTCCCGGCGGAATAGGAATAGCCGGCCATACGGGCCCGCGTGGCGATCAGGCCGCCGACGGCGACGTCCATCACGTCGATGGCATAGGCGTTCTTGGCGTCGATTTCGGAGACCGGATAGTAGAGCTGGACCGTGGTCTGCGGTGCGCCGGGCCGGTCGATGAAATGCACGACGGGACCGTCCGTCACTGCGGGTGCTGCGTCGGGAGCGTTGTCCTCCGGACCCACGGGCCAGTCGCTGAAATGGCGCCGTACGGCCGCTTCCATCGCGGCCGGATCGAAACGCCCGGCGATATAGAGATGGGTGCGCCGGGCGCCGAAATTCTCGCGGTAGAATTGCCGCAGATCGGACAGGCTATAGCTGCGCAGCTGTTCCTCGGTCGGAAGACCGCGATGATAGGGGTGGTCTTCGGCGAAGAGGTGACCGAAAGCGGCGTTGCCCGCGGTCACTTGCGGCGAGGCGCCCGTCACCGACACGTCCCGGATCATGGCCTCGCGCACGCGCTCGAAACGGGCTTCGGGAAAGTCCGGTTTGCGCACCGCATCGGCGAGCAGCGCCATGGCGGCATCGGCATGCTCGGACATGACGAATGTGCCGAAGGTGGAGTGGGACTCCGTGACGGAGACGTTGAGATTGCCGCCCATATCCGCAAACAGCGAGGCGGTTTCCTGTTTCGACCGGCCGGCGGAACCTTCCTCCATCATGGCGGCGGTCAGATCGGCGATCCAGGTATCGGTGCCGTCATCGATATTGCCAGCACGCACGGACACGATGATGTCCACCGTCGGCGTCATGCCCCAGGGTATGAAGGTCGCGGTCAGCCCGTTTTCCAGCATGACCGAATAGCTCGCCGGCATTTCGAAGGGGACCGGGTCGCCTGAGCTCGGCGGCGTCGGGGGCGGACCGGCCGGCGTGGTGTCGTCGCCCGCCTGGACCGGAGTGGTCGACAGAAGCAGGAATGGTGCGGCAAGGCGCAGGGTGCTTCGCAGGAATGCGGCGATCATGGCTTGGGCTCCCGCGTGGCAGGCTCGGCCTCGGTGCCCGGGCCGGTCCCGGGGATGACTTCCAGAATGGTCCGGTTCTCCGGCCGCAGATATTCGCGGGCCGTGGCCTGGATGAGGTCCGGCGTCACCCGGTCGAACCCGTCCTCGATCCGGTTGATGCGGTGCGGGTCGTCGTCGAACAGGCTGAAACTGGCGAGCAGGTCGATAATGCCCAGCCGGGTGGAGTAATCGAGCCGGCCGTAGAACTCGGTCATCAGCAGGGTGCGCGCCCGCTGCAGCTCGGCTTCGCTGAGCGGGGCATCCTGCAGGCGCGCGATCTCCGCATCGAAATCGGCCAGGATCGGATCAGTGCCGAAATCCTCGCTGTGGACCATGCTCACCGTCCACAGCATGGGACCGTCGTAATTGTGGACATTGCCGAGCAGGTTGATGCCGCCCGTCACGCCCGACGTATAGCCGCGCTCGTCGACGAGCCGCCGCTGCAGCCGGCCGCCATTGCCGGCCAGCATGAGCTGATCGATCAGGGCCATGGCGTAGTATTCCGGCGTGCCGCGCTCGGGCATGCGATAGCCCAGGACGAGATAGGGCTGCTGGGCGAGCCGATCGTATTGCTGTGCCCGGCGTTCGCCGGTCTGGCGCGTCTCGCTGACATCGACCGGCTCCAGCTCTTCGCCGGCCGGGATGGTGCCGAAATAGCGCTCGATCAGGGGCAGGACATGCTCGCTGTCGAAGGCGCCGGCGACCACCAGAACCGCGTTGGTCGGTGTGTAGTAGCGTTCGAAGAAGTCGCGCGCCTCGGTGATGGTCGCCGCGTCGAGATCGCTCAGATCGCCATAGAAATTATGTGCATTGTGCCAGTTGTCGAAGGCGATCATGGGCAGGTCGATCCAGCTCGCTCCGCCATAGGGCTGGTTCTCGACATTGACGAAAATCTCGTTGCGCACGACATCGCGCTCGCGACGGAAAACGCGGCTGGACAGGGTCGGCGAGGCCATGCGGTCGGCTTCGGCCCAGAGCACCGTATCGAGCGCGTTCGAGGGAACGACCGTGAAATAGTTGGTAAAGTCGAGCCGCGTCGAGGCATTGGTCATGCCGCCGCGTGCGCTGACGAATTCATGATAGGAATCGACCGGCAGGTTTTCAGAACCGGCGAAGAAGAGATGCTCGAACAGGTGCGCGAAGCCGGTCCGGCCGCGCGGTTCGCGGCGATAGCCGATACCGTAATAGACGCCGACGGTGGCCGTGGGGACGGTGTGATCCTCGGACAGGACGACTCGCAGCCCGTTTTCGAGTGTGTGATAGCGCACATTGATGTGCAGCCCATCATCGCCAATATCGAATCCGGCGGGCGCGGCGGCGGTGTCGAGCCCGTCCACGGCCTCGTCCGGCATTCCGTCCAGACCATGGCCCGCATGGGCCGGCGGTGCGATGACAAGCGCCTGAACGCCGGCCAGAACTCCGATGACGAGCGCCGCCAGAAACGGCGTGGCGCCGGCACTTGAACGCATTGCAACTCCCCGATGTCTGCAGCTGATCCCCCCGGACAGCGTGCCTATCAAGCCATTCCCGTCCGGTGCGGTCAAATCAGGGCGCCGATGGCCAGCGCGGCCACGAGGATGAGGCCGCTGGTGCGGTTGGACTTGAACAGGGCGAGGCAGCGCGCGCCGTCCTCGATGTCGAGCACACGGACCTGGTTGAAGAGGTGGGCCGTATAGAGCGCGTAGACGGGTACCAGCCAGGGCGTGGCCTGACTGAGCCAGATCGCCAGCGCGGTGAGGATGGCGGTGACGCCGTAAAAGCCGGCGATCCAGTATTGCGAATGCTCGCCGAAAAGGCGTGCGGTCGACTTCACGCCGACCAGGGCGTCGTCCTCGCTGTCCTGGTGCGCATAGATCGTGTCGTAGCCGAGCGTCCAGAAAATACCGGCGCCGTAGAGTGCCAGCAGGGCGAGGTCGAGACCGCCGCCCGCCGCGACATAGGCGACGGGGATGCCCCAGTTGAAGGTCAGGCCCAGCCAGGCCTGCGGCCACCAGGTGATCCGCTTCATGAAGGGATAGCCGGCCACCAGCGCGAGCGAGAGCAGGCCGACGCCGATGGCGGGCAGGGGCAGCTGGATCAGGACCAGTAGACCGACGAGCGCCTGGGCACCGAGGAAGGCCCAGGCCTGTTTCAGCGTCACCGTGCCGGCCGGGATGGGCCGGTCGGCCGTGCGCGACACCTGGGCGTCGAGGTCGCGATCGACGATGTCGTTATAGGTGCAGCCGGCGCCACGCATGGCGATGGCGCCGATGGCGAAGAGGACGGCGAACCACAGATCCTGCAGGCCCAGCCCTTCACCGGTTTTCGCCAGCAGCAGACCCTGCCAGCAGGGCAGCAGAAGCAGCCAGAACCCGATCGGCCGGTCGTAGCGCGCCAGGCGCAGATAAGGGCGGAGCGCCTTCGGCGCCCTGTCGACCCAGGTTTTCGGAAGGGAGTCAGCGACTCGCCGGTCGAAGTTCAGTTGCATCGCGCGTGTGTGGCAAAGGCTGAAGGCCAATTCAAGGCATGCTTGCCTTCACGCGCAGCGTGGGCCAAAGCGGGGGTATGTCAACTGATCCGCGCCTTTATCTCGAAACGCCGCTCGCGGCCGGCAGGCCGGTCCCGCTCGCCCGCGAGGACGCCCACTATGTCGTCAATGTTATGCGGCGCGGGCCCGGCGACACCTTGCGCCTGTTCAATGGCAGCGACGGCGAATGGTCGGCGCGCATCGTCGAAGCGTCGCGCAAGGGCGCCATCGTCGAACCGGTCGAACAGACCCGCGCGCAGGCCGGCGTGCCCGATCTCTGGCTCGTCTTTGCGCCGGTCAAACGCCAGAAGACGGATCTCATCGTGGAAAAGGCGACCGAGCTGGGCGTGGCGGAAATCCATCCCGTCACCACGGCGCGGACCCAGTCCGACCGCATCAAGTTCGAGCGCTTCCAGGCCATCGCCAAGGAAGCCGCAGAACAGACCGAACGGCTCGATCTGCCCGTTATCGCCGACCTGGCAAAGCTCGATCGTGTCCTCGACGGCTGGGATCCCGCCCGCACGCTCATCTATTGCGACGAGGCCGGCGACGAAACGGATGCGCCCTGGGGCGGTGCCCGCGGCCGCGGCAAACCCATGCAGGCGGCGCTCGCCGAGGCGGGCGGAGGACCGTCCGCGATCCTGATCGGACCGGAAGGCGGGTTTTCCCCGGAAGAAAGAGACCGTCTGCGCAGTCTCGATTTCGTGCTGCCGGTAACGCTGGGGCCGCGTATCCTGCGGGCCGAGACGGCAGCGATCTCAGCGCTGACGCTATGGCAATCCAGCTGCGGAGACTGGCGCTGACGTCAATGTGAGCGCGAAACGCAGGGTCTTCCTCTTGTTCCGGGCGATACGCCCACATATCTGTTGCGGACATTTTCGACTGTGCGGGGGCGGCTTTCATGAGCGGCACGTATAACCAGGGCGGCGAAGGCGCTCCCATCGAAAGCCGGGACCAGCTGAACAGCTATTTCGAGGCCGGTTGCAAGCCCGAGGCGGATTTCCGCATCGGGACCGAGCACGAGAAGTTCGGCTTCGCTCTCGACGAGCATACCCCGCTGGCCTACGACGCGGACGGCCCGAGCGTGAAGAAAATGCTCGAGGGCATGACCCGGTTTGGCTGGGCGCCGGTCGTGGAAGACGGTTATGTCGTGGCGCTCAAGCGCGACGGCGCGTCGATCACGCTGGAGCCGGGTGGCCAGTTCGAGCTTTCCGGGGCGCCGCTGGAAAACATCCACCAGACCTGTTCGGAGGTGAACGGCCATCTGCGCGAAGTGCGCGAGGTCGCCGACGAGATCGGTGCCGGCTTCCTGGGCCTCGGCTTTTCGCCGAAATGGTCGCTGGAAGAGACGCCGATGATGCCCAAGGCGCGCTACCAGCTGATGAAGGCCTATATGCCGAAGGTCGGCACGATGGGCCATCAGATGATGTTCCGCTCCTGCACCGTGCAGACCAATCTCGATTTCTCGACCGAGGCCGACATGGTGAAAAAGCTGCGCGTCTCGCTGGCGCTGCAGCCGGTAGCGACGGCGCTCTTCGCCAATTCGCCGTTCAAGGATGGTGGCCTCAACGGCTTCCGCTCCTATCGCAGCCATGTCTGGACCGACACGGACAATGCGCGCTGCGGCATGCTGCCCTTCGCCTTCGACGAGGGGTTCGGCTTCGACCGCTATACGGAATGGGCGCTCGACGCGCCGATGTATTTCGTCAAGCGGAAGGGCGTCTATCTCGACGCGACGGGCCAGTCCTTCCGCGATTTCCTCGACGGCAAGCTGCCGGCCCTGCCGGGCGAGAAGCCCGTGATGAGCGACTGGGAAGACCATCTCTCGACGCTCTTCCCGGAGGTGCGCCTGAAGACTTTCCTCGAAATGCGCGGCGCTGACTCGGGGCCGTGGAATTCGCTCTGCGCGCTGCCGGCCTTCTGGGTCGGCCTGCTCTACGATCAGGCCTCGCTCGATGCGGCCTGGGATCTCGTCGCCGACTGGACGGAAGAGGAACGGGAAACGCTGCGCCGCGGCGCGGCGAAGACCGCGCTGGCGACGCCTTTCCGCTCGGGCACGCTGCAGGATATCGCCCGCGAGGTCCTGGCCATCGCCCGCAAGGGGCTCAATGTTCGCGCCCGTCTCAATGGCCATGGCGAGCATGAGGGCCTGTTCCTGGACGATCTCGACGAGATCGTTGCCAGCGGCCGCACCCGTGCCGATGCCCTGATCGGGCATTTCGAGGGCGACTGGAACGGCTCGATCGAACCGGTCTTTATCGAGTGCGCCTACTGACCGGCCGCCGGTCCGTCACGCGAATGTGCTGTCCGCTCTGAAACCAAGCCGCGTCCCGGACTTGAGCCGGCGTGCCCCCCGTGGTCAATTGCGACCAGTTTGTGAACCCGCGTGGGGCGGGTACTGGGGAGGTTTGCGTGACGGATACAACCGCGACGCCGGGTGCAGCTGCACCCCAAAAGGACACGTCCTTCTTCGGGCATCCGAAGGGACTGGCCATTCTGTTTCTTACCGAGATGTGGGAGCGCTTTTCCTATTACGGGATGCGCGGCCTGCTGATCATCTATCTGACTCAGCATTTCCTGTTCTCGGACGAGCGGTCGGCCGTCATGTACGGTGCCTATACGGCTCTGGTCTATGTGATGACGATCGTCGGCGGCTCGCTGGCTGACCGTTATCTGGGACAGCGAAAGGCGGTAACGTTCGGCGCGATCCTGCTGGTACTCGGCCATTTCGGCATGGCGTTCGAGGGAAGCGGGTCTCGCCAGGATATCGAAGTCGCCGGATCGACCTACGAGATCCAGGCCGAGGGGCGTGGCGATCGCCAGAAGCTCTACATCGAGCAGGACGGCGAGATGCGCCGGCTGATGTTCCGTGCGGACTCGGTTCTTACTTTGACAGGCGAAGACGGTTCGTCCCGCACGTTCCTCGGTGAGCGTTACGATGCCGACGAACAGGAAGTCGAGCGCGCGGCCGAGTATGTCCTGATTACCGAACCGCGTGGCTTCATCGAGAACCTTTGCGGCACGTTCGGTATCGCGTCTTGCGTTGGCGAAGAGCCGCCGACCGTGCTCCAGCTGCCCGGTGAAGGCGAATTCGACGTTGCCGTGGACGGTGATCAGCGTTCCGTGATGATCGGCGGCGCCAGCTTCACGCTTGACGAAGCGAGCAATAACTACCTTGAAATCGTCGATGATCTCGGCACGGCGGATAATGACGACGACATCGTGATTTCGCGTGCCGATGCGGGCGAGTTCGAAGTCGGTGAGCCGGTCCAGGAACAGCTCTTCGTCAATATCCTCTATCTTTCGCTTGCGCTCATCATCGCGGGTGTCGGTTACCTGAAGGCCAATATCTCGACCATCGTCGGCTCGCTCTACGGCGTGCAGGACGCCCGGCGCGATTCCGGCTTCACCCTGTTCTACATGGGTATCAATCTCGGTTCTTTCCTGTCCTCCATCACCTGCGGCATTCTCGGCATCGTGTATGGCTGGGCCTGGGGCTTCGGTCTCGCCGGTATCGGCATGTTCGCCGGCCTGCTGGTCTTCCTTTGGGGGCAGAAATATCTCGAGGGCAAGGCTGAGCCGCCGAACCCGGAGAAGCTCAAGGAAAAGGCATTCGGTCCGATCAGTGTCGAGACTGCCTGTTATCTTGCCGGCCTCGTGATCGTCGCGGTCTCGATGGTGCTGGTGATGAATGCGCACCTGATCCCGGAGTCCTTCGTCGGCCTTCTCGGCGTCGCGGTCTTCGTGTTCCTCGTGCTCTACAGCTTCGTGAAACTGCGCGGTGCTGAACGCAGCCGGATGTTTGCGGCGATCTATTTCGTGCTCGCGCAGATTCCGTTCTGGGCACTGTTCGAACAGGCGGGCTCTTCGCTGAACCTTTTCACTGACCGTCTGGTCGACAAGAATATCCTCGGATGGTCGGTTCCGGCCCCGGTCTTCCAGTCGCTCAATGCGGGCTTCATCTTCATCTTTGCGCCGATCGTGGCCTGGATGTGGATCGCCCTGGCAAAGCGGAACCGCGAGCCTTCCACGCCGGTCAAATTCGCCTTCGGCGTTTTCGGTGTCGGCCTCGGCTTCCTCGCCCTGGTCGGGGGTATGCAGGCCAGCGGCTCTGCCGGTCTGACAGCTGTCTACTTCATCTTCCTGATCTACTGGATCCACACCATGGCCGAGCTCATGCTGTCGCCGGTCGGTCTGTCGGCGGTGACCAAGCTGGCCCCGGCTCGCGTGGTGGGCATGACGATGGGGGCCTGGTTCCTCTATTCGGGCCTGTCCAACTATCTCGCCGGCGTGATCGCGTCCTCGACGGGGGCGGAGACGGTCGGCGGTCAGCTGACCAATGTGGCCGCAGCGAAGGCAACCTATGCCAGCGTCTACACGCAGGTCGGCATTATCGCGATCGGCATCGCGCTTCTGATGTTGCTGATCTCGCCGATCATCAAAATGTGGATGCGGACCACGGACCTGACCCCGCACCCGACCGAAACGGAAGCGGGTGGAGCGTCCATGGACAAGTCGTCCGACGCGCCCTGACGCGGGATATCCACCGCAATGAAGCGGCCGCGGAGCTTGTGCTCCGCGTCCGTTTTCATGTCGGGGCCGGCATGAGCGCCGTCAGGTGTTGCAGGCGAGTTCCGGAGCCGTGGAATCGATCTGGAAATGCCCGCTCTGCCGGTCGACCGAGACCGTCGCGAACTGAAGAATGTCCATGCCGATGATCATGGCGGGCTCGCCGCCCCAGTCCAGGGCGCGGAAAATGTCGAGATCCGCCTCCAGCGCGGGAATGCTTCCCACACACAGACCGCCGATCCGCAAGGCCCTGACCTGAACCGACCGGCCTTCGTTTTCGACATCATTGTCGACGCCGTTTATGTTGAAGCGGATGCCGCCATAACGCTGACGGATACGTTGCCCGAAGCGCGGATTGACGATGGAGTAGGCGCTTCCGGAGTCGAGCATCACCCGGATCTCACCGATCCCGCGATAGGTTCGCGCCATGCCGGTGAGCAGGCCGATATCCGTGACCTGGCCGTCCGCGCGCGTGACCGGGCCGGTTTGCAGGCGCACCTCGCCTTCCGTGAAATCGATAGTGTAGCGCGGCGAGAGAATGGCGTCGGCTCCCAGAAGGCCGGCGACCGGATTGGAGGCTTCGTCGCTGACGGGGATCACCACGGCGTTCAGGTTGATGGGCGGCTGGGCCGAAAAATCGACACCTTCGATATAGAAGCGCTCCGCCTCGAAGCGGGTGGTCAGGGACTGTACGTCGTTGAGTTCGCGCCATTGCGACTGGAAGCCGAGGCTCTCGGCGACCGGCTGCGCGATCGCGGTATGGCTCGCGCCTGTATCGAAGAGGAAAATGAACGGCCCCGATCCGTCGATGGTGACGGGAAGCGTCAGGTGTCCGCTGGGATTGTGCTGCAGGGGAATGGCCTCATCCGCTGCCAGCGCAGGCGGCGCAGCCATGAGCGCAGCGAAGAACGTACCGGCGACCAGCTCCCTCACGCTGCGCGGGCGGTGGCGCCCGGACCCTTGGTGTCGTCTGGATTGTCTGGCCATGCGATGTCCTCCTGCGCGCAGTTCGCCGGCGGTTCCTTCTGGACAGACCGGTCGAACCGTTCGGATCGATACGCCATCAGCCCCCCGACTGGCGCAGGATGCGGGTGACCGGATAGCTGACTCCCGTCCCCGTTGGATGAATCTAATGCGGCGAAGGTGGAATCACCAGATTTTTCCCAAAAAAAGACGGGCCCGCGCGATCGAAAATGCGCGGGCCCGTCAAATCCGGTCAGTCCGGCGGCGTGCGGTCAGAACGTGCCGCGGACCTGCAGCGACCAGGTCGTGCCCCGGCTTTCATTGCGGTGTTCGACCAGATCGACCACGCCCAGCGCGCGCGAGCCGTCATAAAAGACGCGCTCCCGGTCGTCGCCATTATTGAAGATGCCGTCCACGGCCAGGCGGATGGTCGTATCGAACCAGCGCGTCGTTTCGACATAGACATCCAGATCGCCCGGAGTCTTGCTGAAGCGGCGGTATTCCTGGGCGCGGAAAACCTCACCGTCGGTGACCATGTGGTAATCCCAGCCCCAGGCCAGCTGGCGCTGCGGGAAGCTCTGGCGGAAGTCCAGGCGCAGTTCCCACTCACGCGGACCCGACCAGACGCGGGACTCGCCGGTCAGCGGATCGTCGACCCGCGTGTCGTAACGCTCGAGGAAAGTATCCAGAACGGCATTGTTCAGACCGATCGCATCGAGTGGCGTGGTGAGATTCAGGGTGACGCGCAGATTGGAGCCATCGCCGATATTGCCCGGCGCGTCGAAGACGCCGTCCGGCGTGACGACCGGAATCCAGCCATCGAGATCCTTGACCTGGTCGTATCCGACCAGAAGGGAGAGCGAACCTTCCTCCCCGAAACTGCGCAGCCATTCGGCTTCCACGGTCCAGGTTTGCTGGGGAACATAGTCCGGATTGCCCAGCGTGGAGTTATTGTCCGTCACATTGATATTACTGGCGAACTTGCCGAAATTGAGCTGGGCGACATCGCGGCGGCCGGAGAAACGCAGGCGGTTCTGGTCGTCCAGGCGCCAGTTGAGCGTCACGCTCGGCTTGGCATAGTTGAAAGTGCGCGTCTGGTTGGCATCGCCGGTCTGGACGATTTCCGACCGCTCGTAACGCAGTCCCGTCTCCAGATTCACATTCTCGCTCAGCGACCAGACATGATTGGCGAAGAGTTCGCTGCGCGTTTCCTCGACGCGGGTCGAGGAGACGGGGAGGTCGATCGGAGTGAGGGTGACGCCGTCATCCTCGGTCAGGGCGAGGATGGTGTCGCGGGCATTGAGCGCGGTCTCCGCACCGAATTCCCAGGAGTGGTTTTCATTCGGATCCCAGGACAGGGTCTGGCGGAAGGCTGTTTCCTCGTATTCGCCCTCATGCTCGACGATAAGAGCTCCGAGGAAGCCGGCGACCGGATCATAGGTCTCGTAGGCTTCCGGACCGTCGTCCCAGCGTTCGCGGCTGGCCAGCAGGATGGTCTCCGTCGAAATGCTCGGCGAGAACTCGTGTTGCAGGCTGCCGGTCGCGGACCAGGACGAGCCGTGGTTCTCGGTCGCATTCTGCTGATAGAGAAGCGGCGCGCCGGTATCGGGCTCATCGGTGAAGCGGACCTGAGTGCGATGCCAGGACCAGGCACTGCCCCGCGTGTCCAGCTGAAGCCGCGTCCGGTCGGTAATGGGCCAGGCGAGGGAGAAGGTCGGGATCGCTTCCTGGAAGCGGCGTTGGTCGTTCTCGCGCGCGACTTCGAGCGGCAGGCCGGTCCCGTCGAGCAGCGAGTAGCGGCGGCGGACACGATTGCCGAAATAGCCTGCATTGATCCCGAAAGTCATTTCCGCATCGCCGACCGGCATGGTGTAGGAGAGCACGCCGCGGCCGCCGAGGCGGTTCGAGGCGGACAGTTCGGACCGGACTTCCCAGGACCCGGAGCTGCCGGCGCCCTCGCGCAGGATCACATTCACAAGGCGCGGATGACCGCGCATGTCGTATTCCGGCAGGGCCTCGCGGATCAGCTCGATATGCGCGACATCGTCCTTGGGAATGCGCTGCAGCACGGTTTCGAGGCGCAGCGACTTGTTCGACGGGCGGCGCCCGTTGATCAGCAGATTGCCGAAACTGTCTCCCAGTCCGCGACGCTCCGTATTGCCGTTGGAGAGCGAAAAGCCCGGAACGCGCCGGACCATGTCCAGCGCCGTCACGGGCGAATAGTCGGTGAAGAAAGCCGGCACATAGACGGCAACGCCAGGGCGGCTCTCGGTCACGCTCGGACCGGATGCCGTATCCAGCGCGTTCTGGACGGTTTCGCCGTCAGCCGTCTCTTCCAGCGCAAAAGCTGCGCTTCCAAAAAGCACAGGTGCGCTCCAGAGCGCCGTCGCTGCTGTACCAGCAGCCCAGTTGATCAAAGTCCCTCGCATACGCCTACCAATGTTTGAGCCTGACACGCTCCCCCGTATGGCAGGGGTAGTACGGACCATTCCTTGATCATACGTAACAAACAGTAATGTGAATCACGTGCGAGTGAGTTGCATTGCAGGCCGGTAAGGTGGGGCTGCGATCAGCCGCCAGCGCCGCCCACCGTCAGGCCCGAAATTTTCAGGCTGGGCTGGCCGACACCGACCGGAACGCCTTGTCCGGCCTTGCCGCAGACGCCGACTCCCGGGTCCATCTCGAAATCATCGCCGATCATGGTGATCTGGGTCAGTGCCGTCGGACCGTCGCCGATCAGCGTGGCCCCTTTCACCGGCGCTTCGATCTTCCCGTTCCTGACCCGGTAAGCCTCGGTGCACTGGAAGACGAACTTGCCGGAGGTGATGTCGACCTGGCCGCCGCCGAAATTCACGGCATAGATGCCGTCCTTCAGGCTTTCGACCATTTCCGCCCGCTTGTGCTCGCCGGCCAGCATGTAGGTATTCGTCATGCGTGGCAGGGGCGGGTGAGCGTAGGATTGCCGCCGGCCATTGCCGGTCGCCTTCTGGCCCATCAGGCGCGCATTCATGCGGTCCTGCATATAACCGGTGAGGATACCATCCTCGATCAGCACGGTGCGCTCGGTCGGCGTGCCTTCGTCGTCGATGGTCAGCGAGCCGCGCCGTTCCGGCATGGTGCCGTCATCGACGACGGTGACGCCTTTCGCGGCGACTTGCTGGCCCATGCGGCCGGCAAAGGCGGACGAGCCCTTGCGGTTGAAATCGCCCTCAAGACCGTGGCCGACCGCTTCGTGCAGCAATACCGCCGGCCAGCCCGGGCCGAGCACGACGTCGAAAACGCCGGCCGGCGCATCGACGGCGTCCAGATTGACCCGCGCAATGCGCAGGGCTTCGTCGGCGAGCGGCTTCCAGGCATCCGGCGAAATCCAGCGGTCGAACTCCGCCCGGCCGCCGGCGCCGGCGGAGCCGGTTTCGCGGCGTCCGTCGCGCTCGACGGTCACGGAGACATTGAGGCGGACCAGCGGCCGGACATCGGTCTTGATGTCGCCATCGGCCCGCAGGATCGAGACAGATTGCTTGGAGCCCGCGATGGAGGCGCTGACCTGGACCACGGCTGAATCGCGGGTCCTGCAGTACGCATCGATCTCCTGCAGCAGGGCTGACTTGGTCTCGAAGCCGGGATGCGCGACCGGGTCGATGGCGTCGTAGAGTTTGCGATTGGTGCCGGCCGGGGGCGGTGCCAGGACGCCGGCATGGCCCCGCTTGGCAGCTGAGACCGTCTCGGCGGCGCGCTTGACCGCATCGAGCGTCGGGTCGGAGGAGTGCGCATAGCCGAAGGCTTCGCCAGCCACGCAACGAAGGCCGAAGCCGCGGCTGGAATCGAAATTTGCCGCCTTCAGCCGTCCGTCGTCGAATACGAGGGATTCCGACAGTCCTGTTTCGAGGAAAAGCTCGCCATCATCCGCTCCCGATACGGCATCGGCGAGAACCGGACGGACCTCGTCCGCAGTGAATTCGAATTGCTCGATGGGATCGTTGGACATGCGGCTCTCCGGAACGGCTCGGTTTCTATGACATAGTCGAGCCGACCGTCGGAGGAAACATGCGGGACGCTGCCGGACTGCTGCCGGGCGACAATGATGCAGCCGGTCAGCTGCCCGAGCGCACGGTGAAGCGCGCCAGTTCACGCTCGGCCATATGCCAGCCGGGGCGTGCGTCAAGCGCGCGGGAATAGGCATCGTAGGCGGCTTCCAGATCGCCGAGTGCCTCAAAAGCGACGCCGCGATTGAACCAGGCCGCCGCCAGATGGCCGTCGCCCGCTTCGATGACGAGATCGGTCTGCGCGATCGCGTCGAGCGAGCGGTCAAGCCGGATCAGAGCACTGGATCGGTTCAGGGCCAGGGCCGATATGTCCCGGAGGCCGCCGTCTTCCGCGTCGTCAAATGATGCCAGGGCTTCCTCGTTCCGATCCATCCGCATCAGCACGATGCCGCGATTGACATGGGTGGCGACGATATTGCGGCGCAGTTCCCCGTATGTTTCCAGGGCCATGTCGCAATCGGAAAGTGCCTGACGGTCGGCCCGGCCGCTCAGGGCGTGCTGGTAGCAGGACGCGGCAGGGGTCTCGCCGAGGACCAGCATCTGGGCGCCGGCCGGCGAACTCGCTGCTGCCGATGCAAGAACCAGGAGTGAGACGATTGGACGCATCGCAGGGCTCCTTCTGCTCTCGTTAGACAACTCTATCCTAACACTGAACAAGCGAGTTCATTCATCAACTTTCCGTGGCGGGAAAAACCGCCTTATTTTACAGCGAGTTCGTGGAGGTTCTGATCATTTGTGTGAAACGGACTACAAAAAATGCCGTTGATGGCCTGACAGCGCACCACACCCTCTCTATATTCCGCCGCCATCGGCGGGGATTCCCGCATTAATGCCTGACTTGTATGGGGAAGCCATGCGATTCCTGACCGCACTTGCGTTCATCTGGACGACCGCCATTGCCGGCGCTTACGCGACACCGGGCCAGCCGACCGACGGCCACCTGGGTTTCCAGCCGGCGGTGACGCCGATCATGGAGCGCGTGAACGAATTTCATAACCTGCTGCTCTGGATCATTATTCCGATCACACTCCTCGTGATGGGTCTGCTGATCTGGGTGATGCTGCGCTACAACCGGAAAGCCAATCCGGAAGCCAGCAAGAACAGCCACAACACCGTGCTCGAGGTGGTCTGGACCGCCGTGCCGGTGCTGATCCTGATCGTCATCTCGGTCTTCTCCTTCCCGCTCCTGTATTTCCAAGACGAGATTCCGGAAGCCGACTTCACCATCAAGGCGACGGGCTATCAGTGGTATTGGGGCTACGAGTATCCGGACCATGAAGTGGGCGAGTACATCTCCTCCATGGTGCCCGAGGATCAGCTTGAGGAAGGCCAGTTGCGCAATCTGTCCGTCGACTATCCGGTCGTCGTGCCGGTGAATGCGACGGTGCGCCTCCAGGTGACGGCCGCGGACGTGATCCACAACTGGGCCATGCCGGCTTTCGGCACCAAGATGGACGCCATTCCGGGCCGCATCAACGAGACCTGGTTCCGCGTCCAGGAAGAGGGCACGTATTACGGCCAGTGCTCCGAGCTGTGCGGAATTCGCCACGCCTTCATGCCGATCGAAGTCCACGCGGTTTCGCAGGACGTCTTCGATCGCTGGGTGGAAGCCGGTCCGGGTTCGGACGAGGCCAACGCCATCATCGCTGAATATTCCGCCGCGCGGGAAACGCGCCTGGCGCAACTCGACTAGGGATGGGCTGAACCATGTCTGCTGACGCCGCTACGCACGACGATCACACCCCGAGCATGTGGGACTGGCGCCGCTGGGTGCTGTCCACCAACCACAAGGACATCGGCACGATGTACCTGGTCTTCGCGATCTTCGCGGGGATCATCGGCGGTGCCCTGTCCGGCATGATGCGCCTCGAGCTCATGGAGCCGGGTATCCAGTTCTTCACCGGTGAAGACACCGGCTGGGGCGCCTGGTTCGGCAATGAGCACAATTACAACGTGGCTACGACCATGCACGGCCTGATCATGATCTTCTTCATGGTCATGCCCGCCATGATCGGCGGTTTCGGCAACTGGTTCGTACCGCTGATGATCGGTGCGCCGGACATGGCGTTCCCGCGCATGAACAACATCTCGTTCTGGCTTCTGCCCTTCGCCTTCATCCTCGCCGGCATGTCCATGTTCGTGCCGGGCGCCGGCGGCGATATCGGCTTCGGCGGCGGCTGGGTGCTCTATCCGCCGCTCTCGACGTCGGGGCATAACGGGCCGGCCATGGACCTCCTGATCCTGTCCCTGCACATCGCGGGTGTCAGCTCGATCCTGGGTGCCATCAACTTCATCACCACCATCTTCAACATGCGCGCGCCGGGCATGACGATCCACAAAATGCCGCTCTTCGTGTGGTCCGTGCTCGTCACCGTCTTCCTGCTGCTGCTCTCGCTGCCGGTTCTCGCCGGTGCGCTGACCATGCTGCTGACGGACCGCAATTTCGGCACGGCCTTCTTCGATCCGGCCGGTGGCGGCGATCCGGTGATGTACCAGCACCTGTTCTGGTTCTTCGGTCACCCGGAAGTCTACATCCTCATCCTGCCGGGCTTCGGCATCATCTCGCACATCGTGTCGACCTTCTCGAAAAAGCCGGTCTTCGGCTATCTCGGGATGGCCTACGCCATGGTGGCGATCGGCTTCATCGGCTTCATCGTGTGGGCGCACCACATGTACACCGTCGGCATGCCGGTCGATCTGAAGGCCTATTTCGTGGCTGCGACGATGGTCATCGCCGTTCCGACGGGCATCAAGATCTTCTCCTGGATCGCCACGATGTGGGGCGGCTCTATCGAGTTCCGCACCCCGATGATGTGGGCCATCGGCTTCATCTTCCTGTTCACCGTCGGCGGTGTGACGGGCGTGGTGCTGGCCAATGCCGGCGTCGACCAGTCCCTGCACGACACCTATTACGTGGTGGCGCACTTCCACTACGTGCTGTCGCTGGGCGCGGTCTTCGCGATCTTCGCGGGCTTCTACTACTGGTTTGAGAAGATCTTCGGGGTGAAGTACAACTCCATCCTGGCCCGTCTGCAGTTCGCCTTCTTCTTCATCGGCGCGAACGTGATCTTCTTCCCGCAGCATTTCCTGGGTCTGCAGGGCATGCCGCGCCGCTATGTCGACTATGCGGACGGTCACGCCTTCTGGAACGAGGTCTCCACCTACGGCTACTTCATCATGCTGGTGGGTATGGCGCTCTTCTTCCTGGTGCTGATCGACGCCATGGTCCGGCGCCGCAAGGCGGATGCGAACCCGTGGGGTGAAGGGGCAACGACGCTCGAGTGGACCCTGTCCTCTCCGCCGCCCTTCCACCAGTTCTCCGAGCTGCCGAAGATCAAATAGGAAAGCTCTTGGACGCCATGACAAACCCGAGCGTTCATCGCGCAGAGGGCGAGGCCGTTTCGACGGCCTCGCCCCGCGACTTTTTCGACCTGATGAAGCCGCGCGTGATGACGCTTGTCGTCTTCACGGCCTTCGCCGGTCTGATCGCGGCGCCGGTGGATGCCGATCCCTTCCTCGCAGCGATCTCGATCCTCTGCGTGGCCGTGGGGGCCGGAGCCGCCGGGGCGCTCAACATGGCCTATGACGCCGATATCGACGCCACCATGAAGCGGACGCGCAAGCGCCCGGTTCCGCGCGGTGCGGTCTCGGTCGCCAATGCCTATGGCTTCGGCGTGGTCGCGGCCATTCTCTCGGTTCTGATGATGGCGCTGGCGAGCAATTATCTCGCCGCCGGCCTGCTGGCCTTTTCCATCTTCTTCTATGCGGTCATCTACACGATGATCCTCAAGCGCAGCACGCCGCAGAATATCGTCATCGGCGGCGCCGCCGGCGCCTTCCCGCCGATGATCGGCTGGGTCGCCGTGACCGGAGAGGTCTCGCTCGACGCGGTCATCCTCTTCATGATCATCTTCCTGTGGACGCCGCCCCATTCCTGGGCGCTGGCGCTCTACAAGTCCGGCGACTACGCCGCAGCCGGCGTGCCGATGATGCCCGTGGCCAAAGGCGCCAAGTCCACCCGCCTGCAGATCCTGCTCTATTCGCTCGTCCTCGTGGTCTTCGCCGGCGCGCCCGTGCTGACCTCGCTGGGCGGCGTCATTTATGCCGCGACCTCGCTGGGCGGCGGTGCGCTCTTCCTGCTGCTGGCCTGGCGCGTCTTCAATTCACGCGCCGGCGAAGCCGGGTCCGCCGAAGAGGGCGCGCTCTATGCCGTCCGCGCCGGCGACAAGGCAGCGCGAGACCTGTTCGCCTATTCGATCGGTTATCTGGCGGTACTTTTTGCCGCATTGATCGTCGAGCACGCCTTTGGCGCCTATATCGGGATTCCCGGAGTGAGTGCGTGATGAGCGATACCGAAGACAAGAAGACCACGACCGAAGATACCGCCCAGGGCGGCAGCTTCGTCGAGCGCGTGATCGATTCCAGACAGCCCGACTACACCACCTCGACCGAGACGGTGAAGCTGACGCCCGAGCAGGAAAAGGCCCGCGGCCGCCGCAATGTCACCATCGCCTGGAGCCTGGTGGCCTTCATCGTCATCGTCTTCCTGGTCACGGTCGTCCGGCTGAGCCAGAACATCGCGGCGGGAGCAGGCGCATGATCCGTTTGCCGAAAGACAAGAATGCCCGCGTGGCCGCCTTTGCGGCGATCGGTGCCGTGGCCATGGTCGGCGCGGCCTATGCGTCCGTGCCGCTCTACAACCTGTTTTGCCAGGTGACCGGTTATGGCGGCACCACCACGGTCGCCATGGGCGAGGCGGGGGCCATTCTCGATCGCGAGATCACGGTCCAGTTCGACGCCAACACCAATCGCGACCTGCCCTGGGATTTCGAGCCGCTGCAGCGCTCCATGACGGTTCGCGTCGGCGAGAGCGCGCTGGCCTATTACCGCGCCACCAACACGTCCGACCGGCCGGTCACGGGGGTCGCGACCTATAATGTCGCGCCCTTCAAGGCCGCGTCCTATTTCTCGAAGCTGGAATGCTTCTGCTTCACCGAGCAGACGCTGCAGCCGGGCGAGAGCATCGACATGCCGGTCCTTTTCTTCGTCGATCCGCTGATCGACGAGGAGCGCCGGATGGACGACGTCACCACCATGACGCTGTCCTATACGTTTTTTGAAACCGAGGGGGATGCGACGTCGAGCAGCGACGCCGCGCCTTAACATTGAACCTTTCCTTCGTGCCGAGTAAGACCGGCGCAAAGGTCTGATTTGATATCGCAGGAGATTCGCGATGGCTGGGCATGCCGTAAAGCACGACTATCACCTGGTTGATCCGAGCCCGTGGCCGTTTGTGGGATCGCTGGGCGCCTTCCTGCTGGCCGTGGGTGCGGTCGGCAATATGAAAGGCCTCGTCGGGGCCGACCATCCGCTGGCCTTCATGTATGCGGACGGAAACTGGGGCGGATTGCTCCTCGGCTTCGCCGTGATCATCTACACGATGATCGGCTGGTGGGGCGATGTGATCAAGGAATCGCGCCAGGGCGACCACACGCCGGTGGTCGATATCCACCTGCGCTACGGCATGATCATGTTCATCGCGTCGGAAGTGATGTTCTTCGTGGCCTGGTTCTGGGCCTTCTTCGAATACGCGATCTTCCACGAAGTACGCCTCGATCCGGGGCTGGCCCAGTGGCCGCCGGCCGGCGTCGAGACCTTCGACCCGTGGCACATCCCGCTGATGAACACGCTCATCCTGCTGCTCTCCGGCACAACGGTGACCTGGGCGCACCACGCGCTGCAGCACGGCAATCGCGGCAGCGCCAAGCTCGGCCTGCTGGTGACCGTGATCCTCGGCGTCTGCTTCACCGCGCTGCAGGTCTACGAGTACAGCGAAGCCCATTTCGCCTTCTCCATGGCGGATGGCGGCAATCTCTACGGTTCCACCTTCTTCATGGCGACCGGCTTCCACGGCGCGCACGTCGTGATCGGTACGATCTTCCTGGCCGTGTGCCTGATGCGCCTGCTGGCGGGTCACTTCACGCCGGAGAAGCATTTCGGTCTCGAGGCCGCGGCCTGGTACTGGCACTTCGTCGACGTGGTGTGGCTCTTCCTTTTCGCCTTCGTCTACGTCGTCTTCGGCTAGGCAGGCACAGGCATGGACAAACCCTCCCCCATTTCAGCCGGCCTCCAGGGGCGGTGCCCGAAATGCGGGGAGGGTGCCATGTTCGACGGTGTCCTGAAGATCGCGCCGCGTTGCGATGTCTGCGGTGCGAGCTTCGAAAAGGCGGATGTCGGAGACGGGGCGTCCGTCTTCGTCATGTTCATCGTCGGTTTTCTCGCCGTTGCGCTCTACCTCCTCCTTGAGGTCGCGTTCCACCCGCCCTGGTGGGTGCACCTGATTTTCCAGGTTCCTTTCATCCCCGTCGTCTCGATCCTGCTGCTGCGCCCTATCAAGGGCATGCTGTTCGCACTGCAATTCGCACATGACGCCGAGGAAGCCCGGCTCGACGAGTAGGCCGCGCCGGCACGCCACGCTGCACTCCGGAGGCCGCGCATGCGGTTCAGACCGCTTCCCCTGCTGACGCTCTTCGCGATACCGAGCCTCGTCCTGCTGATCTGGCTGGGCAGCTGGCAGATGCAGCGCATGTCCTGGAAGGCCGATCTGCTCGATGCCTGGGAGGCGCGGGGCGAGGTGGCCAGCATCCAGGCCGCTCTCTGCGGGAGAGACGAGGCCGCCGCCTTCGGGCCGCGTGTCAGCGGACCGGTGCCCCTGAGTGGTCCGACCCTGCGCTATTACGATCTGCGCGACGGTGCGGGATGGGCGGTGATCGGCCTGATGCGCGTGCCGGCCTGCGAGCCCGGCGCGGCGGACCGGCTGATCTTTGTCGAGACCGCATACGAAAGCTTCACCAGCGGTGCGCGCACCACGCCGCAGGCCTGGCGCCTCGATCCGCTGCCCGCTGCACGCGGATTCGGTTCTCGCAACGATCCGGATACCAATCAGTGGTATGTTTTCGATCCTGCCGCGATGGCCGAGGCGCTCGGCGCCACGCCGGAGCAGGTGGCGAGCGTGTGGCTGCGCTCGGATACCGGCATGCCGGCGAGCCTTACCCAGACGCCGCCGGCCAAGCATCTGGGCTATGCGCTGACCTGGTATGGTCTCGCTCTCGCCCTGATTGCGGTATACTTCGCCCTTCACGCCTCCCGCGGGCGGTTGGGCCGGACGCCCGAAGAGCCCTGAGCCTCCGAAGAGAGGACGGGAAAGAGTAGAGAAGGCGGCCAGAAAGAGCCGCCCGGACAGGAGCGATAGCGTGGTGGCAGTTTGGCGCGAAACGCCTTGGGACGAACCCCTGATCGGCGAAGGCATCCGTCTTCGGCATCCCGAGCTGGACGATTACGAAGCCTGGGCGAAACTGCGCAGCGCCAGCCGCGCGCATACCGAGCCATGGGAACCCGCCTGGACGGCGGACGAGCTGTCCAAGGGCGCCTTCCGCCGCCGCATCGAACGTTATGAAGCCGACCGCCGCGCCGGCGTCGGCTATCCCTTCTTCGTGGTGCGCAGCCGGGACAATGTCCTGCTCGGCGCCTGCAATCTCAACAATGTCCGCCGCGGCGTGCTGCAAAGCGCCGATATCGGCTACTGGATCGGCTCGCCCTACGTCCGAAAGGGCCATACCCGTGCCGCCGTGCGCCGGGTCCTGGCCTTCGCCTTCGACGAGCTGCGCCTGCACCGGGTCGAGGCGGCCTGCCAGCCCGCCAACACCGCCTCGCGCACCCTGCTCGAACAGGTGGGATTCCAGTATGAGGGGCTGGCACGGGCCTATCTCAATATCGCCGGCGAGTGGCGCGACCACGACAAGCTGGCCATCCTCTGCACCGATCCGAGGCCATGACGGAAACCGATTTCGAAGCCGGCGTCCGCGCCGCCGGGGCGGTTGCGTTCGCCTATGACGGTTCGGCCGGCCGCATGCGGCTGACCGGCGACGGCGCCCGTTTCGGTCTGGCGGGACAGGATTTCGACTGGCCGGAATTTCTCGACCGTCTCGGACCGGCCGACCAGGCCCGCATCGGCAAGGCGCTCGAGGGCGACCGCATCGATCTTCGCATTCGTCTCATCGGCGATCATGGCGGGCTGAGTTATGTCCGCATGATGGGCGCGCGCCAGGGTTCCGATCGCATCGAGGGGCTGATGACGCCGGCAGGGCCCAACGCCCATCCGGTGGACCGGATCTCCGAGGAGCACGCATTGGCGCGCGGCGTCGATGCCGGCGAAGTTCTGGCCTGGTACCAGCCGATCATCGCGCTGGACACGGGCGCACTGGCCGGGTTCGAGGCACTGGCGCGCTGGGAGCGGCCCGGCTTCGGCGTCCTTGCGCCCGACGATTTTCTCGACATGGCCGACGATCTCGACCTGCTCGACCGGATCAGCACGCGGGTCCGCAATACCGCGGCCGCCGACCTGTCCTCCTGGCGCAAGGCCATTCCCGAGGCGGAGCGTCTCTTCGTGTCCGCCAACGCGACGGTCAGCGAGCTGGTCGATCCGGATTTCTCTGCCCATCTGATCGAACGCGTGGCCCAGGCCAAACTGCCCGAAGGCGCTTTCAAGCTGGAGATCGCCGAGACCGAAATCATGCGCGATCCGGATGTGGCCGCCACGGCCATGGCCCGGCTGGCCGAGGGCGGTATCGCCCTGGCCCTCGACGATTTCGGAACCGGCTATTCCTCGCTGGCGCGGCTCGACCGTCTGCCCTTCGACGTGGTCAAGATCGACCGCTATTTCATTCGCGCCATGAGCGGAGACGAGAGCGCGGGCACGGTGGTGCAGTCGGTTATTCAGCTGGCCAGTCATTTCGGCATGAAGGTCGTCGCCGAAGGGGTGGAGAGCGCCGAAGCCGCCGCGAAGCTCGCGGATATGGGCTGTCACTACGCCCAGGGCTTCCGCTATGCCGGAGCCCTCTCGCCGGATGCGGCCGAGCGCGCCGTGCGCGAAGGCGTCGCCGGCCGTTTCGGCGCGGCGATCAGCGCCTGATCGTCTAGCGCCTGACGCGCTTCAGCGTTCCGGAAAAATTCAGGCAAGGCGTACCGTTCGCGGTGATGATGCCGCGCACGAACAGGATGGAGCGGCCCGCCTTGAGCACCTCGCCGCGGGCCTCGATCCAGTCGCCCGGCTTCGCGCCGGCGAGGAATTCGGCATTGAAGGCCACGGTGACGGCGGCGCCGCCTTCCTCGCTGCCGTGCAGCTCGTCCGTGGCGATGCCGAACAGGGCGAAATCGGCAAAACTCATGAAACAGCCGCCATGCAGGCTGCCCAGCCCGTTCATATGACGCTCTTCGGCGCGGAAGGCGCAAACCGGGCCCTGTTCGTCCTTGCGGAAATAGAAGGGACCGGCCGCGTGCTCGAACGGGTCCTGCGGCCACATCATCCAGCCGGCGAATTCGCCTTCTTCCACGACTGTGGGTCCCATGCCCCGCTCCCTTCTGTGTGTTCGTGGAGACGTGATTAGGCGTTCGCGGGGGAGGCGTACAGGCCCGGGACCAGAATAGCGGTCATGCGTGACCGGCCATGGCGGAGAGGTGTT
Source organism: Maricaulis sp. B-26 (assembly GCF_056857855.1). Classification (NCBI taxonomy): domain Bacteria; kingdom Pseudomonadati; phylum Pseudomonadota; class Alphaproteobacteria; order Maricaulales; family Maricaulaceae; genus Maricaulis; species Maricaulis sp. B-26. The sequence continues at coordinate 29,784 of NZ_JBSXNX010000016.1, forward strand.
CCGGCGTGACGCCCATGCGCTGCAGGGCCATCTCCCACATCGCCTCGCCGTGCTCGCCGAAGATGAGCGCTTCGTCCGGATCGGTGACCAGCCAGGCATTCGCGGCCAGTTCGTCCTCCAGCTGCCCGGCACCCCATCCGGCATAACCGAGTGCCAGAAGACTGCGCCGCGGCGGCGAGTGCGAGGCGATCGCCTCGAGTGCGTCCTTGGTCGCGGTCAGGGCGATCTGCGAATTGACGGAGAGGGTGGAGTCCGGCGCGTGGAAATCGACTGTGTGCAGGACGAAGCCGCGATCGCGATCGACAGGCCCGCCGATCAGCACGGACTTGTCCGGGGCAAGCTCGGGACGGGTGATGTCGAGCTGCTCGAACAGCTCGCGCAGGCTCAGTCCTTCGACCGGCTGGTTGAGGACAATGCCCATGGCATGCTCCGGAGAATGATCGCAGAGCAGGATCACCGTACGGTCGAAACGCGGGTCGCCGATGCTCGGCGTCGCAATCAGGAGCTTGCCGGAGAGGGTCGTCTCGTTCACATCTGTCGGGGTCTTGCGGGACATGTACACATGTTCCTCCCAAAAGGGGGATGCGTCCAGACGTGTTCCCGCTATCTTGCCGTGCATTGCACGGTTTATCGTAACCATCAGGAGAACCAGCCATGACCCTTTCGGTCGGAGATCGCCTTCCCGAAGCCAGCTTCATGACGATGACCGCTGACGGTCCCACGAAGCTGAGCACGGATGATGTATTCGCCGGCAAGACGGTGGCCCTGTTCGCCGTACCCGGTGCCTTCACGCCGACCTGTTCGGCCAAGCACCTGCCGGGCTTCGTCGAGAAGGCAACGCAAATCAAGGGCAAGGGCGTCGATACGATCGCCTGCATGTCGGTCAACGACGTGTTCGTGATGGATGCCTGGGGCAAGTCCCAGAATGCCGGTGACGACGTCGTGATGCTGGCGGACGGCAATGGCGATTTCGCCAAGGCCATCGGCCTGGAAATGGACGGTTCCGGTTTCGGCATGGGTACGCGCTCGCAGCGCTTCTCCATGCTCGTGAAGGATGGCGTCGTGGCCGAGCTCAATATCGAGCAGCCGGGTGCCTTCGAGGTGTCGTCCGCAGACCACATTCTCGGTCAGCTGGACGCGGTTTCCGTCTAGGCAGGGGGCCTGGGCGGACCCAAGAAACAAGAATAAAGGAGAGTCCGCATGGATTTTGGAATCATCGTCATCGGTGTGCTGCTTCTGCTGGCACTGGTCATCATCGTCTCGGTGATCAAGACGGTCCCGCAGGGGAAAGAATTCACCGTCGAGCGGTTCGGACGCTTCACGCGGACTCTCAAGCCCGGGCTTCACTTCATCACGCCCTTCGTGGACACGGTGGGCTACAAGATGAATATGCGCGAGCGCGTGCTCGACGTGCCCAACCAGGACGTGATCACCAAGGACAATGCGACGGTGTCCGTCGATGCCGTCGTCTTCATCCAGGTGCTCGACGCGCCGCGCGCGGCCTATGAGGTCGACAATCTGGAATTCGCCATCATCAATCTCGCCCTGACCAATGTGCGGACGGTGATCGGCGCCATGGATCTCGACGAGACCCTGTCCAAGCGCGACGAGATCAATGCCCGCCTGCTTTCCGACATCGATGCGGCGACCAATCCCTGGGGCGTGAAGGTCACCCGGATCGAGATCCGCGACCTGTCGCCGCCGCACGACATCACCGAGGCGATGGCTCGCCAGATGAAGGCGGAACGCCTCAAGCGCGCCGAGATCCTCGAGGCGGAAGGGTCCAAGCAGTCGGCCATCCTGCGCGCCGAGGGCGAGAAGGAAGCGGCCATCCGCGAGGCCGAGGGCCGCAAGGAAAGCGCCTTCCTCGACGCCGAGGCCCGCGAACGCGAGGCCGAAGCCGAGGCGCGCGCCACGCAGATGGTCTCCGACGCCATCGCCAAGGGCGATGTCAGCGCCATCAACTACTTCCTCGGCCAGAAATACGTCGAGGCCTTCGGCAAGCTGGCCACCAGCGAGCAGCAGCGCACGGTCATCATTCCCGCCGAGTTCTCGAACATTATCGGGACGATCACGGGCGTTGGCGAACTGGGCAAGGCTGCCCATGACGCCGTCAGCGAAGCCACGCGCAAGAGCTGAGCGCGGCAGGCACGGAGGTAGAGACCATGGATGCACTGCTTGCCCTGATCGACCGCATGAATATCTGGGCCTGGTGGGCCCTGTGCGGGCTGATCCTGATCGCCGAACTTCTGACGGGCACGACCTATCTGCTCTGGCCGGCCGCCGCAGCCTTCCTGACCGGGCTTCTGGCCCTGGAAGCGCTGGGCGTCGGCTGGCCGGTCCAGCTGGCCGTGTTCGCCGTTCTCTCGCTCGTGCTGCTCTGGGTCGGGGATCGCTGGGTCAAGCCGGCCATGAATCTGGGCGGCGGCGAGGCGGGGCTCAATGACCGCTCGGGTCGCATGGTCGGCCAGCGCGTGACCGTCGTGGCGGACTTCTCCGCCGGGCGGGGCCGCGTACGTTACGGCGATTCCGAATGGTCTGCCGAGACGCTCGACGAAGTCGAGCCGAAGGCCGGAGATATCTGGATCGTGACGGGGGTGAAGGGGGTCGTGCTGACGATTGCTTCGGGTGCGAAGTAGCACATATGTGCAGAGTCATACGAAATGACGGGTTTCGCTAAATTTTTAGGAAGTTCCGGAAGGGGCTGGCAATAAGCCGGGCCTAAACGCTCGCTCGCATTCGCATTTCAACTTTCTGAGTGAGCGCCATGAAAAAGCAAATCTTCTCCGCCGCCGTCATCCTCTCCACCCTCGCGGCACCGGCCGTTCTGACCGCTCCGGCATCCGCCGAGCCGACGGCGCGCGAAGCTGTCGAGCTTGTCGCCCCGGAATATCCGCGTGGCGCCGAGCGCCGCGGCATCGAAGGCACTGTCACCGTGTCCTACTCGATCGCGGCCGACGGTTCCGTCACCAATGCGGAAGTCGTCTCCGCCAACCCGTCCGGCGTCTTCGACCGTGCTGCCCTGGCCGCCATCGAGAGCTGGCGCTTCGCTCCGGCCGCGGCCCAGACCGACGGTCACACGCGCGAGCTGGAATTCCGCCTGAACTAGGACGCATTTTCAGCAAAAGTGGGAACCGGTTTTGCGGTTCGAAAATGCCGAAAATTGAAATCGTGCGGACTGATCGCACACCGGGCAAGGGCCGCGCTGGATAGTGCGGCCCTTTTCCTTTCTGGCGGAGTTTCGCGGCTCAGCGCGCTTCGGCCAGGCCTTCGCGGGCGAGCTCGTCGGCGCGTTCATTGCCCGGATCGCCGGCATGGCCCTTCACCCAGCGCCATTGCACCCGGTGCAGCGAAGCCTGTTCTTCGAGGCGCTGCCAGAGGTCGACATTCTTCACCGGTTTCTTGTCGGCCGTTTTCCAGCCCCGGCGTTTCCAGTTGTGAATCCATTTGGTGATCCCGTCGCGCAGATAGACGCTGTCCGTGATCAGCACCACATCCTGTTCCGACCGCTTGAGCGCTTCCAGCGCCTGGATGGCCGCCATCAGCTCCATCCGGTTATTGGTGGTCTCCGGCTCGCCCCCCTTGAGCTCCTTGCGGTGACCGTTCCATTCGAGAATGGCGCCCCAGCCGCCCGGACCCGGATTGCCGGAACAGGCGCCGTCAGTGTGAATGGTGATATGCGTCATTCGGGATATTTTTCCGCCATGTCGGCGAGGCCGGCGCGGATCAATTCCTCGAGCACGTCGAGATCCACATCGGCCAGCTTGTTGATGTAAAGGCAGGACTTGCCCAGCTTGTGTTTTCCCAGCCGTGCGAGGATCGCGCTGAAATCGGTGTAGCCGGGCATGATATAGACGACGAGACTGGTCTTGCGCGCGGAAAATCCCGTGCGCATGAAATCGCCCTCCCGGCCGCTCTCGTATTTGTAGTGATAGCGGCCGAAGCCGATGATGGCGGGGCCCCACATGACGGGCTCCTCGCCGGTGATCCGGCGCATCATGGCGAGCAGGGTTTCCGCGTCCTTGCGGCGTCCCTCATGCTCGACGGCGGCGATGACGTCCTCGGCGCGGACATCGGTCGGCTGCGTCTTGTTCTCGCTCATCTGCGCACTCCCCGGTCGAAATCGCCGTCAGGCCACGGCGCGAGGCAGTTTGAACGTGATGTTCTCGTCCGTCACGCGGACATCCTCGACGCGGACCTCGAAGCGTTCGCGGAAGGCGTCGATCAGGCCCTGGACCAGATCCTCGGGGGCCGAAGCGCCCGCCGTGATGCCGACCGTCTCAACATCGCCGACCGCCTCCCAGTCCACATCCGCGGCGCTGGAGACCAGCATCGCCCCGCGTGCCCCGGCGCGCCTGGCCACTTCGACCAGCCGAACCGAGTTGGACGAATTGGGGGCGCCGATGACGAAAACGATATCGCTCTTCGGCGCCAGCGCCTTGACCGCCGCCTGCCGGTTGGTGGTGGCGTAGCAGATGTCTTCCTTGTGCGGCGCCTTCATCTGCGGGAAGCGCGCCTGCAGCACCTCGACGATCTGCGAGGTGTCGTCGACCGAGAGTGTGGTCTGGGTGGCAAAGGCCAGCTTCGCCGGGTCGCGCGGCTGGAAGGCCTGCGCATCCTCGACGGTCTCGATCAGCGTGATCGCGCCTTCGGGCAGCTGGCCCATCGTGCCGACGACTTCGGGGTGGCCGGCATGGCCGATCAGTACGACTTCCTCGCCGTTATTGTGATGACGCTCCGCCTCGACATGGACTTTGGAGACCAGCGGGCAGGTGGCATCGACATAGATCATGTTGCGGCTTTGCGCTTCGTCCGGCACGCGCTTGGGCACGCCATGGGCGGAGAAGACGACGGGCCGGTCGTCCGGGCACTGGTCGAGTTCCTCGACGAAAATCGCGCCCATCGCCTCAAGCCGTTCGACGACATGACGATTGTGAACGATTTCGTGGCGCACATAGACCGGCGCGCCGAAGCGCTCGAGCGCCCGTTCGACGATCTGGATCGCCCGGTCCACACCGGCACAGAAGCCACGCGGTGCGGCCAGCAGGACGGTGAGGGGCGGTCTTGCATCGCTCATGGTTCGGAAAACTCCTTCAGCGATGGCGTTGCGGAAGCGGCAGCTCCATCGTATGACCGTCCTAACAATTTGCTCGGCGGCTATCCAGTCGCCGGATCGGTTCCCTGGACAGGTAGTGCATCATGTCGTTGTTTTCCGTTCGTAAGATTGCCGCCCTCGCTGCCGCGGCCGGTGTGCTGAGCGGATGCTCGAGTCTCGGGAATGTGCTGGACGATCCGGAGCAGAATATCGGCCCGTGCCCGTCGGCGCTATCACTCTACGATGCCCACCGCATGGTCGAGATCAATGGTGACGAGGTCGTCTACGAGAATATCGGCTTCACCGGCGAAATTCTCGGCGTCCGCTCGCTGTGCAGCTATTACGGCGAGCGCCCGATCCTGGCCAATCTGGAAATCGATTTCGGCTTCGGACGCGGCCCTGCGTCCATGGGCCAGTCCCGAACCTACGAGTATTTCGTCGCCGTGACGCGCCGCGATGTCGGCGTCATCGGGAAAGAAGTTTTCCCGATCAGTATCCGTTTCGATGCTGACGAAGACCGGGTCTACATGACCGAAACGATCGACGCGATCTCCATTCCGCGTGCCGCCGAGGACACGTCGGGCGTCAATTTCGAGATCATCGTCGGTTTCGAGCTCACGCCTGAACAGATCGAATTCAACCGCTCGGGCCAGCGCTTCCGCGTCGGGGCCGGCCAGGACTAGACATATGCCCTCAATTGCCGAACAGCTCAGCGCCGTGCTGGGCGACGCGTTTGCTTCCCTTGAGCTTCCGCGGGAACTGGGCCGTGTAAGCCCCTCCAAGCAGAACCCGGAAATCTTCCCCTATCAGTGCAATGGCGCCATGCCGGCGGCCAAGCAGGCGAAGAAGAATCCGCGTGAGATCGCCCAGGCGGTGCTCGATGCGATTTCCGGCGATGCGTTGATCGAGAAAGCCGAGATCGCCGGTCCCGGCTTCATCAATCTGCGTCCGGCCCCGGCCGCCATCAATGCCCGCGCCGCCGAGATCGCCTCGGATGCCCGCGCCGGTGCGCCCAGGGCGGTCAGCCCGAAAAAAATCCTGATCGATTTCGGCGGCCCGAACGTGGCCAAGCCGATGCATGTCGGCCATCTGCGCTCTTCCGTGCTGGGCGACAGCCTGCAGCGGCTTTTCCGCTTCCGCGGCGACGATGTCACCTCGGACATCCATCTCGGCGACTGGGGCCTGCAGATGGGCCATCTCATCACCGAGCTGGCAGAGGAACAGCCGGACCTGCCTTATTTCGACGCGGACTTCGCCGGCGAGTATCCGTCCGAGCCGCCGGTCGATATCGAGGATCTGGCGCGGCTTTATCCGCTGGCCTCGAAGAAGGCCAAGGAAGACGCCGAACGGCTCGAACGCTCGCGCAAGGCGACGGCCGAGCTGCAGGCCGGCCGCAAGGGCTATCGCGTCCTGCTGCGCCATTTCATCGACGTCTCCGTGGCCGCGCTGAAGAAGGATTTCGGAGCGCTCGGCGTGCATTTCGACCTGTGGAAGGGCGAGAGCGACGTCAACGACCTCATCCCGGGCCTGGTCGAGGACTTCAGGTCGCGCGGTGTGGCCGAGGAGAGCGAGGGCGCCTGGGTCGTCCGCGTGGCCCGCGAGGGCGACAAGAAGGAGCTGGCGCCGCTCATCCTGGTGACGTCGGGCGGGGCCTCGCTCTACGGCACGACGGACCTGGCGACCATTCTCGATCGCAAACAGTCGGTCGGGCCGGACCTGACGCTCTATGTCGTCGACCTGGCGCAGTCGGACCATTTCGAACAGGTCTTCCGCGCCGCCGACAAGGCCGGCCTGGCGCCCGAGGGAAGCCTCGAGCATGTGAAGTTCGGCACGGTGAACGGGCCGGACGGGAAGCGCCTTCGCACCCGCGACGGCGGCACCTTCCGCCTTGCAGATCTGATCGCCAGCGCTATCGAGCGCGCCGACCAGCGCCTGCACGAGGCAGGGCTCGCCGAGAATGTCGGCAAGGACGAGCATGACCGCGTCGCCCGGATGGTGGGCCTGGCTGCGATCAAGTTCGCCGATCTGCAGAATTACCGCACCACGAATTACGTCTTCGACCTCGACCGTTTCACGAGCTTCGAGGGCAAGACCGGTCCCTATCTCCTCTATGCCGCAGTGCGCGTGAAATCGCTCATGCGCCGGGCCGGGGAGGCGGGTGTCGCGCCGGGTCCGATCAAGGCCGAGGCGCAGGAAGAGATCGATCTCGTCCTGGCGCTGGATGCCTTCGGCGCCGCGCTCGAGCAGGCCTGCGAGAACCGGGCGCCGAATGCGATCTGCGACCATGCCTTCACGCTGGCCCAGGCCTTCTCGAAATTCTACGCCGCCTGCCCGATCCTGTCCGGCGAGGATGAGGCGTTGAAAGCCTCGCGCCTCGGCCTGGCGCAGGCCACGCTGACGCAGCTGGAGCTTTGCCTCGACCTGCTCGGCCTGGAAGCGCCGGAGCGTATGTAGCGGTTTTCTTTCGGGCCAGGTCCTTGATTGCGCGAGATCGCGCATGAAACCAGCCGGATTAACCGCCCCGCGCGATTGACTCAGCCCTCGGGAATCATAGATTGGCGCGCAATCGGGATGATCGCTCCAGGGCGTGCGTCGCGAGACCAAGCTCCCCGCGGGAGAGACCGGCGAATATGCCGGCGCCGAAGGCGCAACCGCCCCGGAAACGCTCAGGCCAAGGGACCGCGGGAGAGTGAAACGCTGGAAAGCGGGTGACGGCATGCCGGCCACCCCACCGACGGAGCAAGCGCGGCCCGCCTGATCGGAGGCATCAGGGCTCACGCGGAATCTCTCAGGTTACGGGACAGCGGGGGCGAGAACTTGCAGGCCAGGAGGCATGCAGGACCGCCTCTTTGCAAGGACCGACCTGATGACCGAAACCCTTCTCAAGACGCCGCTTCACGATCTCCATGTCGAGCTTGGCGGCAAGATGGTGCCCTTCGCGGGCTATGCCATGCCCGTGCAGTATCCGCTCGGCATCATGGGCGAGCACAATCACTGCCGCGCCAAGGCCGGCCTGTTCGACGTCTCCCATATGGGCCAGGCGCGCTATACCGGCGACGAAGCCGCGCTCGAGGCGCTGATCACAGCCGATCTCGCCTCGCTGGGCGAAGGCGAGCAGAAATACACCCTCCTCCTGAACGAAAAGGGCGGTATCCGCGACGACCTGATGGTTTCCCGCCCCTTCGGCGCCGACAGCGATCTGGGCCTCTTCCTGGTCGTCAATGCGGCGACCAAGGATAATGATTTCGCCCATATCGACGCCAATACGGCGGGCAAGGGCAATCTGACCCGCATCGAGGACCGCGCGCTGCTGGCGCTGCAGGGCCCGGCCGCACGCGACGTGATGGAGCGGCTCTGCCCGAAGGCCTGCGAAATGGTCTTCATGCAGTGCGGCACGTTCGAGCTGGACGGCGCCGAGGTCTATATTTCCCGTTCCGGCTATACCGGCGAGGACGGGTTCGAGATTTCCATTCCGGCCGGCGATGCCGAGCGTATCGCGCGCCTTCTGCTGAACGAGGACGAGGTCGAGGCGATCGGCCTGGGCGCGCGCGACAGCCTGCGTCTGGAAGCCGGGCTTTGCCTCTACGGTCATGACATGGACGAGAACCGCACGCCGGTCGAAGCCTCGCTGATCTGGGCCATGGCCAAGACGCGCCGCGAGCGCGGCGACTTCCCGGGCGCGGACGTGATCGCTCAGCAGATCGAGGAAAAGTCCTGCCAGAAGCGCATCGGCCTGACGCTTTCCGGCGCGCCGGCGCGCGAGGGCGCCGAGATCGCGGACAAGGACGGAAACATCATCGGCATCGTGACCTCGGGCGGTTTCGGCCCGACCGTCGGCGGTCCGGTCGCCATGGGTTATGTCGATCGCGACTTCATGCAGCCGGGCACCGAGGTCGACCTCATCGTGCGCGGCAAGCCGCGCCCGGCGGCAGTGGCGAAAATGCCGTTCGTGCCGGCCAATTTCTATCGGGGCTGATCGCCCAATCTCTCAACAGGGGCAGGAGACAGACTATGACCACGCGTTACACCGAAGATCATGAATGGATCACCGTCGACGGCGACATCGCCACCGTCGGCATCACCGCCTACGCCGCCGGCCAGCTTGGCGATGTCGTTTTCGTCGAACTGCCGGAAGTCGGCAAGACGCTCTCCAAGGGCGACGAGTTCGCCGTCGTGGAATCCGTGAAAGCCGCTTCCGAGGTCTATGCCCCGGTCGATGGCGAGATCACCGCGATCAATGACGACCTCGAAGGCGAGCCGGCCAAGGTCAATGAAGATCCGTCCGGCGAAGGCTGGTTCGTGAAGATCAAGCTGTCCGACGCCTCCCAGCTCGACGGCCTGATGGACGAAGCCGCCTACAAGGCTCACACCGCTTAAAGGGCAAACCCCATGCGTTACCTCCCCCACACAGACAGCGACCGGAAGGCGATGCTCGATGCGATCGGCGTCGCCTCCATCGACGAGCTCTTTACCGACGTGCCGGAAGCGGCGCGCCTGGACGGACTGATCGACCTACCGAAGAAGCAAGGCGAGCTCCAGGTCGAGCGGGCGCTCACCGCCATGGCGGGCAAGAATACGTCCGCCGGACAGGCGCCGTTCTTTGTGGGGGCAGGGGCGTACAAGCACCATGTGCCGGCGCTGGTCGATCACCTGATCCAGCGGTCCGAATTCCTGACGGCCTACACGCCCTACCAGCCGGAAATCTCCCAGGGCACACTGCAGACCCTGTTCGAATTCCAGACCCAGGTCGCGCTCCTGACCGGCATGGATGTGGCCAATGCCTCCATGTATGACGGCTCGACCGCCTGCGCCGAGGCCGTGATGATGGCCGCACGCGTGACCCGCCGGAACAGGGCGATCATGGCCGGCAGCGTGCACCCGCACTATGTCGAGGCGTCCAGGACGCTGGCCAAGTATTCCGACGTCGAGATCTCGGTCACCGATCCGGCCGCCGAGACGCTGGACGATGTCATCGCCGCGATCGACGACACGACGGCCTGCGTCGTCGTCCAGACGCCGGACATTTTCGGCCGTCTGCACGATCTGCGCGCCATCTCCGAAGCCGCCCACGCCAAGGGCGCGCTGGTGATCGCCGTCTTCACCGAAGCCGTCTCGCTCGGCCTCGTCGAGGCGCCGGGCCATATGGGCGCGGACATCGCCGTGGGCGAGGGCCAGTCGATCGGCGTCGGCCTCAATTTCGGCGGTCCCTATGTGGGCCTCTTCGCCTGCAAGGACGATCGCCGCTTCATCCGCCAGATGCCCGGCCGCCTCGCCGGCGAGACCGTCGATGCCGACGGCCGCCGGGGCTATGTGCTGACGCTCTCCACGCGCGAGCAGCACATCCGCCGCGACAAGGCGACCTCGAACATCTGCACCAATTCCGGCCTGTGCTCGCTGGCCTGGACGATCCACATGACGCTGCTCGGCGAGGCCGGCATCAAGCGTCTGGCGCGGATCAATCACGAGACCGCCTGCGAGCTCGCCGATGCGCTCGATGCCATCGACGGCGTCGAGGTACTCAATGACGCCTTCTTCAACGAGTTCACGGTGAAACTGCCCCGGCCGGCTGCAGAGGTCGTCGAGGACCTGGCCAGGTTCGGCGTGCTGGGCGGCGTACCCGCCAGCCGCCTCTTCCCGGGGCAGTTCGAGGATCGCCTCATCGTCGCCGCCACCGAAACCAACACGCCGGAAGACATCGCCGTCTTCGTCAAGGCGCTCAATGGAGTGCTGTAAGATGGGAATGAACACGCAGGGACGTCCCACCCGTATGGCCGAGAATGTGGCCACGGGTGGCTATGCCGACACCATCTCCGGCAGCCGCGGCCTCGACCAGGCCGAACCGCTCATCTTCGAGCGCGGCAATCTTGAGCATTGCGGCGTCGACCTTCCCGAGCCGAAGGGCACGAAGACGCGCCTCGGCGGTCTCGAGCGCCTGGAGACGATCGGCCTGGCCGGGCTCGCCGAGCCGGAAGCCATGCGCCATTATGTGCGCCTGTCGCGGAAGAATTACGCCATCGATCTGGGTCTCTACCCGCTCGGTTCGTGCACGATGAAGCACAATCCGCGTCTCAACGAGAAGATCGCGCGCCTGCCGGGCTTTGCCGATGTGCACCCGCTGCAGCCGGGCTCGACCGTGCAGGGCGCATACGCGCTGATGGGCGAGCTGGCCCGCTGGCTGATGACGCTCACGAACATGCCCGCCGTGGCCATGTCGCCGAAAGCCGGTGCCCATGGCGAGTTCTGCGGCATGATGGCGATCCGCGCCCGCCTCGACGCGGACGGGCAAACCCATCGCCGCCGGATTCTCGTTCCGGAATCCGCTCACGGCACCAATCCCGCGACCGCGGTCCAGTGCGGCTTCACCGTCGACGAGATCCCGGCCGACAAGACGGGCCGCGTCGACATGGAGGCCTTCAAGGCCAAGCTGGGCGACGACGTCGCCGGCATCATGCTGACCAACCCCAACACGTGCGGGCTGTTCGAGCGGGATATCCGCGAGATCGCCGACCTGATCCACGAGGCGGGCGGCTATTTCTACTGCGACGGCGCCAATTTCAACGCCATCGTCGGCCGCGTGCGTCCGGGCGATCTCGGCGTCGACGCCATGCACATCAATCTGCACAAGACCTTCTCCACCCCGCATGGCGGCGGTGGTCCCGGTTCCGGTCCGACCGTCCTTTCCGACGCGCTCGCGCCCTATGCGCCTGTTCCCTACGTTGTGAAGACGGAGAAGGGCGGCTGGGATCTGGTCGAGCACGCCGCGGAAGCCGAAGGCGATCCCTTCGGCCGCATGGCGGCCTTCCACGGCCAGATGGGCATGTTCACCCGTGCGCTCACCTACATGATGAGCCATGGTTCGGACGGCCTGCGCCAGGTCGCCGAAGATGCGGTGCTCAACGCCAATTACATCCTCGCCCGTCTCAAGCATGTCATGACGCCGGCCTTCGAGGGCAGCTGCATGCACGAAGCCCTGTTCGACGACCGCTTCCTCAAGGGTACCGGCGTTACCACGCTCGACTTCGCCAAGGCGATGATCGATGAGGGCTATCACCCGATGACCATGTATTTCCCGCTGGTCGTCCACGGCGCCATGTTGATCGAACCGACCGAGACCGAGTCCATGTCCGGCCTCGACCGCTTCATCGAAGTGCTCGAAGCTCTCGCCCTCGCCGCCAAGGCAGGCGAGACGGACCGCTTCGTGGCGGCCCCGGTTCATGCCCCGACCAAGCGTCTCGACGAGACGCGGGCAGCCCGTCAGCCCGTGCTGCGCTGGACGCCGCCGGAAAACACACCCGAAGCGGCAGAATAGGCGTCCGCTGACGGCATGAAGAGGGCGCGGGCCGCTGGGTCTGCGCCCTTTTTCATGACATTGCAGTCCATGCCCCATCGCCGCCACTTTCCCTGATAGGATCGAGGCCATGTCGACGTCACGCGCTTCCCGTCTGAGTTTTCGCCGCAAGCCCCGCCAGGGCGGCGGCGGCGGCCGATTGATCCTGACTGCCGTCCTCGCCGTCCTTGTGGGCGTGATCATGGCCGGCGTGGGAGTCGTTATCGCGGAAGCCGCCCTCGAACTCATTGCGCGGTGACGGCGGTGCTTCTTAAAGCCTGAGCCAGCGTCCAGCGGACAATCGCTTTTGCACTTTCGATTTATAGGCTGCGGCGTCCAGCGGCCGCTTACCCTTATGGCGCGTCTGATTGCAGTACAGACAGGCTGCGACGATGTTGCGCTCCGAGTCTGCCCCGCCCTCCGAGCGTGGTTTCAAGTGCTCGGTCGTGCATTGCATCAGGGGATGCGGCTTGCGCTTTCGGGAATCCGACTCCCCGGTGCTGGTCCACATCATGCGGCTGCAATAGAAGCAGCGCCCCCCTTGCTGCTTCATTTTCTTTTGGCGAATTCGGGTTGTCTTTTCGGTCATGGATGCACGACTCCTGCTTTGCTTGTGAGAGACAAAGCGGACTGCGCATCAACCACTGCTTGGGCGATCCTGGATCGGTAGCATCTTGCTCGCGCTGGACGATGCGTCTTTCGCACCACCCCGCAATTCCGTCCGGTAGCATAACACTTACATTCTGTGCGTGGCTAATATCTGAAACCGCGGACGCTGCCATCCAGATGACAATTAATTTATGAGTCAGGTCGCAGCCTCGACTCTGCTTGCGAAGGCCTGTACCGCGGTTGGACCCGGATCATCCAGTCAGGCCTGACAAAGCCGGAAGCGCTTCCGTGCCAGTGCGCGAATGCAACAATGCACAGCGAACTGGGGCGCTCGCCCTTATTTCGGCGTTTTTGTCTCGCATTGCAGTGATGTTTACGAGTTTAGTGTTGTCTGCAGGGGATAGAGTCCCATTTAGGGAGCAGGCCCGGCATCGGGGGAACCGTTGGACGGTTCACTCGCCAGCGGTAGAGACGGTCAGGCGATGAACGAAGCGCTTAATGGATTGGCACGGAAGAACGCGATCGGCGCATTCGTTGCGCTGATGATCCGTGCTGTCGTGGTGGCGTTCGGTCTCGTGCTGATGGTGATCTCCGTGCCGATCGGCATGCTCACCCCGCTCCTGCCCATCGGCTTTCCCATCGGTCTCTTCGGTCTGGTTCTGGTCGCCGCAGCCTCGAAGACGCTGCACCGCCTGATCACCGATCAGCTGCGCCGCGTGCCCTGGCTCTGGAAGCGCATCCGTTTCGCCTTCGGCGAGAAGGAAGCGGATCCGGCCGAATAAACCGTCCCGTCTTGCAGACATGAAAAAAGGCCCGCGGCGAAAACCGCGGGCCTTTTCATGTCCGGTCCGACCGGATGGATCAGTTCAGCTGTTCGCCGGCCATCTTGATGTCGGCATCGACGATCTTGTTGAGATCGGTCTTTTTCAGCTTAGTCTTGAGGATTTCCTCGGCCGCAGCGGCAGCCATATCGGCAGCGGCGGCTTTCACCTCGGCAGCGGCCTGGGCTTCGGCCTGGGCGATGCGCTGCTCGGCCATGGCCGTGCGGCGCTCAAGGCGTTCGGAGAGTTCCTTGCGGGCCTCTTCCTTGAGCACCTTCGCCTCGGTTTTGGCCTGGGCGATGATCGCTTCGGCTTCCTTCTCCGCCTCACGCTGGCGGCGCTGATAGCTGGCCAGCATTTCCTGGGCTTCCTCGCGCAGGCGCTTGGCTTCGTCCAGTTCCGAACGGATGGCGTCGGCCCGGTCGTCCAGCGTCTTGGCGAGCGTCTTGTGGATGCCCATGCGCAGGAGGATCAGGAAGAAGACGACGAGGGCTGCAGTGGCCCAGAAGGACGGGTCGGCCAGCAGGCCGGCCGCACCGGCCGCGTCAGCGGCGCCGTGGGCGGTTTCTTCGGCAAGCGTCATGATTACGACTCCTTCGCCTTGGACACGCCGTCAACGGCCTTGCCGGCTTCGGCGTCGGAAATCTCGACATTCGCCAGGGCAGCCACGGCGGCCACGGTTGCGTCGGACGCGATGCCGCGCACTTCGGCGAAAGCCTTTTCCTTGGCCGAGCGGATCGCCGTTTCGGCGGCTTCCTGCTTGGCGTTCAGCTCGGCTTCGACATCGGCGGTTTCCTGGGCGATCTCGGCGTCCAGCGCTTCGCGGGTTTCCGCCGCGATCACATGGGCTTTCGAGCGCGCCTCGGCGAGAGACTTTTCATAAGCCTCGCCTGCGGCATCCGCGTCCGCCTTGGCCTGGGCCGCGGCGTCGAGATCGTCGGCGATACGGTCGCGGCGATCCTCGATCGTCGTCTTGATCTTCGGCAGGATGAAGCGGTCCAGCGCGACGTAGAGAACGACGAAGCTGATCGCCAGCCAGAAGAGCTGCGACGGGAAATAGGTCGGGTCGAAGGGCGGGAAGACGCCGGAGGCGGCGTGTTCCGCCGTCTCGGCCGCGTGGGCCGCTTCGGTATGCGGTGCGTGCGTCATGGGACGCCTGCTCCTTCTAGTCTTGAGCCCCTGCTGAAAGGGGCAGGGCGCGCAGCGATCATTGCATCGCCGCGCGCGTCTCGCTTAGCCACCGATGCCGAACAGGCACATGAAGGCGATCAGGAGAGAGAAGATGCCCAGGGCTTCGGTCACGGCGAAGCCGAAGATCAGGTTGCCGAACTGCGACTGAGCCGCAGACGGGTTGCGCATGGCGCCCTGAAGGAAGGAACCGAAGATATTGCCCACGCCGATGGCGGCACCGAGCATGCCGAGGCAGGCGAGACCGGCACCGACGAATTGAGCTGCTTGAGCGTCCATTTTGATACTCCTCTGGAAGATCGAATTGCAGGTTTGGGATTAAACGCTCTGCCTAGTGTCCTGGGTGCAGGGCGTCGGAAAGATAGATGCAGGTGAGAATGGCGAACACATAGGCCTGCAGGAAAGCGACCAGGAATTCGAGAGCCGTCAGGGCCAGCGTCATCGCGAATGGGAAGATACCCGCGAGATAACCGGCCGCGCCCATCGCGCCGCCAAGCATGACGATGAAGCCGGCGAACACTTTCAGCAGGATGTGGCCTGCCAGCATGTTCGCGAACAGACGGACCGAATGGCTGAGCGGCCGCGAAATGAAGGAGATTACCTCGATCAGGGCCACAAACGGTTTGATCGCGATCGGAACGCCGGCCGGCCAGAACAGAAGCAGGAACTTCAGGCCGTTCTTGTAGATGCCGTAGATGATCACGGTCAGCCAGACCATCAGCGCCAGCGCGGCGGTCACGACGATGTGGCTGGTGATGGTGAAGGAGTGGGCACCCGGCGCCGGGAAATAGGGGAACATGCCGAGCATGTTGGCGACCAGGATGAAGATGAAGAGCGTGAAGACGAAGGGGAAGAAGCGCAGCGCGTCAGCACCCGCCGTCGATCGCAGCATATCGGCCACGAAGCCGTAGATGATCTCGGCCACCGACTGGGCCCGGTTCGGCACCAGGGCGCGGCTCGACATCGCCATCATGAACAGCGCTACCGTCAGCACCGTCGTCAGCACCATGAAGAAGCTGGAATTGGTGAAGGCGAGATTCAGGCCGAATGCCTCGAAGGGAAAGACTTCGTGGATTTCGAACTGCTTGATCGGGTTGGTGTCTGCCACGCCCGGCCTCTTTCAAATCTGCTGCGGCCAGGCCGCAAATTCATCCCGCGAAGTCAAAGGGACTATTGTCCTTGCGACTCCGAACTCATTTCGCGCGCGGCGCGGACCACATTCATCGTCCCGGCCGCAAAACCCAATAACGTCCCGACAATCAGGCCCCAGGGCATGATCTTGAGGGCAAAGTCCAGCATCAGACCCAGACCGCCACCCGCGAGCACGCCGGCGAAGAATTCCGACCCGTAGCGCATGCCGAGGGACCATGCCGATCTCGGCGTATCGTCCTGCGGCCTGTACTTTTCGCGCCGCGCCTCGATGCGCTGCTGCAAATCGTCCAGATCGCCTTTCGATGGGTCGCGCGGGGTGTTGTCTTTGCCTGACATGATTGACCGGTTCGCCCACGGAGGAACAGCCCCCCACAGGCGCGCGCACACTATCCATGGCCCCCTCCCAAGTCAAGCAAGCCCGCACCTGCGGTAAGTGCCAGAAATAAAAATGGAAAATTGCTATTCGGCGGCGACCAGCTGTTCGGCACCGACAAGGTCGACCGAGACCAGCTGGGAAACGCCGCGCTCGGCCATGGTCACACCGTAGAGCCGGTCCATGCGCGACATGGTGAGCGGATTGTGTGTGATGACGAGGAAACGCGTCTCGGTCAGGCCGCGCATCTTGTCGAGCATGCGGCAATAGCGGTCCACATTGGCGTCGTCGAGCGGGGCGTCGACCTCGTCCAGCACGCAGACCGGTGCCGGATTGGACAGGAAGACCGCGAAGATCAGAGCGGAGGCCGTGAGCGCCTGCTCGCCGCCGGACATGAGCGACATGGTGTCGAGCTTCTTGCCCGGCGGGCAGGCCATGATCTCCAGCCCGGCCTCGAGCGGATCGTCGCTCTCCGTCAGGCGAAGCTCGGCATGACCGCCTTCGAACAGGGTGGCGAAGAGATTCTGGAAATGCTCGTTGACGATGTCGAAGGCTTCCAGGAGCCGCGCCCGGCCTTCGCGGGAGAGCTCGTCCACGGCCTTGCGCAGGCGGGCGATGGCCTCGACGAGATCGTCGCGCTCGCGGGTCATCTCTTCCATCTTGGCGGCGAGTTCCTCGGCCTCCTCGTCGGCACGCAGATTGACGGCGCCCAGCCGTTCCCGGCTCTGACGCGCATCGTCCAGCCGGCGCTCCAGCTCGTCCGCGGACAATTCGGCGATCTCGTCCTCGTCGATTCGCGCGGCCAGCGTGCCCGGGGCCTCGCCGGTCGCGTCCTGGAGGCGTTCCGTCGTCTCGTTCAACCGTTCGCGTGCGCCGGACAGACGGGCTTCGGCGGCGGCACGGCCCTCCCGGGCGGCAGAGGCGGCAGCCTCCGCGGAGCGGGCGGCGCTGTCGGCGTCCTTGACCAGGCCTTCGGTCGAGCTGGCCGCTTCGCGCGCTTCGTTCGCCTTGTGGGCAGCGGCGTCCAGCTTGTCGGTCAGGGCGTGCAGCTGTTCCTGGATTTCGTCCGGGCGCGTGCGCGCCCGGGCGAGCGAAGCTTCGGCCTCCTCGCGTTGATGGGCGATTTCGGCGAGGCGGGCCTCTGCGGCCTTGCAGCGATCGGCCCAGGCGCCGTGATCACGCTTGAGGCCGGCCCGGCGCTGACGGCGCATATCCGATTCCCGGCGCAGGCTTTCCAGCGCGGCGCGGGCATCGGCTGCTGTGGCACGGGCGGTCTCGGCAGCCTCGCGGGCCGCATCGAGGGCTTCGGTATCGCCTTCGGCGGCTTCGGCTTCGGACAAAAGAGATTGTGCGGCCTCGAGCGCGGTCGCGGTTTCAGTCTTCTCCGCGTCGAGGCGTTCGAGGCGCTCGTCCAGCGCCGTCGCGCGGGCGGCATCCTTGGCCGTGCGCTCGCGCAGATCGGAAATCCGGCTGAAGCTGTCGCGGGCTGCGCGCTCGGCGGGCGGCACGACGCTGCGGGCAGCCTGTTCGGCCTGACGCGCAGCTTCCGCGGCTTCGCGTGCCGTCTGTTCGGCGGTGCGGGCCTGTTCGAAATCGGCTTCGCCCTCGGCGAGTTCCTGACGGATCGCATCGAGACGATTGCGCTGTTCCAGACGCGCCACGGCGGCGGAGGGCGCGTCGGCCCGGGCGACCAGCCCGTCCCAGCGCCACAGATCCCCGTCGCGCGTGACCAGGCGCTGGCCCGGCTTCAGCTTGGCAAAGGCTTCCGCGGCCTTTTCCGGCTTGATCACGCCGACCGCATCGAGGCGGGCCTTCAGGGCGACCGGCGCCTCGACATGATCGGACAAGGGCACGCAGCCGCCGGGCAGCATGTCGGCCTTGATGCCGGCCTCCTGCCAGTGGCGGGCCGCCTCATCGTCGAGCGAGGCTTCCAGATCGTCGCCCAGAGCGGCGGCGAGGGCTTTTTCATAGCCAGGACGGGCGCGTATCGCGTCGAGCGCAGGCTGGCTTTCCGATTGCGAGCCGGCGAGGAGGCGTTCGAGTGCCTGGGTCTCGCGTTCCAGCGTCTCGCGCTCGGTCGAGAGCGCGCGCCAGGTTTCCGAGGCTGCTTCCAGGGCCGCCGCCTTGGTCTGGCGATCGGTCTCGGCGGCCTCAAGCGCGGTCTTGGCCTCGGCGAGGGCGGTCTCGGCCGCTTCCGCCGCGCTCTCGGCTTCGGCGAGATCGGTCATGGCGGAGGAGGATTTCAACCGGTCACGTTCGGCGGTGGCGGTCTCGATCTCGCGGTCGATCTGCGCGATGCGGGCCTCGAAACGTCCCAGATCCCGGCGGGCGGCCTCGATGGCCGCGCGTTTGTCGGCCGCTTCGCGGGAGCAGCGGTCGAGCACGGCTTCCTTATCGAGTCGCTCGGCCTCCGCCCCGCTGGCAGCGGTCTCCGCTTCGGCGAGCGCGGCGCTTTCGCGCTCGGTTTCGGCGTCGAGCTTTTCCAGCGCGGCAGCCGCTTCCTCGCGGCTGGCCTGTGCGTCCTCGATGATATGGGTCTCGCGATCGGCGCCCCGGGCCAATTCCTCGAGCCGGTGTTCGAGACCGGAAATCGTGCGGCGGACTTCCGTTGCCGTGTGCTCCAGCTTGTCCCGCTCGCGTTCAAGCAGGCGATGAGCTGCGGCGGCCTCGGCTTCGGCCTGGCGGGCCGGTTCGCGTGCCGCCGCCTGGATTTCGGCCTGGGTGCGTGCCTCGGCTGCGGCGCGCGTGGCAGTCTCGGCCGCGTCGCGACGCTCGTTCAGTTCGGCCTCGGCCTCCTCCACGGCGGTCGCAGCCGCTCGCCAGCGATTGAGCCAGACGGCGGCTTCGAGTGTGCGGATGGAGGCGGAGAGCTTGCGATATCGTGCCGCCTGCCGGGCCTGCCGCTGCAGCGAGCCGTGGCGCGAGCCGGTCTCGTCGATGATCTCCTGCAGCCGGTCGAGATTGGCTTCCGTACCCTTCAGGCGCAGCTCGGCCTCATGACGCCGGGCGCGCAGGCCGGCCACGCCGGCGGCTTCCTCCAGCACACGGCGGCGGTTTTCCGGCTTGGCGGCGATGAGTTCGGAAATCTGGCCCTGGCGGACGAGAGCAGGCGAATTGGCGCCCGTGCCGGCGTCCGCGAAGAGAAGCTGTACGTCCTTGGCGCGGACTTCCTCGCCATTGATCTTGTAGGCGGAGCCGGCACCGCGCGTGATGCGCCGTGTGACCTCGAGCATCTGGGCGTCGTTGAAACGGGCCGGGGCGAGCTTTTCGGAATTGTCGACCGTAAGCACGACCTCGGCATGGTTGCGCGAGGGGCGTGCGTCGGTGCCGGAGAAGATGACGTCTTCCATCCCGCCGCCGCGCAGCGATTTGGCGGAGGTTGCGCCCATGACCCAGCGCAGGGCTTCAAGCAGGTTGGACTTGCCGCAACCGTTGGGTCCGATCACGCCAGTAAGGCCCGGGTCGATCCGAAGTTCCATCGGATCGACGAATGATTTGAAACCGGCCAGCCTTAGCTGCGTAAACTTCACCCGACCTCCATTGCGCCGCTGGGTGACGGGGATCAGACCCGTCCGGGCGCCGTGTTGGCACCCGAATGCGGCGCTTTCCTGACGCGAATCGCTCCCGCTATTCGGCAGCGTCCAGGAAGTGAAGGATGATTCGGCGGAAAGAGTCTTCGTCGATCTGGCCGGGGACCCTTTCTCCGTTAATGATCAGGGGGTCTCCACCCCACATGTACCAGGTCCCGCCATCGGCCGCGGCGATGGTCAAGTGCTTGCCACTGATAAAGAAGCTCGGCGTGGACTGGACCCCGTCGGCCTGTGCCTGCCGGGCTGCGTTATTCACAGCTGCATTCGTCGCCGGGTCGTTGAAACAGGCCATCAGCTGCTCCGGCGAGACGCCGACGGCAGCTGCGACACGGTTATAGACGCCCAGGACGTCGCCGCCGGACTGCGCCGCCTGAAAGATCGCGGCCTGTTCGGCGAAGAGCAGGTCGGCGGCGTCGAAATAGCGATCCTCCGCGGCGCATTCCGCGAGAATCACGCCCGCCGCAGCGAGTTGCGGCGGAGCGGTCAGCATCGGCCGCAGCACGTAGCGGACCTGACCGGTCTCGACGAATTCGTCGCGAATGACCGGCCACACGTCTTCCTGGAAATGCGCGCAGTGCGGACAGGCAAAGGAGGCGTATTCGATCATCAGGACCGGCGCGTCCTCCGCACCCATGACGTGATCGTCCGGCCGTTCCTGGGCCGCCGGAATGTCCGAAAGCGGCGGCAGTTCCGGCGCCGGAGCAGCGCTTTGCTGGCTCAGAGCGGTGGCCGTCAGCCCGGCCGCCAGGGAGGCGGCGAGGCCGGCGGCGCCGATCGCGGTACGCATGGTGCGGAGAATACGCATGACTGGTCCTGTATGTGGCGAGGCCTTACTCGGCCGTCTCGGTCGTGGCTTCGTCGGACGCCTCGACGCCACCAGCCTCGGCGACCAGATGGTCGAGAATGAGGCGGAAGGTGTCGGCATCGACGATACCCGGCACCGGTTCGCCGTCGATGATCAGCTGCTCGCCGCCGAGATAATAGGTGTATTCCGTGGCGCCCGGAGCGCGGCGGGATTCCAGCAACTGGCCGTTGAACAGGAAGCGCGGCGTGGAATCGATGCCTTCGTCGAGCGCGCGCTCATGGGCTTCCACGATCGCCTGGTTGATGTCCTGGTCGTTGAGGCAGCGGGTGAAGTCCGCTTCGCTCAGGCCGAGGGAACGGGCGATGGCGAGATATTGATTGCGCGCATTGCCCTGGGTCTGGGCGGCGCGGAAGATCACGTTCTGCTGCTGGAAGAGCAGGTCGACCATGTCGTAATAGCGGTCTTCCGGAACGCAATGGGCCAGGGCGAAGCCGGCAATGGCGAACTGGGCATTGCCCGTGATCATCTCGCGCATCACGAAACGGACCTTGCCGGTCTCGATATAGTCGTCCTCGAGCATCGACCAGACTTCATTGTGGAAGGTCGCGCAATGGCCGCAGGCCACCGAGGCGTATTCGATCATGGTGACCGGGGCGTTCGGATCGCCGAGACCGCGATCGCCTTCGCGCTCGAAACTGCCCTGGGCCGTGGAACCGGATCCGGTATCGCCACCGCCGCCGCAGGCGGCCAGGGCGAGGGTCGCGGAGAGGGCGACTGCGGAAAAGATGCGACGCGAAAGACTCATGGATGGGCTCCCCATGCCTGTATCAGTTTTCATTTCGGGACTTCACGCCGTCGCCGAAACGCTTCAGAGCGGACAATAGCCGCGCCTCGGCCGAAGTCTCCACCTTCTCGCTCATTTGTGAAGGGGATTGCCGCACTTTCATCTGCGGGACGTCGCCGGGCTGCGGGCGGGTCTTCCTTGCGGCGCTTCCCTGGACGATGCGGATACGCGTCGGCGCCTGATTGCCGGAATAGGTGCGGATACGCTCGAGAATACGCCGCGATTCCGCCTGCAGGATGGCCCCGGCCGGACCGCGTGCGCGGATCACCAGTGTGTTGATGCCGCCCGAGCGGCGAACCGTTTCCGGTTCGGACCATTGCGCCAGACGGTCGCCGACGATGTCGCCCCAGTGCTCGCGGAGCTGGTCGACGCCGACGCCGAAGCGTCGGGCCAGCGGCTTGAGAACCCGCTCTGCCGCCACGCCAGCGGAAGGCGCCGGCCGGATGGCAGGGCGCCCGCGATGCGTGGCGAGGAACTGCGACGCGGCGGCGTCCAGTGTTGACGGGGACGGTTTGCGAACCATGGTGTGCACAATCGCCGCGAAGGGCGGTCTCTGCAAGGTCCGATCACCATGTCCGACGCTCCCGATATCGCCTCCCTGCGCCGCACTCTGCTCGCCTGGTACGACGCGGAAGGCCGGCGCCTTCCCTGGCGCATACGGCCCGAGGACCGCACGGCAGGCCGGCTGGTCAGCCCCTATGCGATCTGGTTGTCCGAGATCATGCTGCAGCAGACCACCATTCCCCATGCCACGCCTTACTGGTTCCGCTTTCTCGAACTCTGGCCGGAGGTCGGGGATCTGGCCGCCGCGCCGCGCGAGCATGTGATGCGCGAATGGGCGGGGCTCGGATATTACGCGAGAGCCCGCAATCTCCACGCCTGCGCGATCGCGGTGAGCGAGGAGCTTGGCGGGCGTTTTCCGGACACGCTGGAAGGGCTGAGGGCGCTGCCCGGCATCGGTGAGTACACGGCCAACGCCATACTCGCTGCCGCCTTCGACAAGCCGGCCAGCGTCGTCGACGGCAATGTCGAGCGGGTGATCACACGGCTTCACCGTGTCGAGACGGAAATGCCTAAGGCGAAGCCGGAGATACGGCGCCTCGCCGCAGCCATCGCCGACCCGGACCGGCCGTGCGACTACGCCCAGGCGATCATGGATCTGGGCGCGACCGTGTGCACTCCCCGCTCACCCGATTGCGGCGGGTGTCCCTGGCGTTCCGGTTGCGAGGCCTGCGCTTCCGGCGATGCGGAGCGCTATCCGCGAAAGGCGCCGAAAAAGGCCAAGCCTGTGCGGCGTGGGACTGCCTGGCTGGTCCGGCGCGACGGTCATGTCTGGCTGAGGCGCCGGGCGGACAAGGGCCTGCTCGGCGGCATGATGGAAGTGCCCTCTACCCAATGGGTCGAGGCGGACAGCCCTCCCGGCGAGGCCGAGGCGCCGTTGGCTGCGGCCGACTGGCAGGAATGCGGAGAGATCCGGCATGTCTTCACGCATTTCGAGCTGAGGCTCGTCGTCCGGGAGGCGCAGGCGCCCGCGGACTGGGAACCGGATGCCGGAGGCTGGGTTTCTGAAGACGCGCTCGGGCAGGAAGCGCTGCCGAGCGTGATGCGCAAGGTGGTCGCGGTGCGTTCGGTCCGGGGCGCTTAGGCGACAGTGCCGCCTAGGGGGTGCGCGCGTTGATGGCCTGGATCATGGCCTCGAACAGGGCGTGGGGCTTGAGCGGCTTGATCGCGAAACTGTCCATCCCCGCCCGCAGGCATTCATTGGCATCCTGGTCCGAGGCGTTGGCCGTCAGCGCCACGACGGGCAGGTCCGACCAGTCGGCGTCAGCCTCGCGGATCCGGCCCGTTGTCTCCAGACCGTCCATGACCGGCATGCGCACATCCATCAGCACCAGATCGAACTCGTCCTCGGCGAGGAAATCGAGCGCGGCCTTGCCGTTCTCGGCTTCGGTGATGACCGGGTCGAGCGGCTTGAGGAAGGCCCGCGCGACCTCGCGATTGATCATGTTGTCCTCGACCAGGAGGATGCGAATACCGCGCAGTCTGCGATAGGCGGATTCTGTCGACAGCGCTGTGGCGGACCAGTCTTCGATCCGGTCCACCTCCGCCTCGACCGGCGTGACCAGGAAAGTGAAGTTGAAGGTCGATCCAGCGCCCGGTTCGGATTCGACCGTAACGTCGCCGCCCATCATGTGGGCAAGGTCCCGGGCGATGGACAGGCCCAGCCCGGTCCCGCCGAAACGTCTCGTGATGGATGTGTCGGCCTGGGTGAAGGGCGCGAACAGACTGTCCAGCCTGTTCGGTTCGATACCGATCCCGCTATCGCGCACGCTGACCGTGATGCGGGTCCGCGCGCCCGCCGGTTCGGCCTGGACCCGGGTCGCGACCGAGCCGGAAGAGGTGAATTTCACGGCATTGGAAAGAAGATTGGTGATGCACTGGCGCACGCGCATCGCGTCGAAGCGCGCCATTCGCGGCACGTCGGCGCCGATCTCGAGCGAATAGTCCAGCGATTTGCGTTCCGCGGTCTCGGCGAAGAGGCTGTGCGTGTCCTTCGTCATGGCATGCAGATCGTTGAGGTCGACCGAGAGTTCGAGTTTGCCGGCCTCGATTTTCGACATGTCGAGTATGTCATTCAGAAGGCGCGTCAGCGTATCGCCGCTGGAATGAATGATACGCGCGCGCTGACGCTGCGTCTCGTCCTCGAGTTCGTGTTCGAGGATTTCCGCAAAGCCCAGAATCCCGTTCAGTGGCGTTCTCAGCTCATGGCTCATCATCGCGAGGAAGGCGGATTTCGAGGCGATGGCCTGGCGCAGCTCGGTGGTGCGTTCCGCGACGCGCTCCTCCAGCTCTTCCAGCGTCCGCTCGCGCTGACGGCGGTGGGTTTCGAGCGTGCGGGCCAGCGTGCCGATTTCGTTACGGGCGACGAGCGCACGTTCAAGCTCGCGATTGCGTTGTGGCGTGTCCGGCCCGGACCGGCTGAAATGATCGGTCAGTGCTGCAATCGGGCGGACCAGGCGGAAGTTGAGAATGAAACAGGCGATCAGCGCCTGGAGACCGATACCCAGCAGGCCGATGCCGGCGACCCGCATGATCTGGCGGCTTGCCGTGTTCAGCAATTGATGGCGGTCGATCAGCGAGACCGTGTACCAGTCGGGTCCCTCCAGACGCGACCACGCGATCAGCCAGCGCCCGTCGGAGCTTTCTTCAATGCCGTGCGTGGCAGCCCCGGGCAGACCGGCAATAATGTCGAAGACCTGTGTCGGTGCCAGCCAGCCGGTCAGCGCATCGACGCTGGCGGCATGGATCGGCCCGCCGAGCAATTCGGGATGGGCGATCAGATTGGCGTTATAGTCCAGCAGCATGTTCGTGCCGAAGTTTGGCGGATTTTCCATGGCGCTCGTGAAGTAGGCGTCGACGCGTATCGTCGTTCCGAAGGCGCCCTGGTGCTCGCCGCCCGGACGGTAGGGCGAGAAACACCCCGTGGTCAGCGGCTGTCCGGCTCCGGCATAGAGGATCGGGGAAAGCTCGTCGCAGACGAATTCGCCCTCCGGATTGTTGGCCGGGTTGACGAGCCGGTAGAGCGACGTGTCCTGCAGGCTGAAATCCGGGGTGGCGTCGCGGCGATAGAACATCAGCCGGTCCGGCCGGCTCGCCGCGGAGATGATGAGTTCGTCCGCCTCGCTGAAGTAATAGATATTGTCGAGCAGGCCGTTGAGGCTCTCCCCGAAGGCATCGACCACGTAATAGGCCGCGAGCAGCCGGCGCTTGTGCCGGGTGTCGAGCGTGGCTTCTGCGTTGAGAAAGGCCGCCGTTCCGAAATGATAATCGCCGCGATCGTCTGTATAGCCGTCGAACAGCTCGTCCCGGCTGCGCCGGGTCCCGTCCGGCTGCAGCGGAAAGAGGGCGTCGAATTCGGCATCGATGTCGATGTCCGCTACCTCAAGCGAGGACAAGCGGAGCTCAAGCGCGCGTTGCGCCGATGCGTGAGCAGACTGAACCGTCTCGAAGAGGACGGCATTCCGCTCGCCGCGCTCGACGACATAATCTTCGAGTTGCGCCAGATGCTCGCTCTGCAACCGGTTCCAGAAAGAGATCGAGGAAAAGAGAACCGTCGACCCCGATACAAGTACGGAGCCGAGCAGGACGATGGCCAGGATCAGCCAGGCCAGGGAGGTCCGCTGGACGCGAGGGGCGTTGTCATTCACAGCGGCATCCGAACTGGAGGCCGTTTTCGGCTGTGCCATCGGGCCTCCGGCCTTTTGCGTCAGTTCTCAAGCGTGGCGCGGATCTCGGCGCGCAGGACATCGATCGGGGCGAGCCCCTGTTTTGTGCGGACATGCCAGTAGGTCCAGCCGTTACAGGAAGGCGCGCTCTGGATCTGGGCGCCGACCTGGTGGATGGAGCCGGCCCGTTCGCCGGCGATCAACGTGCCATCGGCCCGGACCCGGGCCGTGTGGCGGCCTTTCGGGCAATAGAGCGTGTCGCCGGGTTTCACGAGGCCGCGCTCGACGAGAGCTCCGAACGGGATGCGTGGCTGTGCGCGCTTGGACTGCGTGACGCTCAGCGCCTCGCGGGAGGCCGGCTGGATCGCGTCGAGGCGCTCGCGGGCGACCGCCAGATAATCGGGGTCGCGCTCGATGCCGATGTAATGGCGGCCGAGCCGTTTGGCGGCGGCGCCGGTCGTTCCTGTTCCGAAAAAGGGGTCGAGCACCACATCGCCCGGATTGGTTGTCGACAGCAGCACGCGGTGCAGCAGGGCTTCCGGCTTCTGTGTCGGATGCGCCTTCTTGCCGTCCGCGCCCTTCAGGCGTTCGCCGCCCGAGCAGATCGGCAGGGTCCAGTCGGAGCGCATCTGCACGCCGTCATTGAGGGCCTTCATGGCGGCATAATTGAAGGTGGGGCGGGCATCCTTTGTCTTGGCGGCCCAGATCAGGGTCTCATGCGCATTGGTAAAACGCGTGCCCTTGAAGTTCGGCATCGGGTTGGACTTGCGCCAGATGATATCGTTGAGCACCCAGAAGCCGGCATCCTGGAGAATGCCGCCGACGCGGAAGATGTTGTGATAGCTGCCGATCACCCAGATCGCGCCGTTCGGCTTGAGCACGCGGCGTGCTTCTTCCATCCAGCCCCAGGTGAACAGGTCGTATTCGTCGAACCCGCCGATCTGGTCCCAGTCATTGTCGACCGCGGACACCTTGGAATTGTCCGGGCGGTGCAGATCGCCACCGAGCTGGAGATTGTAGGGCGGATCCGCGAAGACGAGATCAACGCTCGCCTCGGGAAGCGATTTCATCACCTCCACGCATTCGCCTTCCAGGATCTGGTCGATCCGAGAGTCCACCATGACACGCCACTCCACTCGTTAGCACGACGTGAATCCTGGGCCGTGGAGGGCTAACGGGGCGTTAACCCTGAAAATACTTATCCACAGTGATTCGCATCTGTGGAAAACCGGGATTCGAGGGCAGCGCGAACCGGGCCGAAGCTGCGCCGGTGGATCGGCGAGGCGCCGGTCTCGGCGAGGCACGAACGGTGAGCCGCGCTGGGATAGCCCTTGTGGCCTTCGAATGCGTAGGCGGGAAAGCGTGTCGCCGCGGCCTTCATCAACGCATCGCGCGTCGTCTTCGCGATGATCGAGGCGGCACCAATCGCCGCCACTTTCGCATCGCCTTTCACGATGGCTTCGGCCGGACAGGGCAGGCCGTCGGGCAGGCGGTTTCCGTCGACCAGGATATGCTCGGGACTGCACGGCAGGAGGGAAACTGCACGGGCCATCGCCGCCATGGTGGCATGCAGAATGTTGAGCCGGTCGATCTCTGCCGGTTCGGCAATGCCGATCCCGACCCAGGCGCGCTTCCTGATCAACGGAGCCAGAGCCTCCCGGCGTTTCTCGGTGAGTGCCTTTGAGTCAGCCAGCCCCTCGATCGGTCGTGAAGGATCGAGGATGACGGCAGCGGCCACCACCGGGCCGGCCAGCGGGCCGCGCCCGGCCTCGTCCACGCCGGCCACCATACCGGATGCAGTGAAGAGATCGCCGTTAAGTGATTCCTCGCTTTTATCTGAGTAGATGGCGGTCAAAGCAGTTCCCTTGGGGCAAGCGAGTGTACAGCGTCTATTACTGCCTGACGGTCGAACACGATCTCAGGCTGGTCGCGATCGCGGCCGTACTCTGTCTGGTGTCCGCGGTCGCGGCAACCGCGACGGCGCGGCGCTCCGCACTGGCCAGCGCCCGGCAGCGTCTGGTCTGGCTGCTGATGTCGGGCATCGTTACGGGCGTAGGCATTTGGGGCACGCATTTCGTGTCCATGCTGGCCTATGACCCGCCCGTCCCCGTCAGCTACGGACCGGTCGGAACGGTTAGCTCGCTGCTTTTCATCGTAACGGTATGCATCTGTGGCTGGACCTATGCCGTGCGCGCCGGCCATCGCTACAGCGAGGTCGTCGGCGGCGTGCTGATCGGTGCGGGTATCGCGTCCATGCATTTCATGGGCATCCAGGCCATGAATATCGGCGGCCGGATCGAATGGGATGCAGGCCTGGTCGTCGCCGCCATCCTTGTCGGGGCACAGACCGCGGTCCTGACCACACTGCTTACGATCCGCATGAACAGTCGCCGCGGCCTTTTCGCAGCGGCCGGCTCACTCGCGCTCGGCGTGCTGGTACTGCATTTCCTGTCAATGGGGGCGATGCGGGTGGTGCCCGACCCGTTCATCGTCGCCCCGGCGGCGGGGATTTCGCCAAAACTTCTCGCCATCACGGTCGCTCTGGGGGTCGTGCTCGTCGTCTCGGGCGGTCTTGTCGCGGCCGCTTTCGATCTGCATATCGGCGCTCGGCGGCGCGAGGAAACGCGCCGGGTCCGGGCCTTCGCGAATGCGACCTTCGAAGGCATCGCCGTGGTGCAAGAGGGCCTGCTGGTCGACATGAACGACCGGCTCTGCGACATGCTGAAACTCGGCAGAGCGGATCTGCTGGGCACGCCCCTGAACAAGGTGGCGCTGGACGTGGCCGCACTCGAAGGGCTTGGCCGGGCCGGTGACGGCGAAGCCGTGACCGTTCGCCTGAAATGCCGGGACGGTTTGCCGCTCAGCGTGCTGACGCGCAGCCGGACCATGAATTTCAACGGATCCGACGTGCAGGTCTTCGCCTTCCACGACGTGTCCTCGGAAGAGCATGCGCGTGCCAGGATGGCGCATCTGGCGCACCACGACACGCTGACCGGCTTGCCGAACCGGCTGAAATTCCGCACCGAGTTCGAAAGTGCGATCGAGCGGGCCTGGGCGAATGATACCCAGGTCGCCCTGATGTTCTTCGACCTCGACCGGTTCAAGGAGGTCAATGACGTCCACGGCCACGGCGTCGGCGACGACCTGCTGAAAACGGTCTCCGAGCGCATTCTGGACGCGCTGCCGAAGCACGCCACGGCAGCACGCCTGAGCGGGGATGAATTCGCGGTTGTCCTGCCGCACGTGACGCGTCGGCTCGATGCCATCACCATCGCCCAGCGGGTGGTGAACAATGTCGGCACGCCGCTGACACTCGGAAAGCTGCACATCAATGTCAGCGCCTCGGGCGGCGTGACGCTCTTCCCGATCGACGGCGAGGATCCGGACCGTTTGATGAACCAGGCCGATCTGGCCCTCTATCGCGCCAAGGGGCAGGGCCGGAATCAGGTGCGCGATTTCGATCCCAAGCTGGGGCAGATGATGCAGGAGCGCCGCATGCTCGAGGCGGATCTTTCGATGGCCCTCGAGGACGAGTTGCTGGATCTGCATTTCCAGCCTCAGGCGCGGATCGGTGACGGAAAGATCGTCGGCTACGAGGCGCTGGTCCGTTGGGAGGATGCGCGCCGTGGCTTCGTCTCGCCGGCGGAATTCGTCCAGATCGCCGAAGAGACCGGTATGATCCTGAAAATGGGCGAGTGGGTGTTGGGGACGGCCTGCCGGGAGGCAATGACCTGGCCGGACGATCAGATCATCTCGGTCAATGTGAGTCCCGCCCAGTTCCGCCAGGGCAATTTCGTTCTGTCCGTGGAGCAGGCCCTGCGTGCCTCCGGCCTAGCGCCCGAGCGACTCGATATCGAGATCACCGAAGGCGTGCTGATCGACGACGAGGAACGCGCGCTGGAAGTCCTGCAGGGGCTCAAGGCGCTGGGCGTGCGGCTTTCGATCGACGATTTCGGGACCGGCTATTCCTCGCTCGCCTATTTGCGGACCTTCCCCTTTGACAAGATCAAGATCGACCGGGCCTTCATCACCGGTATCCAGGACGATCGTGAGGCGCAGATCATCGTTCAGGCCACGACCCAGCTCGCCCGTGCGCTGGATATCGCCGTCGTCATCGAGGGTGTGGAGACTTTCGAGGAACTCGGCGCGCTGGGGCATCAGCCGGATCTCATCCTCCAGGGCTATCTGCTCTCCCGCCCGATCACGCGCGGCCATGTTCGCGCCTTCGCATCGGAGTCCGAGGCGCTGCGGCAGGAAATCTCCCGTCGGGTCCGGGCGACCGGCGACGCCGGCAATAACTCGCGCCGGCAGGCCTGACCGCCGGATCGCGATGTCGCCTGTTCAGAACAGGGAGGGCTGTCCCTGCGAGCCGAGCGGGCGTTCGAACCGGCTGAAATCGAGCTGCGCCAGCGGTCCGTCCAGGCCGTGGCGCTTCATCGCGGCGCGAAATCGGTTGGCGACGAGTTCGGCCAGCGGCCCCTTGCCGCGTCCGCGCGTGGCCCAGTCGGGGTCGTAATCGCGGCCGTCGCGCATCTGGCGGATCAGCGACATCACGCGCGAGGCGGCGTCCGGACGCTTTTCCGCCAGCCATTCGCGAAAGAGATCCTTGATCTCCAGCGGCAGGCGCAACAGCACATAGCCGGCCCCGCGCGCACCAGCCGCAGCCGCGGCCTCCAGCAGGGGCTCGATCTCGTGATCGTTCAGCGCCGGGATGATCGGCGCCATCATCACCGAAACCGGCAGGCCGGCCTCGGTGAGTTGCCGGATCGTTTCGAGGCGGCGATGCGGTGCGGCAGCCCGCGGTTCCATGTCCCGCGACAGGCCGCGATCGAGCGTGGTGACGGAAATGGCGCCCTTGGCCAGGCCGTCGCGCGCCATCGGGCCGAGAATGTCCAGATCGCGCAGGACGAGGGCGGATTTGGTGATGAAGCTCACAGGATGCCGGTAGCGGGCGAAGACCTTGAGCAATTCACGCGTGATTTCCAGCCGCCGCTCGATCGGCTGCCAGGCATCGGTATTGGCGCCGATCACGATCGGCTTCGGTGTGTAGGCGGGGCGGTTGAAGAATTGCTCGAGCAGGGCCGGGGCGTCGGGCTTGGAGAACAGCACGCTCTCGAAGTCCAGACCGGGCGAATAGCCCCAATAGGCGTGGCTGGGCCGGGCGTAGCAATAGATGCAGCCATGCTCGCAACCGCGATAGGGATTGATCGACTGGTCGAAGGAAATGTCCGGCGACCGGTTGGTCGCCACGATGGAGCGCGACGCGTCGCGCAGAACGGTCGTGCCCAGTTGCGGGGCCGGCGGGTCGTCCGCTTGCCAGCCGTCATTCCAGCCATCGTCGAAAGCTTCGCGCTGCTCCGTCTCGAACCGGCCCGAAGAGTTTGACCGAGCGCCCCGCCCCCGGACCCGCGAGCCCCGGGCGGAGGGGTGAGGCGGGTGCGAGGGTTCCTGAGGGGCGTTAAGGGCGTAGCCACCGGGGCGCTCGGTCATGCCCAGATAATGACTCAGAAAAAGAACAAAGCAAGAACAAAATTCCGTTTGTCCTCATGGGTGACAGGGTGGGGCGCTTTTTCGGCCGCGCCCCGTCCCGTCAGCCGACCCTGCGCAGGTCCTCGAGGAAGGTCTCGATGTTTTCGCGCAGGTCCAGCAGGTTCTTTTCCTGCTCGCCGAGACCGACCGCCGAACCGAGCACATTGTCGACCATGTGCTTGGTGTCGGCCGTCGAGGCCTGTACCGCGCCGATCCCGATCGACACGTCGCCGGTACCGGTCGCGGCTTCGTTGACATTGCGGGCGATCTCGCCGGTGGCCGCGCTCTGTTCGGTGACAGCCGTGGCAATGGCGTTGAAGGTGGCGTTGATCTGTTCGATCGCCTCGCTGATCGAGCCGTTCGCTTCCACCGCGCCCGACATGCTCTGCTGGAGATCGGCGATCTGCTCGCTGATCGATTCCGTCGCCGTCCCGGTCTGGGAGGCGAGGGCCTTCACTTCCTGGGCGACGATGGCGAAGCCCTTGCCGGCTTCACCGGCGCGGGCGGCCTCGATCGTGGCGTTCAGGGCGAGCAGGTTGGTCTGTTCCGCGATGGAGCGGATCAGCGTGACGACGTCGCCTATCTGCGTGGTGATCGTGTCCAGGCCCGAAATCGTGTCGTTCATCGCTCGCGACTTGTCGACCGCGCCCTCGGCCAGGGATGCCGACTGCACGACCTGGCGGTTGATCTCCTCGATCGAGGAAGTGAGCTCTTCCGCGGACGCCGCGACGCTCTGCATGTTCGCCGAGGCCTCCTCGGCGCCGGCGGCAGCGCCCGTGCACTGTTCCGAGGCCTCGGTGCAGCGCGAGTCGAGACTTTCGGCATTGGTCTGCAGCACGCCGATCGTCTGGCTGATCTTGCCGACCACGGAGGCGAGCTGGCGTTCCAGATTGCTGGCGAGGTCGAGGACGCTTTCATGGCGCCGCCTGATGCCGCCGAGCGTTTCGTTCATCGAGCGGGCAGCCTGCTGGTAGGCGCCAACCATTCCGGTTTCCGGGATCATGCGGAAGTGCTTGTTCTTCTGCACGTATTCCACGCAGGTCTGGGATTCCCGGAGATAGGAATCCGTCCGGTCGATGAGGCGGTTTATGGCCAGTTCCATCTCGGCGATCTCGGGGTCGCCGGAGACGCCGATAATGCGTTGCTCGAAGTCACCCTCGGCAACGGCGGAGACGATACGGGCTGCGCGGCGGACCGCATCGCGATGCTTGTTTCTGAACATGATCGGCGTCCTCAACGATAGCCGTGCCGGTCCTGCTGACCCAGCGTGCAAATGAATTCATCGTACTCCTTGCCGGCATCGGCGAGGGTCTTGCTGATCAGGGCTTCACCGGCGGCCAAACCCTGTTTCGGACTGCCTGCAGCGGATTCCGCGTCGCGAAGCGCCTTGTAGAAGGGCTCGACATGCTGCTGGAGGATGCGCCTGTCTGGCTCGCGACGGTTGGAGTGGAAGCCGACGATGTCGCCCTTCCCGTCGAAGCTCGGCGTGACGTGGGCATAGACCCAGTAATGGTCGCCATTGGTGGCGCGGTTGACCACATAGGCGAAGATTTCCCGCCCGTCCCGGATCGTATCCCAGAGCAGTTTGAAGATGCTGCGCGGCATGTCCGGGTGACGGATGAAATTGTGCGGCTGGCCGAGTGCCTGTCGCTCGGTCACATTGGACGCGCGCTGGAATACGTCATTGGCGTAGGTGATCTGTCCCTTGAGATTGGTTTTGGTGACGATCACTTCGCCTTCATTGAAGGTGCGTTCCACACCGGTGAGATAAGTGTCGGGCCGGGCCATCGGCCATCTCCATGAGCGGCTTCTTGACGCGCTGTTTTCGAGCGCGCGGGGAGGCCGAAATCATCTCGCTTCAGGCGGTTAATCCTTCCTTGCCGCAGCGGCACTAATAATAAACTATTACAGCTCTGGATTGCATTCCTGGACGCTACCCCAAATCCCGAATTCGCGCGCTCAGGGAGAGCAGGTCCGCCCAGGCCAGACGTTTCTCCGGCGGCCGACGCAGCAAATAGGCCGGGTGGAAGAGCGGCAGTGCCGGAATCGTGCTGCCGGTCGGTTCGCCTGCTGCATCGCGGACGGCATAATCCGTCCAGCGGCCCCGGATCCGGGTAATACCGGCGGATTCCCGAAGCAGGGTCTGCGCCGATATGCCGCCGGCGAGGATCAGCAGGTCCGGCTTTTTCAGTGCGATATGGCGCTCGATAAAGGGCAGGCAGAGCGCGATCTCCTCCTGGGTCGGGGCGCGATTGCCCGGCGGGCGCCAGTTCAGGATGTTGGAGATATAGACGTCCTCGGGGCCGAGGCCGGCTGCCGCCAGCATGCGATCGAGCAGCTGCCCGGCGCGTCCGACGAAAGGCTTGCCTTGTTCGTCTTCCTCGCGGCCGGGCGCTTCGCCGACCAGCATGATCCGGGCCTCGGGATTGCCGCGCGCGAAGACGGTGTTGCGGGCCGTCCGTTT
The DNA here is from genome assembly GCF_056857855.1 of Maricaulis sp. B-26. Classification (NCBI taxonomy): domain Bacteria; kingdom Pseudomonadati; phylum Pseudomonadota; class Alphaproteobacteria; order Maricaulales; family Maricaulaceae; genus Maricaulis; species Maricaulis sp. B-26. Next base: position 63,807 of record NZ_JBSXNX010000016.1, read on the forward strand.
GAGCGGGCAGCCCTCGAAGCGCGCGATCGCCTGGTGCAGCGCGTCCAGTGTGTCGGCGCCGGCGGCGAGTTCTGCCGCGCCGGGGCCGTCATCGCCTGCCTCTCCGAACCCGGCTGCACGCGCAGCCGCGGCGGTCGCGGTACGCGGAGCCGGCGCTTCGGGAACGGGCGGCCGGGAATGGGCCGCCATGCCAGCCGGGCCAGGCTGGACCCGCGGTGCCGCCTCACGAACCTCCGACGCTGGCCGCGCCGCCGCCTGCCGGGGCCGGATGATCGGCTCGTCCAGCGGAATTCCGGCCTCTTCCCACCACGCGATCAGGGCTTTGAGCGCACGTTCGTCCTGTTGCGAAAGGGTCCGGGAAGGCTGGGTCATCGGGCGATGGAGTGCTTCTTGACGTGTACGTTAACGTAAAATCTTTGATCCGGGCGGCGGGTCACGCTAGATGGAGTTTCGATCCTAAGGTATGACCGACGCCGAACAAGCCGGCCAGTCCTCTATCAGGGCCCGGGGCCGGATGCGACACGAGAAGGAGGGGCTTCCGCATGACCGACGCCGCAATCGAACGCGAGTCCATGGAGTATGACGTCGTCATCGTGGGAGGCGGCCCGGCCGGCCTTTCCGCGGCGATCCGGCTCAAGCAACTGGCGGCGGATGCGGGCAATGACCTGTCCATTGCCGTCCTCGAGAAGGGCGCGGAAGTCGGGGCGCATATTCTTTCTGGCGCCGTCGTGGATCCGAAAGCCCTCAACGAACTGATCCCGGACTGGAAGGAAAAGGGCGCGCCGCTCGAGGATCCGGTCAAGAGCGATATTTTCGAGGTGCTCGGCGAAGCCGGTTCGATCAGCCTTCCGACCATCTTCTTCCCGCCGCTGATGAGCAATCACGGCTGCTATATCGTCTCGCTGGCCAATGTCTGCCGCTGGCTGGGCGAGCAGGCCGAAGCGCTGGGCGTCGAGGTTTATCCGGGCTTCCCGGCAGCCGAGCTGATCGAGGAAGACGGCGTCATCAAGGGGGTGATCACCGGAGATTTCGGTCTGGCCCGCGATGGCGGTCACAAGGACGGCTATCAGCCGGGCATGGAGCTGCGCGGCAAGTACACGCTGATCGCCGAGGGTGCCCGCGGCTCGCTGGCCAAGAAGCTGATCAGCCGGTTCGAGCTGTCAGAGGGCAAGGAGCCGCAGAAATTCGGCATCGGCCTGAAGGAGCTGTGGCGCGTAAAGCCGGAGAACCACAAGCCGGGCATGGTCAAGCACACCATGGGCTGGCCGCTCGACAATTCCACCGGCGGCGGTTCCTTCATGTACCATTTCGGCGACAATCTGGTCTCGATCGGGTTCGTCGTTCACCTGAACTACAAGAATCCGTATCTCTCGCCCTTCGAGGAATTCCAGCGTCTCAAGACCCATCCGGCGATCGCTTCGGTCCTGGAAGGCGGCGAGCGTATTTCCTACGGCGCGCGCGCCATTACCGAGGGTGGATACCAGTCCGTTCCGGACCTTGCCTTCCCGGGCGGTGCGCTGATCGGCTGTTCCGCGGGCTTCGTGAACGTGCCGCGCATCAAGGGCAGCCATAACGCCATGAAGACGGGCATGCTGGCGGCGGAAAGCGTGTTCGCAGCGCTCGCCGACGGCCGTGCGCACGACACGCTGAGCGAATACCAGAAAGCCTATGATAGCTCCTGGGTCGCCAAGGACCTCAAGCGCGTCCGCAATGCCAAACCGCTCTGGTCGAAATTCGGCACCGTGCTCGGTATTGCCCTGGGCGGTCTCGACATGTGGATCAACACGCTGACCGGCGGCTGGTCGCCCTTCGGCACGATGGGGCACGGCAAGAGCGATGCGGAAAGCCTCGAGCCGGCCGCGAAGCACAAGCCGATCGACTATCCCAAGCCCGATGGCGTCCTGACCTTCGACCGCCTGTCCTCGGTGTTCATCTCCAACACCAATCACGAGGAAGACCAGCCGGTACACCTCAAACTCTCAGACGAGGCGCTGCAGAAGGCGTCCGAGCTGGGCGAGTTCGCCGGTCCGTCGACCCGGTACTGCCCCGCGGGCGTCTATGAATGGGTCGAGGACGAGGAGACGGGCGAGCAGCGTTTCCAGATCAACGCCCAGAACTGCGTCCACTGCAAGACCTGCGACATCAAGGACCCGAACCAGAACATCAACTGGACGACGCCGGAAGGCGGCGGCGGTCCGATGTACGCCAATATGTAGCGCGAATTTCTCCCCGGTGCCGCGCTTCGCACTTGCAACGCGGCATCGGCGGCGCGAGCATGGCTGTATGACATCCGTGACCCGTACCCTGTTCGTGCTTGCGGCCGTGACCGGCCTTGCCTCCTGCGTGTCGGTAACGGCGGAGGACGAACCCTCCGCCTACGGCGCCTTCCTGGCGGCCCGTTATGCCGGCGTGAACCGCGACGCTCACGGCGCTGCGGATTACTACGCCCGTGCCCTCGATCTTGAACCGGGCAATGCGGTTCTCACCGACCGGGCCTTCATCACCGCCGTCATCGCCGGCGATCTCGACGAGGCCGCCGGTCTGGCGCGGCAGACGCTGGCCGCCGGCGATCCCAGCCGGCTTGCCACGCTCTACAGCGCGGCCGACCGTATCGCCGCCCGCGATTATCGTGAAACCCGTACCCTCATCGAGCAGGCGCCGGCTTTCGGACCCTACAACGCCTTCATGAGCGATCTGCTGGAGCAATGGGCCCTGGCCGGGTCGGGGCGCGCCAACGAAGCGCTGGCGCTGGCCGACGAAACCTCGGCACCGGGCTTCCTTGCCGGTCATCTCAATCTCCACAGGGGCATGCTGGCCGAATTCGCGGGCGAATACGAACGCGCGGACACGGCCTACCGGACTGCCGTCTACACATCCACGCATCGCGGCCTCGCCGTCGACCGCTATGGCGAATTCCTGCGCCGTCAGGGCCGCCGGGAGGACGCGCTGGAACTGTACGGACATTATCTCAATGAAAGCCAGGGTTCCGTTGGCGGCGTGCCGGAATACCGTCTCGTCACCAGCGCGCTCGATGCGGTGGAGGCCGGGCAGCGTGCCCCGGGCCGGCTCAATGTGGCAGAGCTGACGGCGCGAGCGCTCTATGGCCCGACGGCAGACCTGGCGTCCCAGGCCGATTTCGACCTTTCCATTGCCTATCTGCGCATGGTCCAGCGGCTCGATCCGCGCTTTGCGCCGGTCCGTCTTCAGCTGGGCGGCAGTCTTCAGCGCATCGGCCTGCCCGAGCTTGCTCTGGAGGAATATGCGCGCGTGCCGGAGGGGCTGTTCAAGGCGCCGGCGGAACTCGACCGTATCGCGCTGCTCTCCTCGCTCGGGGAAACGCAGCGCGCTTATGAGGAGGCCGTGGCGCTCGATGCGCGTTCGGATGCGCTGGAAGCGACCCTGGTCCATGCTGAAATGTCGCGCATCCGGGGTGATTGCGCCGGAGCGCTGCCGCTCTATGGCGAGCTGATCGAGACCAGCCGAGCGCGCGGCGTTGCGCCGAACTGGGCCTATGAATATTTCCGCGCGAGCTGCCTGGTCGAACTGGATCGCTGGGATGAGGCCGAAGCGGCTTTTCTTGCTGCACTGGAGATCGCGCCGGACCAGCCGACCCTGCTCAACGATCTCGGCTATCTCTGGATCGAGCGCGACGAAAATGTCGACGAGGCCTTCGATATGGTCGTCCGCGCTGCGGAACTCCAGCCGGAGGACGGGAATGTCATCGACAGTCTCGGTTGGGCGCATTACCAGCTCGGCAATTACGAGGCGGCGGTGATCGAGCTTGAGCGCGCAGCCGAGCTCGATCCCGGAAATGTGACGGCGAACTACCATCTTGGCGATGCCTACTGGCAGGTCGGCCGCCAGCTGGAAGCCGGTTTCCAGTGGCGCCGGGCGCTCGATCTCGATCCGCGCCCGGACCAGCGCGAAGGCCTGGAATACCGGCTGGAGCACGGCCACCCGCCGGCCGAGGATCTCTCCCTGTTCCAGCGCCGTCCGGAAGCCTCCGAGCGCTATGAAGCGGCGACCGCGAGCGGAGGCGGGGAGGACGGAGCGGGCCAGCCGTGAGCGCGAACGAGTTACGCGAAACTGCACCGGCCAAGGTCAATCTGACGCTCCGCGTCGGTGCTCCCCGTGCCGACGGCTATCACCCGCTCGACAGCCTGGTCGTCTTCGCAGACTGGGGCGACGAGGTCCGCGTGCGTCCTTCGCCGGCCTTTCTCCTGTCCATGTCCGGCGACCCCTCGCGCCAGCTCTCGCCCGGCGGCGACAATCTCGTCCTGCGGGCTGCCATGGCGCTGCAGTCGGCGGCCGGTATCGAACAGGGCGCGATGATCCACTTGCACAAGGAGATACCGGTCGAGGCCGGGCTCGGCGGGGGATCGGCCGATGCGGCGGCCACGCTGCGCGCACTGAACAGGCTCTGGGGGCTCGGCTGGCCGCTCGACCGGCTGGCCGAACTGGGGCTCGATCTCGGTGCCGACGTGCCGGCTTGCATCTATTCCAGGCCCTTGCGGATGCGCGGGATCGGCGAGTGGATCGAAATGCTGCCGGACTGGCCGGCCTTTCACGCCATCATTCTCAATCCGGGCGTCGCCGTGCCGACGGGACCAGTCTTTCGGCGCTTTGATGAGTCGGGACCGCCGCCGCTGGAGCTGTCCGGGCCGCCCGGCGAAGCCGTTCTCGACTGGCTGCGCGGCGAGCCCAATGATCTCGAACCGTCCGCACGCGAGATCGCGCCGGAGGTCGGCGAAGCGCTGACCTGGCTGGATGCCCAGCCCGGCATATCGCTTGCGCGCATGTCGGGTTCCGGTGCCAGCTGCTTCGGTCTTGCAGACAGCGCCGAACTGGCCGAAACGGTGGCGAGGGCCTACCCCGGTTTCGCGCGTGCGGTGACCCTGCGCAGCAGCGCCGGGGAGGCGGCCTGACGGGCGTCTCCTGAAGCGTCCATACCAAAGCGCCAGAGGATGCCGATAGAATGCCGTTTGATGCCGCCGACCTCCTGCCCACACTGATGCGCGTGATCCTGCCCGCCTTCGGCGCTGCCATGCTCGTGTCCTGGCTGATGATCCGCGTCGGCATCATGGATCACCCCAATCTGCGCTCCAGTCACAAGAAACCGACGCCGCGTGCGGGCGGGGTGGGTATTCTCGCCGGTTTCCTGGCGGCATTCTTTCTGATCGAAATGGAGCGCCCCTCCGACATGGCGGTGCTGGCGGGCATCGCGCTCTCGGCCGGTCTTGCCGGCGTGCTGGGCCTGTTCGACGACCTTTTCACCTTGTCGGAGAAGCTGAAATTTGCCGCCCTCAGCGCGATTTCGCTCCTGCTCGCCGGCATGGCGGGGCCGGTGACGGATCTCGGCCTGCCGCTGCCCTGGCTGATCGGGCTTCTGGGCTCGGCGCTCTGGGTCTTCACGCTCGTCAATGCGGTGAACTTCATGGATGGCGCAGACGGCTTCATGGCCGCGACGCTGATCCCGGCAGCGTTGGCGATCGGCGTGATGGGCGAGGGGCCTGTCGCGATCGCCGCCATCGCGCTGGCGGCAGCCCTGGCCGGTTTCGCGGTCTGGAACGCGCCGCTTCTTTCGCGCCGTGGCCATCTTTTCGCGGGCGATACCGGTTCGCTGGGCACGGCAACCATTTTCGCCGGTCTGGCGCTCGCCTGGGCGTCCGGCGCCGCCCCGGGGACGGTCTTCCTCGCACCGCTTCTGGTCATGCCGCTGCTGGGCGATGTCCTGCTGACCCTGGCGGCTCGTGCCAAGGCGCGGCGGCCGCTTTTCGTGGCTCACAGGGCGCACGCCTACCAGCTCATGCTGCGCATGGGATACACGCATCGCGAAGTCGCGGTGTTCTGGGGCGGGCTTGCGCTGGTGAGCGGGGTGCTGGCGCTGATCGGCGCGGCGGGACCGGCCTTGTTCAAGCTGCTCATGCTGGCGGTCGGCGCATCGGCCTTCACCTGGCTGCACCGGCAGATCCGCCGCCGGGCCGGGCAGGCGGGCCTCAATATCCTGGACTAGTAGGCGCGTTCGACCACGAAGTCGGCGAGGTCTTCCAGGGCGCGGCGCCACTGATTGTCCTCGAAGACGGAGAGCGCCTCTCGGGCGCGGCGTGCATGGTCGCGCGCGGCATCGACCGTGGCGGCGAGCGCGCCATGAGTGCGCATATAGTCCAGCGCCCGCTCGAAATCGCCCTCGCGCTGGTCGGTCTCGCCGATCACACGCTGCCAGAAGTCCTGCTCGTCGGTCGAGCCGTTGGCCCGTCCGGCCTGGATCGACAGGGCGACGGGCAGGGTGACCTTGCCTTCGCGGAAGTCGTCGCCCGTGGACTTGCCCAGCTTGGCGGCGGCGCCGTCATAGTCGAGCGCGTCGTCGACCAGCTGGAAGGCGAGGCCGAGTTCGCGGCCATAGGTCTCCAGCGCACGCTGCTCGGCGTCCGGGCGGCCAGCCACGATGCCTGCGACTTCCGAGGCCGCCGCGAAGAGCGCGGCCGTCTTGGCGTCGATGATCTGCATGTAGGTATCGACGGTGATGCCGGTATCCTTCACCGCGGAGAGCTGGCGGACCTCGCCCTCGGCGATCGTCGAGGCGGCAGCCGAGAGCACGCCCAGCGCCTTCATCGACCCGGCTTCCACCATCAATGAGAAGGAGCGTGCGAACAGGAAATCGCCGACCAGGACGGAAGAGGCATTGCCCCAGACCAGATTGGCCGCGATCTTCCCGCGCCGCATGCCGCTTTCGTCGACCACGTCGTCGTGCAGCAGGGTTGCGGTGTGGATGAATTCGACGGCTGCGGCGAGCCGGATCGGCGCATCCTCGCGATAGTTCAGCATGTTGGCGGCGGCGACGGTGATCATCGGGCGCACGCGCTTGCCGCCGGCCTCGATGAGATAGCGGGCAAGTTCCGGGATCAGCTCGACATGGCTGTCCAGGCGCTCGAGGATGAGGGCATCGACCCGGCGCATGTCGTCATAGGCCAGGGAGGCCAGACGTTCGGCTGCATTCTCCGTGCGAGTTTGCGCCGTCGCCGCTTCGACGTTCACCATGCTGTCCACGCCAGCGGTCCTCTTGATGCCAGTGCCAATCCCCCGGACAATAGAAATCCCGACACCCCCCGGCAAGCAGTCTAGGCGGTGACGAAACAGCACAGGGACGTGATCCGGCGGGGCGGGGCACGTCATGCCGGTCGGAGGGTGCGGCGTGAAAGAGGTTTTGAGAACCAACGATCCGGTGAAGCTGTCCTTCGCGGAATCGGTTCTGGGCGATGCCGGTATCGAGTCCGTCACGCTGGATGAGGGTATGTCGAGCCTTTATGGCGGCGGACTGCCCTTTATCAAGCGCCGCCTGATGGTGGTCGACGAAGACGCGAGCCGGGCTGCATCCCTGCTCGAAGAGGCCTTCAGAGAGGCCGGCGCGTGAGCAATGTCACGACCGACAAGCTGCTTGGCGGCCGGGTCACGATCAAGCAGTCCGCCAACGGCTATCGCGCGGGCATGGACGCCGTCCTGCTCGCCGCTGCGATCTCGGCAAAGCCGGGCGAAACGCTGGCCGAGTTCGGATGCGGGCCGGGCGCGGCTCTGCTCTCCGTTGCCCAGCGCCTGACCGACACCATGCTGGTCGGCGTCGAGCGCGACCCGAAAGCGGCCTTCCTCGCCAAGGACAATGCCGAGACCAACGGCATGGGCCGGCGCGTGACCGTGCGCCATGCGGATATCACCCAGCTGGGCAATACGCTGAAAGTCGACCAGGTCTTCTTCAATCCGCCCTTTTTCGACGACCCGTCCAGCCTGCGCGCACCGAAGGAAACGAAGCGCGAGGCCTGGTTGTCCGGCGACGTCCCGCTCGAGGACTGGGTGCGCTGTGCGGCGCGGTCGCTGAAAGCCAAGGGCCGGCTCACCCTGATCCACCGCGCCGACCGGCTGGCCGACATCATCAAGGCGCTCGACCGCTCCTTCGGTTCGCTCGTCGTCAAGCCCGTCCAGCCACGCGCGGGCGAGCCGGCCAAGCGCATCATCGTCCGCGCCACCATCGGCGGCCGCGCCCCGCTGGTCCTGCTCGCGCCCCTGGTGCTGCATGAGGGGGAGGGGCATTCGGCGGAGGCGGATGCGATCCTCAAGGGTGATGCGCTGGTGGAGATGGGGTAGCTGGCGCTTCATGCTGAAACCGCGCTAAACCTCACCCATGATCCCCACCATTCTCATACTCCTCCTCGCGCTCATTCTCTTCTTCGCGCTGCGCGGCAAGCGGCGGGATAAGCGGGACGGGGCTGTGGAAGCGGCGCGTCGGGCGGTGGAGGCGCAGTTCGAAGCGCCGCCGGAAGACCGGTCCGATACCGGTCCCGACCGCGATGCTGCGTCGCACAAAGGCGAGGACTCGCGTGCTTGATTACGCGGGCGCGCTTGCCTAGTGTCCGCCCACTTTTGGGCCCTTCTGAGTTTTCGCCGGGAATCCGTGACATGGCTGTCGACAAAGCGCCGTCCTTCCAGGACCTGATCCTCCGTCTGCAGGCTTACTGGGCGTCGAAGGGCTGTGCCATTCTCCAGCCCTACGACGTCGAGGTCGGCGCCGGCACGCTGAACCCGGCAACCACGCTGCGCTCGCTGGGGCCGCGTCCCTGGAATGCCGCCTATGTCCAGCCCTCGCGCCGTCCGGGCGACGGGCGCTATGGCGAGAACCCGAACCGGCTGCAGCACTATTACCAGTTCCAGGTCCTCTTGAAGCCGTGCCCGGCCGACATCCAGGACCTCTACTTGGGCTCGCTGGACGCCATCGGCATTGATCGCGACCTGCACGATATCCGCTTCGTCGAGGACGACTGGGAAAACCCGACCGTGGGCGCCTGGGGGCTGGGCTGGGAAGTCTGGTGCGACGGGATGGAAGTTTCCCAGTTCACCTATTTCCAGCAGGTCGGCGGTCTCGATGTGGACCTCGTCTCCGGCGAGCTGACCTACGGGCTGGAACGCCTGGCGATGTATGTGCAGGGCGTCGAGAACGTCTACGACCTCGACTTCAACGGCGCCGGCCTGAAATACGGCGAGGTCTTTCAGGAAGCCGAGCGGCAATTCTCCGCCTTCAATTTCGAACACGCCAATGTCGACATCCTGACGCGCTGGTTCGAGGAAGCCGCCGAGCAGTGCAAGGCGCTGCTGGCGCTGGAAAAGCCGCTGCCCCTGCCGGCCTATGATTTCGCCCTGAAGGCCTCACACCTCTTCAACCTGGTCGATGCCCGCGGCGCCATTTCCGTGGCGGAGCGCGCCAGCTGGATCGCCCGCGTCCGCGAACTGGCCAGGGGCTGCGCGGAAGCCTGGGTCGAGTGCGAACGCAAGGCGCTGGAGACCGAAGCGTGATGGGAAGCGGCCACATCATGGCGGGTATCGCAGTCGCTGCGTTTCTCTCTCCTGCAGTTTGGTCTCAGGCCGCGGGCAATGCCGCTCAACCCGAGTTTCTCCCGGACAGTGCGGTCATCCAGCGATCGGGTAGGGACGCGGACGGCAGGGTGAACTTTGTCGCGTTCGAGTTGTCCGGAAATGACGGGCAGTCACTCGCCGGGCGTCTTCGTCTGGTCCCGCCGCCTACTGCCGCAGCGATGATTTATGGCAAGGAAGCCATCAATATGGCGCGCGGAGAATTCGTCATTGGCGACCTTTGCGACGATGGCCAAGTCTGGCGAGTCATGGTGACGGCGAACGCTACGGTGGGCGATGCCAGCCGCCTGGCTGATCAGGTGGATTGTGAAAGCTGGGAGGCCTCCTCATGAAACTTCCCCTGCGCGGTGGATGTCAGTGCGGCGAGGTCCGCTATGAGGTGACGAAGCAGCCGCTGACGCTCTATGCCTGCCATTGTCCGGCCTGCCAGCAGCAATCTTCCTCGGCTTTCGGCCTGTCCATGCTGGTCGAGCGGGACGGGTTCCGCTTTCTCAAGGGCGCGGTCGCGGCTTTCGAGATCAAGACCGAGGGCAAGAACAGGAAGCTGGGCATGTTCTGCTCGAAATGCGGAACACGCATCGCCAACGATACCGAGGGCAAGCCCTCCCTTTCGCTCAAGGCGGGGTCGCTGGACGACAGGGCCAAGCTGAACCCGGTCGGTCATATCTGGGTCAAGTCGGCCCTCGACTGGATGATTTTCGACGAAGACGCGCTGATCTACGAAGAAGCGCCCGATGACGGCTATTTCGCGCTCATGGAGCGCTGGGCCGCCCAGGAACATGTGTGATGTCCGAACTGCTGTTTGAAATCTTCTGCGAGGAAATCCCGGCCGGCATGCAGCCGCGCGCCGAGCAGGATTTGACGACTCTTCTTGAGGGGGCTCTCAAGAAAAGAGGCGTCACCTGGGCCGATGCTGAGGAGTGGGTGACCTTTGCTGGTCCGAGGCGCCTCGGAATTATGATCAATGGTCTCCCGGTTCGGACCGAAGATGTGCGCGAAGAGCGCAAGGGCCCCCGTGTCGGCGCGCCGGAACAGGCCGTGGCCGGCTTCCTCCGCGGTGCTGGCCTGGACAGTCTCGGCCAGTGCGAGACGCGCGAAGACAAGAAGGGCGAATACTGGGTCGCCATCATCGAAAAGCCGGGCCGATTGATGACGGATGTTATCGCCGAGGTGATTCCGGAGGTGATGCACTCTTTCCCCTGGGCCAAATCGATGAAGATCGGCGAGGGCGAGAAAGCCCAGCGCTGGGTGCGTCCGATCCAGCGCCTGCTCTGCCTGTTCGACGGCCAGGTCGTGGATTTCGAAGTGTTCGGCATCAAGTCCGGCAATCTCACCGAAGGCCATCGCCGCATGGGCCGCGGGCCGTTCGAGATCAGCGATTACGCGCAATACACGAAGGTGCTGCGCGAAGAGGGGCGTGTGATCCAGTCGCGCGCCGAGCGCGAGGCGATCATTCTGGAAGGCGCGCGCAAGGTCTGCAGCGATGCCGGTCTGGAGCTGGTCGAGGACAAGGGACTTCTCAGCGAGGTCGCGGGACTGGTCGAATGGCCGGTGCCGCTTCTGGGCGATATGGACCCGGACTTCCTGGACCTGCCGCCGGAAGTCATCACGCTGACCATGAAGACCCACCAGAAATACTTCGCCGTGCGAAAGCCGGGCGAGGACGGCGTGACGTCGAAATTCGTCGTCGTGGCCAATCAGGTCGCCCCCGATGGCGGCAAAGCGATTGCCGCGGGCAATGCCCGCGTGCTCTCGGCCCGTCTCTCCGACGCCCGCCACTTCTGGGACAATGACCGCAAGACGCCGCTGTCCGAGATGGCAGCCCAGCTGTCAAAGGTCACCTTCCACGAAAAGCTGGGCACGGTGGCCGACAAGGTCGAGCGCGTCGCCGCGCTGGCCCGCGAACTGGCGCCGGTGGTCGGCGCCGATGCGGACCTTGCCGAAAAGGCCGCGCGTCTGGCCAAGGCCGATCTCGTCTCCGAGATGGTCTATGAATTCCCCGAGCTCCAGGGCGCGATGGGCCGCTATTATGCCCTCGACCAGTGGCTTGCCGCGCAGACCCCCTCCGCCGCCTCCGGCGGCACCTCCCCCGATGGGGGAGGACGAAATGAGGCTGCGCTTCGTCTTCCCCCCGAGGGGGAAGTGGGCCGGGCAGAGCCCGGCTCGAAGGGGGACTTCGACTGGGCTACGCTGAGCGAGGCGGAAGCCAACGCAATCGCCGACGCTTGCCGGGATCACTACAAGCCGCAGGGCCCGTCCGACGAAGTGCCGACCGCGCCGGTCTCCGCCGCTGTCGCGCTGGCCGACAAGCTGGACACGCTGGTCGGCTTCTGGGCGATCGACGAAAAACCGACAGGCTCGAAGGATCCGTTCGCCCTGAGACGCGCGGCGCTGGGGGTGATCCGGGTTTTGTTGGAGGGTGAGGCTCGGCTTCGCTTGTTGCCCAACTTGCTATCCCATCATGGTGAAATCATGGAAGCGATGGGAGAGGCCCGCTGGAAGTTGGAGATGGCCTCGATCGATAGACTGCTAGAGACGGGCTCGTTCGATCACGTCACGGTTGAGCCCACCGAACAGGTTGAGCTGAAGAAGATCTGGGAAGCACAAGAGCGTACCATTCGGGACCTCCTCGCCTTCTTCGCCGACCGCCTCAAAGTCCACCTCCGCGATGAGGGTATCCGCCACGACGTGATCGACGCCGTCTTCGCGCTGGGTGATGACGACCTCGTCCGTGTGACCGCCAAGGCGCGTGCCCTGCAGGCCTTCCTGAATACCGAGGACGGCGCGGCGCTCTTGGCCGGGTTCAAGCGGGCGGCGAATATCCTCAAGGCAGAAGAGAAGAAGGACGGCGAGGGCGCCTATGCCGGGTCTCCGGACGCGGCTTATCTCGACGATGCGCCGCATGCGGCCGAGAAGGCGCTGATCGGCGCGCTCGACCAGGTGGGACCGGAGGCGAAAGCCGCGCTGGAGCGCGAGGACTTCACCGCCGCCATGTCGGCCCTGGCGCGCCTGCGCCTGCCGATCGACAGCTTCTTCGACGATGTGACTGTGAATGCAGACGACGCCGCGTTGCGCCGCAACCGGCTTCTTCTATTGTCTTCGATCCGCACGGCCGTGGGCGCCGTTGCGGACTTCGACCGGATTTCAGGTTAGGGACGAATGACCATGAGCGCTGATGGGATGACCGGAACCAAGTGGGTCTATGCGTTTGGCGGCGGCGACAGCGAAGGCGAAGCCGGCATGCGCGAACTGCTCGGCGGCAAGGGCGCCAATCTGGCCGAGATGGCCAAGCTCGGCCTGCCCGTACCGCCCGGTTTCACCATCACGACCGAGGTCTGCACGGCCTTCTACGAGAACGCCCAGCAATATCCGGACAGCCTGACCCCGCAGGTCGAGGACGCGCTGGCCAAGCTGGAAGCCGCCGTCGGCAAGTCGTTCGGCGATCCGTCAAACCCGCTCCTGGTGTCCGTACGGTCCGGCGCCCGTGCATCCATGCCGGGCATGATGGATACGGTGCTCAATCTGGGTCTCAATGACGAGACCGCCGAGGGCCTCGCCAAGCTCTCCGGCGACCGCCGTTTCGCCTATGACAGCTATCGCCGCTTCATCCAGATGTATTCGGACGTCGTGCTGGGCGTGGACCACGCGATCTTCGAGGACATCCTGGACGCCTTCAAGGACGATAACGACTACCAGCTCGATACCGAGCTTTCGGCGGACGACTGGGAAAGCATTGTCGGCGAGTACAAGGCCGCCGCCGCGCAGGAACTCGGCCGGGACTTCCCGTCCGATCCGCGGGAACAGCTCTGGGGCGCGATCGGCGCCGTCTTCGGCTCCTGGATGACCGAGCGGGCCAAGACCTATCGCCGCCTGCACGACATCCCGGCCAGCTGGGGCACGGCCGTGAACGTCCAGGCCATGGTGTTCGGCAATATGGGCGAGACCTCCGCGACGGGCGTTGCCTTTACGCGCGACCCTTCGACCGGCGATACGGGCTATTACGGCGAATTCCTGGTCAATGCCCAGGGCGAGGACGTGGTGGCCGGCATCCGCACGCCGCAATGCCTGACCGAGGCCATGCGCGAGAAGATGGGCGACGAGGCCCCGTCCATGGAAGCCGCCATGCCGGAGAGCTTCGCCGAGCTCGCCGCCGTCTTCGACAAGCTGGAGCGCCATTATCGCGACATGCAGGACATCGAGTTCACGGTCGAACGCGGCCGGCTCTGGATGCTGCAGACCCGGAACGGCAAGCGTACCGCCAAGGCGGCGCTGAAGATCGCTGTCGACATGGCCAATGAAGGCCTGATCACGACCGACGAGGCCGTGATGCGCGTCGATCCGGCCCAGCTCGACCAGCTGCTGCACCCGACCCTCGATCCGGAAGCCGAGCGCGACGTGATCGCGACGGGCCTGCCGGCCTCTCCGGGCGCGGCCTCGGGCAAGGTCGTCTTCGACTCGGACGAAGCCGAGGAACGCCGCAAGGCCGGCGAGAAGGTCATCCTGGTCCGCGTCGAGACCTCGCCGGAGGATATTCACGGCATGCACGCGGCCGAGGGCATCATCACCGCCCGCGGCGGCATGACCTCGCACGCCGCCGTCGTCGCGCGCGGCATGGGCCGTCCCTGCGTCTCCGGCGCCGGCTCGATCAAGATCGACTATGCCAGGAAGCAGTTCGCGGTCGGCAAGCGCATCATCAAGGACGGCGAGATGCTGACCATTGACGGCGCGTCCGGCCAGGTCCTGTTCGGCGAAGCCAAGATGATCAAGCCGGAACTGACCGGCGATTTCGCCAATCTCATGGAATGGGCCGACAAGGCGCGTCGCATGAAGGTGCGGACCAATGCCGAGACGCCGGCCGACTGCCAGACGGCGGTCGAGTTCGGCGCCGAGGGCATCGGGCTTTGCCGCACCGAGCACATGTTCTTCGAAGCCGACCGGATCGCCGCCGTGCGCGAGATGATCCTGTCCAACGACCAGGACGGCCGCGTCACCGCGCTCGACAAGATCCTCCCCATGCAGCGCGACGACTTCGCGCAGATCTTCCGCATCATGGGCGAGCGCCCCTGCACGATCCGCCTGCTCGATCCGCCGCTGCACGAATTCCTGCCGCACACGGAAGAGGACGTCGAGGACGTCGCCCGCGCCACCGGCCTGCCGGCCGACCAGCTCATGGCGCGCGCCCGCGACCTGGCCGAGACCAACCCGATGCTGGGCCATCGCGGCTGCCGTCTGGGCATCACCTATCCGGAAATCTACGAGATGCAGGCCCGGGCCATTTTCGAGGCCCAGGTGGCGGTCGAGAAGGAGACCGGCTTCCAGCCGCTCGCCGAGGTCATGATCCCGCTCGTCGCTACGGCGGCCGAGCTCTCCATCCTCAAGGCGCGCGTCGCCGGCGTGGCCAAGGCCGTCGCCGAGGAAAGCGGCGCCAGGCCGAAATATCTCATCGGCACCATGATCGAATTGCCGCGCGCCGCCCTGCGCGCCGGCGATATCGCCCGCGATGCGCAATTCTTCTCCTTCGGCACGAACGATCTGACCCAGACCACGTTCGGCCTGTCCCGCGATGATGCAGGCAAATTCCTCGGCGATTATCTCGAAGCGGGAATCTTCGAGAAGGATCCCTTCGTTTCGCTCGACAAGGAGGGCGTGGGCGACCTCGTCTCCATCGCCGCCGAGCGTGGTCGTGCGGCCCGCGAAACCCTCAAGCTGGGGATTTGCGGCGAGCATGGCGGGGACCCGGCATCTATCGATTTCTGCGAGGAAACCGGGCTCGATTATGTGTCCTGTTCGCCATACCGCGTGCCGATCGCGCGCCTGGCGGCGGCCCAGGCCCGTTTGCGTCGTCAGTAGCAGAGTCCTGAAATCACAAGACGAAATGGCCCCGTTCTTGCGTAACGGGAGTCATGTCTTATTTGTAATCGGGTCGCGCGCTTGACCCGGTGGGTCTGTTTCAATAGAGAGGCGCGCTACTTTTTCATGAGGGATTCAGTGTTGGCCCCCATGGTAAGCTCTTCGCAGAAAGCGGGAGCGATTCGGTTACGCGCATGGACGAAAGAAGTCGGTTGATGGATCTGGACGCGGCACGCAGCCAGCAAAAACAGGTGGCGACGGCATTGCACATGCTGGCGACCCTGCTGCTGTGCGCTGTCACGCTGGCCGTCCTCAATCTGGCGTCTGCCCGCGCCCGCGAGCAGGACGAAAACCTCGTCTACACCTCGCTGGCCCTGCACTATCTCCAGCGCGGCGATGTCGACGATCGCTGGCAGGCGCCGGAAAGCGTGCGCATTGCCTCGATCATGCTTGAGTCCGACCGCGAGGTCGGCGCCATCCTGTCGGCGCGTTCGCTGGACGATCTGCGGACTTTCGACAGCAGCCATTTCCAGAATGCCGCCGACATCAATTCGGAAGTCGATTGCCTGTCCCAGGCGATCTATTACGAGGCGCGCAGCGAAAGCTTCGTCGGTCAGCTGGCCGTGGCCCAGGTCATCCTGAACCGGGTCGACAGCTCGCTCTATCCGGACTCGATCTGCGGCGTGGTCTATCAGGGCTCGGAGCGCACGACGGGCTGCCAGTTCACCTTCACCTGCGACGGGTCCACGGTGCGCGAACCGCGCGGCCGCTCCTGGCGCCGCTCCCAGCTGGTCGCCCAGCACGCCTTCATGGGCTTCGGCCGTGACGTGACCCGCCGGGCCACGCACTACCACACGGTGGCGGTCGATCCGCACTGGAATGACGGCCTGGTCCGCACGCGCCGCATCGGCACGCATATCTTCTACCGTTTCCCGACGCGCCGCGAGCGCGCCGCAGGCATTGTGCGCCAGCGCGACGCCTAGGGCCTGGCGTCCGATTTTCTCCCGCAAGAACTTGACCAGCATCGCGTCGCAATCTGCAACGTGGTGCGCGCGCACAATCATTGTTAAGGTCTTGCGTAGAAAATGCTTTGACTTGAACCGACCGGAATTCGCCTTCGCGGAGACATCATGGCGTCTGCGACGACAGACCAAACGCCCGAGCGCCTCTGGCTCTGCATGACCGACAGCAACCGCACGCGGGTGGTCTCGCGTGCGCTCGCCAAGGGATTGGGCATGACGGTCTATATGGGCCCCACCATGGATGATGAGGGGCCGGTCGCGCTCGTCGTCGCCGATGATGCCCATGTCAAGCGGATAGCCGAAGCGCGCACCAATGCGGCGGAGAACCAGAAATCGCTCTTCGTCACGGGTAATGCGAAGCGCTCCGGCGCGGATATCTATCTCGACCATGATTGCGATGCCGGCACGCTGTGCAATGCGATCGAGGGCCTGCGCGCCCTGCGCGATTACGAGCTGGGCAATCCGGAAGAAAGCGATGCCGGCGCCAAGGCGCTGCGCTGCATGCATGACGGGGAATTCCTCGTCCGCACGCTGGAGGAGGCCCGCGATCTCGCCATGATGGTCGGCCGCTCCTGTCCGCGGCCCGAACCGGTCTCGGTCGGCCTCTATGTCTTGCTGGCCAATGCCATCGAGCACGGCAATCTGGGTTTCGACGCGACGGAGAAGGCCAAGGGACTTGCCGACGGCAACTGGAAGCGCAAGCTCGCCCGCCGCCTGGAGGAACCGGCCTATCGTGATCGCCGCGTCCGTCTCAGCGTCCATCGCGGCCCCCGGGCACTCTCGCTCATCGTCCAGGACGATGGCGAGGGCATAGACGCGGAAACCGCCGAGATGGCCAATCCGAGTGCCGCCGGCTATCGCGGCAAGGGTATCAAGCTCGCCAGGTCGATGGGCTTCACCCAGCTGTCCTATATGGGTGTCGGCAATACGGTGGAGGCGACGATTATCCTCACCCAACCGGCCGAACCGGAAGGCGCGCGCCAGGTCGCTGTCTGAGCTCCAGCATGAACCCGGTCTGAACCGCATCGTCAGTACAGGCTCATCCAGCTCCAGCTAGACCCGTGACCATATGTCCGTCATGGAGCCAGGGAGCCCGTCATGCGTCGCCTTTACGGTAAAATCAAATCCGCCGGTTCTGCACTCGCGATCGCCGCCGCTGTCCTCAGTGTCGCGGCCCCGGCGGCCAGCGCCAGTGGGCCGGCCGGAATACCGCTGCGGCCGGGCACTGATTGCGGAATCCAGGTTTATCTGTCGAACTCCGCGGGCGTCGTCATGCCCAAGGCTGCTGGAAACCTTTCCGGCTCGTACCGTTTCCATCTCTATCAGGCGATCCCCAGCAGCGATGTCGATATCCGTCTCGGCGGCCGGTTCTCCGGCAGCGGCGCGCCGGGCGATTCCACCATACTGGCCCGCAATCTGTTTCAACTGGGCTTTGTCGCGCCGGGCGCATTCCGGGGCATGGACGAGCTTCGGGATGCGGAAATCGGACAGGACGCCCATCTCGTCGGTTCCCTCCAGGTTTATGACCGACGCGGGCGTCTCATCTGCTCGACAGACCAGGTTCACATCATGCCGCACGCGCTTCTGACGGTCGGGCGGGCTCGTCCGGCCCAGCCGACGCGTCCGGGCATGCGGGCGCGCCAGCCCGAACAGGCCCGCCTCGCGCAAGAGCGTCTCGCGCAACGGCAAGCCCAGCCTGCGCGCAATTACAGGCTCACCCGCGCGCAGTGCGAGCGCTTGCGCGCCGCCCGTCCGGCACAGTGCCGCTATGATGACTAAGCACCCCGTGATCGTTGAGAGAGAGCCCGGACCATTCGGTCCGGGCTTTTTCATGCTGGCTGCCAGCCTGTTCATCTAACTGATCCGATTATGAATACACGCCTCAGAATGGGCTCATCAGGCACCCGTTAGAAAGAGGACAGGCTTCGATGCACAGGGCGTCAAGCCGTCAGCAAATGGAGTGTTTCATGAAACTTCGTCTTCTCGCCGCCGGCGTGCTCGCAGCTGTTTCGGTCGTCGGTACGGTCGGTGCCGCCGACGCCCAATCGCGTAACCGCGTCAGCGTCAACCAGCAGGGCTACCACAACGAGATCGCGGGCCGTCAGAACGGCTATCGTCAGCGTATGGTGATCAACCAGCGTGGCGACCGTCAGTATGTCACCGTCATCCAGGACGGTGCCCGTAACGGTACGACTGTCGGTCAGCGCGGCCGCTACAACGAGGCCCATGTCGATCAGTATGGTCGCCGCAATGACGCGGTGATCGGTCAGCAGGGCTACAATAATTACGGCTCGAGCGTCCAGACGGGCAGCCGCAATCTTTCGGGTATCGCCCAGATCGGCCGCAACAACACGGCGTATACCGACCAGTACGGCTCGAACAATGGCGTCGGCGTCATCCAGGTCGGCAATGGCCAATATGCGGACGTCAAGCAGACCGGAAACGGCAATGTGACGCTGGTTATCCAGGGCGAGCACTAGCCCCGGACATGCGTGCGGGTCCGGAGTTGCCGCTTGGCCTCCGGACCCCGGGCGCACGCTTTCATTCCGAACCGAAGGAGGTTGTCATGGGTATGAAGCTTGTCAGTCTTGCCGCTTTGCTCGCTCTGGGCGGCGCAGCGGTTACAGCAGCCGCGGATACGTTTGAGAGCGGAGCGGAATCCGCTTCCGGACTCGCTCCGGAAACCTGCGGAATCGATGTCGATTCCACCGCGGACGGCCTGCTCCTGACGGCCTGGAGCCTGCCGGAGACCGAGGCCGAAAACTGGCGCATGGTGGTCACGCAGCGTACGGGTGGCGGCGGGTTCGATATCGTCCAGGAAGGCGACATCTATTCGGACGGCGAGCCGGTCGTGATCGTCTCGGATATCCTCATGAACCCGGGAACGGACTTCTCCGCCCGGCTGACGACACGCGCCGCGGGCGGTGCTGTTATATGCGATTTCGGCGGCCAGGCCTGACTTTCACGCTATGGACGCAATGCCAGCGGGGACCGTTTTCCGGTCCCCGCTTGCGTTCCTGGAGCCGGCTCCCCACTTGCGAGCGGTACATGCAAAGGGGAATTCCATGTCACTCACGCTCTCTTCCATAGCACAGACTCAACTCGACCAGGTCTACCGGGCCCTCGACGGCATCCTCGAGAAAGGCGCGGCCCATGCCTCGCAGACCGGTGCCGATGAAAGCGTCTATCTCGGCTGGCGTCTCGCACCCGACATGCTTCCCCTGTCCCGTCAGGTCCAGCTGGTCAGCGATTTTTCGGTTAGGGGAATGGCCCGCCTCGCCGGTGAGGAGCCGCCTGCCATGGCCGATGACGAAGCCGATTTCCAGGCGCTTCGCGACCGGCTCGCGAAAGCCCGGGATGTGGTCCAGGCTTTCGACGCGGACAGGATCGACGACCAGCCTGAGGCGATGATTACGTTTCCTGCCGGCCCGGATCGTGAGCTGACCCTGCCGCGCCAGTCCTATCTCCAGAATTTCGTCTTTGCGAATGTGCTGTTCCACGCCGCGACGACCTACAACATCCTTCGCAGTGTCGGCGTGCCGCTCGGCAAGGCCGACATGATGGGCGTGCGCCTGTAGATATCCGCGGGAAACCGGGGCGGCTCAACCGGGTCGTCCAATTTCACAAAAATAATAAGGCTAATAGTATATAATAAGCAACTAACTGATAAATAAAAAGAAATAGACCTCATTAGGACCCGATTAACCACTTCGCGTTGAGGGTCATGGCGAACTTGACGTTATGAGGGGACGCCATGACTTCCGACGAACACAATGCCTGTCTGGACCTGTTCGGCCTGACGCCCGACGCGCGAAAAACGCTGTCGGGCATGAAACAGGGGATGGTGCCAGCTATCGACCGGGCGCTGCGCGAATTCTACGCCACCATGTCGCGGGACCCGGACATTGCGGTCTACTTCCGCGACGACCAGCATCGCGAACATGCCCGCAAGCACCAGATGATTCACTGGGAGACCATTTTCGACGCGGAGTATTCGAGCACCTATTTCAACAATGTGCAGCGCATCGGAGAGGTGCATTGCGACATCGGACTGGAACCGCGCTTCTATATTGCCGGCTATGCCGGTATCGCGTCATCGCTGGTGAAGGCCGCCGTCCGCGAGGGCAAGGGCAATCCCGATGCGCGAATTGACGCGCTGCTGCGTGCCATCTTCCTCGACATGGAACGGGCTTTGTCTACCTATCTTTCCGCCAATGAGGCCCGGGAGGAAGACATGCGTCAGGCCATGGCGCTCGATCTGGAGGAAGGCGTGGCCGCCATCGTCGACAATCTCGTCCATTCGTCGGACCGTCTCGACACAGTGGCCGCCGAAGTGGCCAGGTCGGTGGAGTCGACGCTGGGCGAGGCCTCTGTCGCTGCGACCGAAGCAAGGACGGTGGCTGGCAATGTCCAGTCGGTCGCTGTCGCAGCAGAGCAGATGCAGGGCGCCGTCGACGAGATTTCCGGTCAGGTAAGCCGGACCTCCACTCAGGCCGGAACCGCAGTCGAACAGGTCGCCGAAGCCGGTGTCGTCATGGGCACGCTCGACGGCGCGGCGCAGGAGATCGGAAATATCATCGGTCTGATCCAGAATATTGCGAAGCAGACGAATCTCCTCGCGCTCAATGCCACGATCGAGGCGGCCAGGGCTGGCGAGGCCGGAAGCGGCTTCGCGGTCGTGGCCGGCGAGGTGAAGGCGCTTGCGGACCAGACCGCCACGGCCACGGACCGCATCGCGCAGCAGATAGCGGAAGTCCAGGCGGCGACGCAGACTGCCAATGACGCGATCGGAGGGATCCAGTCCACGATCGATGCGGTGAACGAGGCTTCCGTGAGCATCAATGCGGCGATCGAAGAGCAGTCGAGCGCTATCCGGGAGATCGTTCGAAACGCCAACGAGGCGGCCAGCGGCAATGAGAGCAGCGTCAAGGCGACCTCGACGCTCGAGGGAAGCGTCCGCGACTGCGAGGCATCCTCCGGCTCGGTACGTGACGAGGCCAAGGCCGTTCGCGGTGAAGTGGATCTGTTGCGGGCACGGGTCGGCGAATTTCTGGAACGGACGCGGAAAACCGGTGCTGCCTGATGATCCTTTCGCGGTTGGTTTTCTACAGCACGCGCAGCTGGAAGGCGGGGCAGGGGGAAGCGGACGATCGCGTTCTGTCCGCTATCCTGGAGGCGGGGCAACGGAACAATCCGCGTGACGGGCTGACGGGCGTCCTGATTGTCGACGACGCCCTCCTGGTACAGGTCATGGAAGGGCCCCGATCCACGCTGACCGCGACCTTCCGGCGGATCGCCAACGACCCCCGGCATACCGATATCGTACTGGCTGGCATGGCTGAAATTTCCGCGCGCCGGTATGATGACTGGAATGTCGTGGTCCGGCGCTGGCCGGGACGTCCCAAATGCGCGCCCTGGCTCCGCAGTCCTGAAGTGACGCCCTTCAAGGCGTTTCAGGTGAATGCCGAGCGCATGCTGTCCGGCAATTCCCTGTTCCAGACCCTGGGTCCGCTCTGAGCTGCATCCTAGTAAATTATAGCTGGCAATAACTTGCATATCAGGGCAAATACGACCGTTAAAAGCCGCAAAAAAAGTAAGTGTTCGTATCGATGTGTTGGGCAAGAAAAATCAAGGAACTCAGGTTCCTTGAGGATCTGAAACAGGATGCATTGGCCAAGCAGCTCGGTGTCAGCCAGGCGAGCGTGAGCCAGTGGGAGCGCGGTGTCACCGAGCCGCCCGAGACCATTCGGGCGTATATCGATGCGCGTCTTCGCGACTCGCCGCTTGAACGCTTCCTTGAGTCCCTGCGTACCAGCGTTCGCAACAGCCCGAATTTATTTGTTCTCCTGCGTTATCAGGATTCCGGTGTCGTGATTGACCTGATCAGTGAAGGCACGCGCAACAACGGTCAGCTGGTCAAGGTCGACGATGTGGGCGAATCGGTGCGCGGCCGTTTCGGCTCCGAAGTCGATCAATACGCCTCGGAGCTGCTGAAGGCGGGCTTGTTCGAGGGGCGACTGGCTTCGGCGAAGATGCAGGTCATCGCCGAGCGCGACGGCAAGGCCCTTCCGGTCGTGATCGGGTTCACGCCCTTTCATGGTCCGGACGGCGTCTGCATCCTGCAAGCCGAGATCATCATTGCAGAGGGCGAGGCGGCGGGGCAGGGCGAGCCCTTCGAGCCCGGCGTCAGTTTCGTCCCCTCACGGCTTGAAGAGTCCTGACCGCAGTGCTTTCCTCCTTGCCAAAGCAGGCGGGAGGACATTGCGATGACGACGATACCGGCCCTTATCATCCTGGCCGCAGCCCATCTGCAGCTGCCCGCAGGCGAACCCGGCGAGGCGTCCTCACCCGCTCTCGACACTCCCGTTGTCGAGGCTTTCGAAGTCCAGGGTTTCCGGACCACGATCGAAGTCCTCATCGATGCGCCTGTGGAGACCGTATTCGGCGCGGCCACCGGCGAGGTCGGCGGCTGGTGGGACCACAGTTTCTGGCCCGATCCCGGCGAACTCGTCATCGAACCGCGTATGGGTGGACGCTTCTACGAGCGGCCTGCGGCGGGCAGCGATGACGGTGCCCTGCATGCCGAGGTGATTTTCGTGCGCGCGCCGCATCAGTTACGCCTGCACGGCCCGCTGGGTCTGTCCGGGCGGGCCTTCGACCTCGTCACCAGCTGGACGCTGGAGCCCGCAGAGAGCGCGGACGGAACGTCCAACGGCGCGACCAGCTTCCGCGTCGATCTCAACATGGCCGGCGACATCGATGCCGAAATGGCGGGCGTGGTGCGCTCGGTCTGGGTGCATTTCATCGGAGCTCGGCTGAAGCCCTGGGTCGAGGGCGGTTGCCATCTAGAGCCCGAGGCGCCGTGTGCGGCATTCGAGACGGCGAGCGGAGAGGCGGAATAGGCGGCCCTTGGCGACCGGCTGGCCAGGCCCTATTTCAAACCCATGCGTGAGACCCGACTTCTTCCCGAAACCCTGCCGCTCTTCCCGCTGGGCGGTGCGATACTCCTGCCCGGCGCGCAATTGCCGCTGAATGTCTTCGAACCGCGCTATCTCAACATGGTCGACGATGTCCGCCGCGAGGGCGGGCATATCGGCATCATCCAGATCCGCGACGGAGGCACGCCCGAGCGTCCGCATCTCGCACCGGTCGGCTGCGCCGGTCGTCTCGAACAGTTCGAGGAAACCCGCGACGGGCGCTATCTGATCAATCTCGTCGGAGTGAGCCGCTTCCGCCTCGCCGCCGAGGAGGACAGCGCCGCGCCCTATCGCATCGCGCGGCCGGACTATGCGCCCTACCGTGCCGATCTCCAGCCGCCGGCCGAGTTGGGGGGCGATCGCAAACGGCTCGTCGCCCTGCTCCAGGCCTGGTTCAGCGCTGAGCATATTTCCACCGACTGGGCTGCCCTGACCCGGGCGCCGCTGGCCGACATCGTCGATCAGCTCGCCGTCGGTGCACCGTTCTCGGCATCCGAGCGTCAGGCCATGCTGGAGGCCGAGGACGCCGAGACGCGTCTGCTTGTGATGGAAGAGACCCTGGCCGAGCGCCTCGCCGGCAGTGCCGACGGCCCGCTCCAGTAAGCCTGTGCTCTAGCCGGGCAGGTGCTCTGCCAGCCAATGCCGTGCCGCGTTCACGGACTGGAAGCAACGGTTCCGCCCGCCATTCGCGGCATGGGTGTCGACCAGGCTCCGCACAGTGTTCGCCTGTTCGCGTCGGCCGACGACGGCGACATGTTTCTCGCTCGCCAGACGGGTCAGGCGGTGAAGCACCTCCTGCCAGGCCACGCCCTCGATATCGTAATGGGCATTGCGCAGATCGACCAGGATGCCGTCGATCGGATAGCTGTCGAGCAGGGGCAGAAAGGAACGCTGGACTTGCGCCGCCGTCTCCGGCGTACGGGTCCCCTCGGTCCTCAGCTCGAGAATCCGTCCGTCGATGCAAATATCGACGCCATCGATCGAAAAAGCTCGCCTCAATCCATGCCCCTTGCCGCCGGTCTCCGGCAGTGCCTCCAGGAAGTGAGCGCTTTATGGCGCGAAAAGTGCCGAGAATATGACAAAGTCGCAATATTCGTTGAAAACCGGATATGAATGAGCGGGTAGCTCCCCGGTTTCTACGTATTAGCGAAATAATATGGTAAGCGAACATCCCCCGTATGTCCGGTCGCCGGACGGCACCCCGCGCCCGGCCGGACCTTTGGGTCAGACGGTCGCCTTGGCTTTCGTCTTGCCCGTCTGGCCGAGCTTCGCCTTCGCCAGCGGCGTGAAGATCGTCACATCATACTTCGCCAGACGCTCGCGGAGCTCGGGGGTCGGTTCGCCAAAGCCCTGGACGCTCATATCGGACACGGCGAGCACGGCGTCAGGGCGATTGCCGAGATGATCGATATGCTCGATCACCGCCTCGCTGTCGCGGAATTGCTCGATCAGCACGGCCTCATGGCCGGCCTCATTGATGAACCAGTCATACAGGAGCGTGCCGGTGTCGAGCTGGTCGACGATGCGGATGCATTCGTCCACAGCCTTGCGAAAGGCCTCCAGCTTGCCGTCGTGAATACTGAAATGTGCATGGGCCCGAATGTCGGACATGTCGGTTTCCTCCCGGAAATGGGGTGTGGTGGGGACGTAAATGGACCGGGACGGAGCCGGACTGCGTACGCGTAAAGGTCTCCGTACCGGCTGGCGGCAGCATGCGCCTTTCCCGCCAGAAAGTCAGGGGCGAGGCCGATCACGATTGATGAATGCCCGGCTGCTCAGCACCGATAGCGCCACGACCTGACGGCTTGGCGATATGAGGGGTGCGGAATGCCGGCTGATGCCGGATTGTGTGTAGGTGTGAGTGACATCAGGGACATCCCGCACACGGAGATTTGCTGGCCCCCTCACGGGTGCCCTCTCGAAACCGGCCTGGACAGACAGTCAGCGCTTTTGCTGCCGTTCCGAGCCGATGGCCTCACCGGATCCGGTCGTGGTCAACCCGACCGGAGCGGGCAAGCTCCGTTCTTCCCACACCCCCGGATAACCGGTCCGGGCCTCGAGCGGTGCGAGAACGGGGGTGATTATGCGGGACGTCTGGAGGGTGGGGATAAGTTTATTCGGTCGGGTCGTCAGACATCAACGCTTCCGGCTCTTCGGCTTCGGCCTCGGCCCCGACCGCCATGCGCACCTGGTAAGTGTCCGCATATTGCTGGAATTCGGTGATCCGGCCGTCTTCCACGGTGAAGAAATGGGCGACCTGGGCGCTGATCTCGGCACCATTGGCCGTATTGCGCGCCTCGTAGCGGCCGGTGGCGATCACGCGGTCATCACCGCTCGGCATGATGTCCTCGACCACGACATTCCAGTAGTCCCACTCCGCCACGACGGGGCCGATGACGCCCTCGAGCACCGCATCCGGGCCGATATAAGGATTGCCGTCGGCATAGGGGAAATTCTCCGCTTCGTTCCAGACGATGTCTTCCGACAGAATCCCCACGAAGGCCGGCACATCGCCCGCCGCAAAGGACGCATAGAGCGCCTCGACCGTCGCCACATTCTCAGCCTGCGTCTCCGCCAGATCGTCGCCGCCGCCGGAACAGGACGCCAGCATCAGCGCACCCAGCGCCACAAAAACCGTTCTCATGATATTTCCCCCCCAGGGTTTAAACCTGCCCGACGCTACGCGTTACGGGGGAGTGCGGCAAGGAAATGCGGGGTGGGGAGGTCCCGGATCTTCGCCCGGGATGACAAGGCGAAGGTGGTAGTTGCGGAGGCCGCCCGCCCGGGCGCACCCGTTCTTAAATCCCATGCCGGGACAAGGCCGGATAGACTTCGGGTGCTCAAGGGTGAAACCGCGCAGCGGCGGCCCGCCGGGCCGCCCTTGACCACCCGAAGCCTATCCGGCGCACTGGCTGGCAAGAGATTTAAGCCTCACTCCGCCCATTCGCGCCGAACGATCGCCTGCAACTTCTCCAAGTCCGACGAGTCCACCAGGCGGTGGATGATGCGGTGGCAATTGGGGCAGAGGACGGCGAAGTCTTCAACGGTGAAGCGGGCCATCTCGTTTTCGGCGAGGTGACCAATCGCGGTGAGGTGGTGGGCGTCCAGCATCTCTGCGCCAGTCTCGCCATAGACGGCTGTCATATCGGTGAAACAGCCCATACAGATATCGGGATAGTGCGCTTTGACGGCTTTGGCGTGGGCGGCATTCCGCTCGGCGACGCGGTGAAGATTATAGCGCTTCACATAGGAAAGGTCCGCTTTGCCCAGCCCATCAGCCTTGGCGGCTTCGACCATGCTCTCCAAGGATGTCGGGCCGCCATTCGCTGCAATGGTGATATGGGCGTGGAGGATGGCTTTGAAATCTCCGATCAGTTCTTCGTCGGACGGCAGCGCATCCGCCTGATAGGTCCGGCCGAGCACATGGCCGGCTTCATAGAGTGGGCCAAACTTATGACCTTTCGAATATGCTCCTAAATCGATGTCGTCCGTATTGAGCCGACTGGGAGTGTCTGGTCCTCGAGTCCTCATAAGCTGGGCGCGCCGCTTCAATTCGGCGAGGGCATTCTCTCTTCCCACCTTCTTCTCAAGGAGCGCACAGCCCTGCTGAATGGAAAGAGCGAGTCTCTCTCCGTCTGCGCTGAGTAGATAGGTGACATAAAATCCATCTTGTGTCGTCGTGCTAATCAATTGATCCACCACGGCAACCCACGATATTTCCGCCCAAGAGGATGGCCCCGTACTTCCCTTCGGCTGGAACCGGTCGCGATGAACGATGTGTGCCGTCAGCGCTTCCGGAACATCATAAATAACTGCCTGATGTGATGCTGTTCCCCGCTTTAGGCGCGGCTTTGCAGCGCGGTCGGCGGGGTAGGTGGTGAGCCAACTTAGGAGTGCGTCTCTCATATCGGCACTCTTGGTTGGTAGGGGCGGGAGATCAAGTGGTTAGTGGGGTGGGGCGCTTTCACCACCTCATGCCATCACCCTACTTGTCATCCCGGCCGAATGCCCCGCGAAAGCGGGGCGTAGAGCCGGGACCCATAAACACTGGAGTTTGTCGATAGCGAGTGCGATGTCGGTTTCGAGCCGGCTTCCGGCCGGCTCCACGCGTATAGGTCCCGGATCTACACCCGGATCGCTCCGCGGCCGGATATCCGTCCGGGATAACAAGGTGGGGTGGGGGAAATGGTGTGTGTCCCTGTTTTCCGTGTTCCCGTTTTTCCGCTCCCTGTATCGACGCGCACGATCTCGCGCCAAAGTTGCCGGCAATTCTAGCATAATCTATAGCTGGGTTACTGATCGATCTTCAGGGGAGGCGATAATGAGCTTTAAGGAAGCTGTGGGTGGACTTGCCACCCGACTGGCGAAGGCAAAGTCTCAGGCGGATATTTCCGAGGAGGCGACCAAGCAGGCAGTTGTCCTGCCCTTCCTCAAGGAGCTCGGCTTCGACGTCTTCGATACGACAGAAGTCATCCCCGAATACACGGCGGACGTTGGCATCAAGAAAGGCGAAAAGGTCGATTATGCGGTCGCAATCGGCGACAGGATCGAATTCATTATCGAGGCCAAACCGCTCAATGCCAATCTCGGCAATGTCCAGTACAGTCAGCTCTATCGCTATTTCGGCGTGACCGAAGGGCGGATTGCTATCCTCACCAATGGCGCGGACTATTGGTTCTTCACCGATATCGACGCGCCCAACAGGATGGATGAGCGACCCTTCTTCAAATTCTCGCTGGAGGCTTATGATGACGCCGACCTGCGCGAGCTGGAGAAGTTCTCCAAGTCGGCCTTCAACATCGATCTCGTTCAGGAGACCGCTGCCGGCCTGAAATACTCTCGCCTGGCCGCCGCCTATATCACCGAGCAGATTCAGAGCCCGGACGACGAGTTCGTGAAGCTGGTCGGGCGCAGCTTTTACGAGGGCAATTTGACCGCCAAAGTCGTGGAAGGTCTGAAGCCGAATATCCGTCGCGCTTTTGATGACATCATCCGCCAACGCGTTCGTCAGCGCCTGGAAGTCGCGCTGGGGGATGATGATGGGAATGATCCTTCGGAAGAGGCCTCGGCCGTGACGCCGGTGGCCCCCAAGAGCGATATTCATACGACTGAGGAGGAATGGCGCGCCTTCTACATCATCCAGGCGATCGCCGCTGAAGTGACCGACGCTTCAAACATCGCGATCCGTGATGCCAAGGCGTATTGCGCCATCCTGTTCGACGACAATAACCGCAAACCGATCTGCCGGCTCTTCCTCGAAGGCAAGACCAAGTCGGTGATCTTCTTCGATGCTGGGAAGAACGAGGATCGCGTCTATGTTGATGGGCCGGATGATCTCTATCGGCACAAGGCGCGGATTAAGGATGTGGTGGCGCATTATGCTGGTGCGATGGAGGGGGTGTAACGGCCATTCTTGAATGGCCTTACCATTCGTCCGGTCTGGAAATATTGGTCCCCGGAATTTGTTCCGGTAATTGCGCCTTGGCGAGGTGCCTGGAGCGCAATTGCTTTCTGAAATTGGCGTGGCGTGCAAGCTGTTGCGACGCGCGGCGCGCGGCCGGAGTGACGAGGCCGGTCGTCTTGCCCAGAGCCCGGACGCGTTTCATGGCCTCGGCCAGATCGCTGTCATTCGAGACGATGACCGCGGCGTCATAGAGGTCGCGCCAGGCGTCGTCGACCATGTGGACGGCCAGATTGACGTCGGAGCCTTTTTCTTCGGTCTTGATCACGTCCACGGTGCGTGCGCCGTTTGCGGCGGGCGACGCGAGGGGCATCCGCGTCGTGTGCGAGAGGAAGTGACCGAAGACGAGTTCGACGCGGGGGCAATGTGCGGTCAAAGCCCGCAGATAGGCGTTCTGCCTCTGGGCCACGGTCGGATCGTCCGGCCGCGATTTGATCCGTGCGGTGAACAGCTTGATGGCTTGTACGTCGTTCCGCGGCAGGAGGCCGGTCATCAGGCGTTCCAAGTCCAGCCATTTATGCGGCGTGCCCTTCAGGGCGCCGTAATACAGGTTGAAGCCGTCGACATAGACATGGGTGCGCATAAAGCAAAGGCTCCCGAAGGAGCCTTGCGCCCGACGGACGAAGCACGCCGGGGGAGTTAACCGGTGTATAGGCCCCGATGGATTGGGTCGTCAATGGGCAGTGTTGCGAGACAATATACACGTAAAACGGGTGAAATCAATCATGTTTGTTAAGGTTGTGGCGCGTGCATCGCCCTGACCGGACCGTCCAGCCGCTCAGTCGGCTTTGAGCTTCATAATCTCGTCCCGCAACCGCGCCGCCTCTTCAAACTCCAGATCCGCAGCAGCCTCGCGCATGCGCTTCTCCAGATCGGCCACCACCGCGGTGATATTCTCCCCGCCGGCAAAACCAGCCTGGCCGCGATCCGACAGCCCTTTCGGCTTGCCGTCGCCCTTCTTGCGGCCCTTGGCGGCGACGCCGCGGCCTTTGGCCTGGGACTCCATCACCTCTTCGAGGATGTCGCTGATGCCGCGGGTGATGGTGGTCGGGGTGATGCCGTGTTCTTCGTTATAGGCGATCTGCTTGGTGCGGCGGCGGCTGGTTTCGTCCATGGCGCGTTGCATGGAGCCGGTGACGCGGTCGGCATAGAGGATGACCTTGCTGTCCGCATTGCGCGCGGCGCGGCCGATGGTCTGGATGAGGCTCGTTTCCGAGCGCAGGAAGCCTTCCTTGTCGGCGTCGAGAATGGCGACGAGGCCGCACTCCGGAATGTCGAGGCCTTCGCGCAGGAGGTTGATGCCTACGAGGATGTCGTACTCGCCCAGGCGCAGATCGCGGATCAGTTCGATGCGCTCCACCGTGTCGACGTCGGAGTGCATGTAGCGCACGCGCAGGCCCTGCTCGTGCATGTACTCGGTGAGGTCCTCGGCCATGCGCTTGGTGAGCGTGGTGACCAGGGTGCGATAGCCGGCCTCGGCGGTAGCGCGGGCCTCGGCGATGACGTCGTCGACCTGTGAGGCGCCGTCGGCGGCGACGGGGCGGACCTCGACCGGCGGGTCGATCAGGCCGGTGGGGCGGATGACCTGCTCGGTGAACACGCCGCCCGTCTGGTTGAGCTCCCAGGGGCCGGGCGTGGCCGAGACGCAGACCGTCTGCGGGCGCATGGCGTCCCATTCCTCGAATTTGAGCGGGCGGTTGTCGAGGCAGGAGGGCAGGCGGAAGCCGTGATCCGCCAGGGTTTTCTTGCGGTTATAGTCGCCCTTGTACATCGCGCCGAGCTGCGGGATGGAGACATGGCTCTCGTCCGCGAAGACGAGGGCGTCCTCGGGCAGGTATTCGAACAGTGTGGGGGGCGGCTCGCCCGGCTTGCGGCCGGTGAGGTAGCGGGAATAATTCTCGATGCCGGCGCAGGAGCCGGTGGCCTCGAGCATTTCCAGATCGAACTCGGTGCGCTGCTGCAGCCGCTGGGCCTCAAGGAGCTGGCCGTTCTCCTCCATCCAGGCGAGGCGCTGTTTGAGCTCGCGCTTGATCTGCACGATGGCCTGGTTGAGCGTCGGGCGCGGCGTGACGTAGTGGGAGTTGGCGTAGAATTTCACGCTCTTGAGGTCGGCGATGGTCTTGCCGGTGAGCGGGTCGAATTCGGTGATGGCCTCGACCTCGTCGCCGAAGAAGGCGATGCGCCAGGCGCGGTCGTCATAGTGGGCCGGGAAAACCTCCAGGCTGTCCCCGCGCAGGCGGAAGGTTCCGCGGATGAAGGCGGCGTCGTTTCGCGTGTATTGCAGATCGACGAGTTGCCGCATCACCGCACGCGGATCGACCTCGTCGCCGGGCTTCAGCTCGAAGGTCATCGCGGTATAGGTCTCGACCGAGCCGATGCCGTAGATACACGACACCGAGGCGACAATGATAACATCGTCGCGCTCGAGAATGGCCCGCGTGGCCGCGTGGCGCATCCGGTCGATGGCCTCGTTGATGGAGGATTCCTTCTCGATATAGGTATCCGTCCGCGGCACATAGGCCTCGGGCATGTAGTAGTCGTAGTAGGAGACGAAATACTCGACAGAATTCTCAGGAAAAAACGACTTGAACTCGCCATAGAGCTGGGCGGCGAGGGTCTTGTTGGGGGCCAGGATCAGGGCCGGGCGCTGCACCGCCTCGATGATCTTGGCCATGGTGAAGGTCTTGCCGGTACCGGTCGCGCCCAAAAGGACCTGGTCGCGCTCCTCGGTTTCGAGCCCCTCGACGAGCTCCTTGATCGCCGCGGGCTGGTCGCCCATCGGGGTGTATTCGGAGACGCATTTGAAGCGTTCGCCGCCCTCGGACTTCTCCGGTCGGTCCGGACGGTGCGGGGTCCAGCCCTCCGGCGCCTGGCGCGGGAGCTGGTCCAGCACGAAGTCTTCCGGAGCGGTAAGCGTGTCGTCGACGGTCAGTCTGGTCATGTCGCCAGATATAGGCGGCACAAGCGAGCGGAGCGAGTCCCGCGCTGTTGCGCCTCGTGACAGCGCGGTGTCAGCAGCGCTCATATGAGATTAACCACACGTAGGGCGGTGTTAAGGAAGCGGGGGCAGACTAAAGGCCTGAAAACAGGGAGAAGCCCGATGTCCGCCGCCCGTCTTGATGCGATTACCGTCCTCCTCGTCGACGACAGCCGTCCGGTGCGAACGGTGCTCAAGACGCTCCTCAAGGGGCTTGGCGTGACGCGGATCTACGAGGCGGCCGATCCGGAATCGGCCCGCGCCATGGCGTTCACGGTCCGCCCCGACATCGCCCTGATCGATTACGACCTCGGTTGCATGACCGGGGTCGAGTTGATTCAGGACTTCCGCACCCAGAAGTCCGGTCCGGCTCCGTCCATGCCGCTCATCCTGCTGGCGCCGACCTGGCAGCCGCATCTTGCCGAAGGCGCGCGCGAAGCCGGTGCGGATGCGGTCCTGCCCAAACCGGTGACCGCCCGCATGCTGGGCGAGCGCATCGCGGCTCTGGCCGCCCTCGGCCCGACGGCCGAAAGCGGTCTTTCCACTGTCACCGCTCGTGCGAGTTAGCCAAGCCTGTTAACCCGGCGGCAATGCATTCATGAAATATAACGGATTCGAACTTCCTGTTCGGAGCAGGCTATGCCGAGTGATTGTCTCCAAGGCCTCAGCATTCTCGTCGTCGAGGACATGCCGTCCATCCGCAGCCTCGTCTGCCGGCTGCTGAACACTTGCGGCTGCGAAAATGTGTCCATGGCCGCCGATATTGCCTCCGCCTGGGAAGCGCTGAATGCGGATGTCTACGATATCGTCCTGCTCGACCACGATCTGCGCTGCCGGCGGACGGGTATCGACCTCATCCACATGGTTCGTGCCTCGGACGCCTGTATCAATCAGGACGTTCCGATCATCCTGCTGACTGCCAGCAATGAAATGTTGATCGTGACGGATGCGGTTCGCGCCGGATGTGACGGCTATCTCGTCAAGCCGGTTCCCCCGGACGTCATGGCCGAACGGATTATTGCTGTACTCGATACCCGTGCGCATGCCGGAAAGAATGTCGGCGACGTCGTCTGGCTGGACAGTCAGCGCCCGGCCCAGGGCTTCTGATTTTTCACTGGCTTTGCGTTGGAACAAGTTACGCAAACGCCCGCCCTGCGGGCGCAGGGCGGGCGCTTATGGCAAGGGCTCCGCAGGGTTACTGTCCGAAAGTCAGACGACCGCCAAGCAGAAGGTTGTGGCTTCCATATTCGACGGGAAGGCCGGCGAGGTCAGCATCTTCGGCCGACTGGTAGCGCCACTCGGCGAACAGGCTGAACTGCTCATTAGCCTGCCAGCGGCCACCAGCCATGGCCTGCCATCCGAAGACCCATTCTTCGTCTGAAAAAGCCGGAAACTGGTTGGCACCATCATATTCGACTTTCACCTGACCGATGCCGAGGCCGACATAGGGCGTGATCGGGCTGTCACCCATATCGAAATCATAGAGGCCATTTACCATCACGCTCAGCGAGTCGAGGCTTGTCGAATAGCCTTCATAGCCGCGGCTGGTCGAGTAGATGTCGAGCTCGACGTCGAAATCGCCGATCAGGTCGGTGATGCCCAGAGCAACGCCGCCGCTCCAGTCGCCTTCGACCGTGAAATCGAGCCCGTTATAACCGTAATCGCCTTCGAAGGCGTATCCCGCGGCGCCTTCGATATAGATGTCGCCTGATTGGGCGAGCGCCAGTGGTGCTGCAAGCAATGTCGCAGCGGCACCCATTACAAATGTTTTCATGACTGTCCCCATTACTGACGGGGAGCAAAAATTGCCCCGCCGTTAACCAACACCTTATAAGAGGGGCTGGGGCTCAGCAAGAAAAGTTTTTTTGTACAACTAAGGTTTTACGTCCGGTTATTGTGGGACGTGAATGGTTCAGGCGTCGTCGAACACCTCCGCTTCGATCACCGCGTCGAGGCCGAGCTCGAGATAGTCGCCCAGCATGGGAACGCCGAGCAGATAGGTCGATGTCGAGCCGCTGTGACGGTCGTCGGCGGCTTTCACGGCGCTCGCGAAGTCCGGGCCATCATAATCGCCGCGGCCGATCCAGTAGAGCGCAACGAGTTCCGACTGGGCTTCCTCGTCGAGGGAATCGACCCAGTCCTCGATTTCCGTGCGTATCGGATCCGTATCGCCGGTCTGCAGCGTTTCGACCGCATCGGTCTCCTCGCTGTCGGGATCGCGCTCGAAGTCCTCGATCTGTTCCTTGCTGTCGTAGGCCCGAGCCCGAAGGATCAGCTTCCGGACGGTTTGTTCCGAGATGTTCATGGCATCGTCCTTTCAAGCTCGATGCAGCGGACGCGTGACAAATAGCACTCTAGCATAGGGAAGCGGGTAAGTGACCAATATCCGGGGGTGCGACATGGCGGCGCGGACAATGCAGACCTGTCGCCCGGATCAAGACTTGGTTAAGGTCAGCCGGGGCAGAGTGGCCCCTCAACTGATTCATTCCGGCTTCCACGAGAGCTTATGTCCGGCAGCTTCGAACGCATTCGAGTCCTGATCGTCGAGGACAATGCGCACATGTCGACCATTCTGCGTACGATCCTCCAGGGGTTCGGCGTGAGGACGATCGTCGAGGTGCGCGATGCGGCCGACGCCTTCGAGACGATGCGCGATGTGAACCCGGATTTCGCGCTCGTCGACTACATGCTGGGCGATCTGAACGGGCTCGAATTCACGCGCCTCGTCCGGACGGCTTCGGACAGTGCGAACAAATACCTCCCCATCATCATGGTCACCGGACACACCGACCGGTCCAAGGTGATCGAGGCGATCAATGCGGGCGTGAACGAATACCTGGCCAAGCCGGTTCGACCCGTCGATCTCTTCCACCGGATTTCCGCCCTGATCGAGCGGCCCCGCCGATTCATCAAGGCGCCGACCTATTTCGGTCCGGATCGCCGCCGGCGTCAGGATCCGCGCTATAACGGTCCCTGGCGCCGGTCGACGGACGATGATGGCGGCGGCGCCGAATAACCTCGCCCACACGCCGGCTTTCGTTTTATGGACGGGGCATGCCGGTACCGACTTCCCGATTGGCTCAAGACCGGATCATGCTGCTGGCGCTTGCGCGTTCTCCGCATCCAGGGGGACGTCGAGCCGTCGGTAGATCGAAAAGACAATCACGGCTTCCCGTGCTCCAACCGCTTTTCGCTTGCGCATGATCGTACCGAAGTCGGGATTGTTGATCAGGAGGTCGGGACCGATACCGGTCACTTCCTCGCGCGTGATCATCGCCGTGTCGCAACTGAGCGGCAATCCGCATCCCGATCTGCAGGACAGCGCGTCCGCATGTCTGAACAGTGTTGCAAGCCGTGCCGCGGCATCGGCGTCCGACAGGACGACCCGTCCACACCCATCATACCCGACCGCATCGAGTTTGAAGAGAATTCCCCAATCGCTCGGCATCTCATCCTCCGTTTTGCATGCGGAGGTTGTACTTGATTTGTTCCACTATCACAAGGCGCAATCAGCCAGTGCCGGATCCAGCCTCGGCGAGGAGTGAGTCGATTTCCGCATCACTGGTGCACCAGCTGGTCACGAAACGGGCCGATCCGTCCGGCCAGCCATAGAAACCGGCACCGGCCTCGCGCAAGCCGGCAGCAAGCGTCTCGGGCAGGCGCACAAAGACTTCATTGCCGTCCACCGCGTGATGGATTTCGACGCCAGGCAGGGTGGAGAGGCCGTCCGCCAGGCGTTTCGCCCGGGCATTGGCGGTCCGCGCAAGCTCGAGCCAGAGGTCTTCGGCCAGCCAGGCTTCGAACTGGGCAGCCAGGAAGCGCATTTTGGGTGCCATGTGACCCGCTCGCTTCTGGCGTGCCTGAAGCTCCTCGATCCGGTCGGCGACCGACGGGAAGAGAATGACAGCCTCAGCGCCGAGTGCGCCGTTCTTGGTTGCGCCGAGGCAGAGTACGTCCACGCCGGACTTCCAGGTCAGATCCGCAGGCGAACAGCCCAGCGTCACTAGGGCATTGGCGAAGCGCGCGCCATCCATGTGGATGAGCGCCGGCCGATCGCGAAGCCGCGCGGTCCGCTCGCGAACTTCGTCGACAGAGTAGGCTGTACCGCTTTCCGTCAGATTGGACAGGGAAAGGACGCGGGCCGGGCTGGTATGCACGAAGCCCTCGGGGATTTCGGTCAGCGCGCGGTCGAGTTCGTCGAGCGCGATTTTGGCGTGATTGCCGCGCAGCGGGATCAGCTTGCCGCCGCCGGTGAAGAATTCAGGCGCACCCCGTTCGTCGCGGTGAATGTGAGCCTCGTCATGGCACAGGATGGCGCCATGGTTCGGACAGAGGATCGAGAGCGCCAGCGCGTTCGAAGCTGTACCGGACACCGCGAACAGTATTTCGAGATCGGTTTCGAAAATCTCGCTCAGCTTGGCTTTCACGCGCGCGGATATCGCGTCGGCGCCGTAGCTGGCCGCATAGCCGGTATTGGCTGTCGAAATCGCCTCGATGAGAGCGGGATGGGCGGGGGCAGTGGTGTCGGACAGGAAATTCATGGCCGCAATGGAGCGGGCTGCCGCGGCGAGGTCAATTCCCGAATGCGGGATCGGGGTGCTGGGGCGGTAGCGATTCGCGCATCTGGTCCGCTCCGCTGGTCGGTCGGTCGGCCGGATTGTCCAGCGTAGGCTGTCCATCTAGGTCGTTGACCGGCAGCCCCGCCGCCTCGTAGAGCGCACGAATTTCCTCCTCGGACATCTCGGCAAAAGCCGCTTCGCCCGCCGCAATATTGGCCTCGCTGGCATAGCGCAGCAGGGGCAGACCCTCGCTGCCGTCGCTCGGGGGGCAGTTCAGGGCATCGCGATTCCCGTCCGACGTGGACAGGCAGAAGATTTCTCGCACGGCATATTCCGTCGTCCCGTGGCCTCCGTTTGGAAGCGGAATCGGTACGGCGTTGAGATCGTAGGCCGGAAAGCTGTCCTCGGTCTCTGTCTCCGCTGAGTCGCCGGCGGTATCTTCCTCGTCATCGTCATCTTCGCCCTGACTCGAAGCAATAGCCCGTTCGGTCGGCTCCGGGGATACCTCAACGGGGTCGTGCAAGGGCGCTGTTTCCGGTGCTGGTTCCGGCATGGCTTCGGGGATGGGCTGGGATTCCTGGGCAGGTTCGGGCTCCGGAGCAGGGGCGGGCTCGGGCTCAGGAGGCGGAGCGGGTTCCGGTTCTGCGACGTGTTCGATCTCGGCTGGCGCTTCGGGGAGCGGTTCAGTCTCGACAGGGGCCGGCATGACGAAGCTGACGCTGACATAGTCGACGGGGGGTGCGATTTCGATCCGTACCGACAGGGCCAGCAGGATCCAGACGATCACGCTGTTGACGATACTTGTCCCGGTCAGTGCGATCAGCCGGCGGCGCGTGTCTTCCGACATGGGAAGGTGCGCGGCAAGCTTCGCTCCGAGCGCTTCCAGGCGCCTCCCGACGGATCTCAGGCGCGTCCTGAACTCCTCGCCCAATCAGACCTCCACAACGTCCCCGACAAGACCTGAGTACCGGACACGGTCTGGTTTGAACAGGGAGGGTCGCGTTACGGGACCGCAATGATACCGGGCCGGGAGAGGGTGACGGAGAGCAGCATCACGAACCGCTAGCGCGGCCCAGGGCCATGGAAATGACGCCGCTCTCCGTCGATTGCGCGAGCCCGGTATTGGCAAGGCGGACCGGCGCAAACGGGTTACCAGATCCGCTGTTCTCCGCTGGCAGCAAGCCAGAGCAGCGCGATCGGCATGATCAGCAGGCCGAGAGTCATTGCTTTGCTCCCGGAGCGCTTGGGGTGGCGGGGGCCGTCTCGGACGACCGGATTTCAGGAAAGCCGCTATCGGCCCGGGCATCCGCCCAGAGCACGAGGCTTGCGCTGAAGACCATCAATGCCAGCAGGATGGCAAACCATCCCTGGCCTCCGGCGGCGGCAGTCGATTGCGTGGCTTTCATATCGTCCTCCCCGGGAGTGCCGGACGCCTCGCCTGCGAGGGTGAAAGACGAGGCGCCCGGCGGTCCTGTCCCGAAAACGACGCTGAACCCGGAACAGGGATGAGGCGGGGCGAGTTTGGGGCGATTGCGTGGTATTGTGGGGCGAAATCATGGCACGTCAGGCCTGTAAGGTCGTGCACGGAACCGGCCGATTTACAACTTGAACGCTTTCAATGTGGAACTAATATCTCACTAGTGGTTAGGTGCGGCGTTACGCTAACCTCCGTCCCTCCGCTCGACGGGAGTTCGGAATGCCCAGTAGTGCGACGGCACATTTTTCACTGAAATCCGGGTCGTGGGTGCCGCGAGGTATTCGCCGCGCGACGCCGAGTACGCTCTGTCTTCTGACGGTGCTGGTGCTCGGCCTCCTCGTAATGAGCGGCTGGGTGGTGAAGAGCGCTTTCCTGGTTCAACTCGTGCCCGGCTTCACGCCGATGCAATTCAATACCGCTCTGTGCTTCTCTATGTCGGCCCTGGCCTTTCTTCTGCTCGAGTACGGACGCAAACGGGCGGCGGGTGGCGTGGCGGCATTCGTATTGGCGCTGTCCTTCCTGACCCTTCTGCAATACCTGACCGGGCTGAGTTTCGGCATCGACGAGTTCGCCGTCGAGCATTTCCTGACCGATCAAACGAGCCATCCGGGACGTATGGCGCCCAATACTGCAGCCGGCTTCATTACGGCCGGTCTGGCGGGGGTCATGATGGCGTCGCTCCGCCGGCCGGACAGGGACGTCACAGCCGGCCTTCTGCTAGCGCCGGTTCTCGTGGGCCTCGGCGGCATTTCGCTTCTCGGTTATGCCACGGGGATTGAGGACCTGCTCGGCTGGAGCCGGCTGACCCGTATGGCACTCCACACCTCGGTCGGATTCGTCTTGCTCGGCGCGGGCGCGTTCGCGTTGACGCTCGTCATGGAAAGGCAGTCGGGCCGTTCGCGATCATTGACCTATATTGCACCGGCGATCGTCCTGCTCGTTTCCGTCCAGATCGGGCTCTGGATCGGACTGAACCATTATGAGCAGGAGAGGTTGGCCGCGTATGCCCAGAGCGGGCCGGTTGTCCCGCGCTCGGCCCTTCCGGAAGTCGTGCTGGGGATAGGCTTGCTGCTCACCGGCGTCATCGGTCTCGCGATTCATCTCATGCACCGCAACCAGCGTCTTCTGCGCGTCGAGCAAATCAATCGCGAATTGCTGGCCCTCAACCGCGAGCTAGACCAATTCGCCTATGCTGCCTCCCATGACTTGCGATCCCCCCTGCGAGGCATTGCGGCGCTGACGGACTGGCTCCACGAGGATCTGGGCGGTGAAGTCTCCGGGCGCTCGGAGCGTCATCTGCGCCAGCTAAGCCAGCGCATTGAGCGGATGCAGCGACTGCTCGATGCCATGCTCAGCTATGCCCGGATCAGTCGCCTTTCCCACGCCGTCGAGCCGGTTTCCGTGGCCGAAGCCGTGGAGGCCCTGACTGAGATTATCGACATGCCGGATCGTTTCAGTGTCCGGGTCGATGCCAGGCCTGAAACAATCAGGGTCGACAAAGCGGTGTTCGAACTCGTTCTGGTGAATCTGGTCGGGAATGCGGTGAAGCATCATGACCGCGACGGCGGTGTGATCACGGTCACTGTCCGTGCCCGTGGGAACCGTTATGAGATAAGCGTTGAAGACGATGGTGAGGGTATCGATCCACGCTTTCATGACCGGATTTTCGATGTTTTCCAGACGCTTCGTCCCCGCGACGAACTCGAAGCGGCGGGTATGGGCCTCGCTATCGTGCAGAAGGCGCTGGCTTCGGTGAAAGCCGAAATACGTGTCCAGTCGGATCCGCCGCGCGGGCGCGGTACCCGGTTCGTGATAAACTGGCCCTTCGGCGACACGGATGCCGAGGGGCTGGAGGCGGTTAAGGCTTTTGAGAACAAGAAGAAAGAAACAGACCCATGATCCCCAATGCCCAGATACGTCCGGACGAAGTCACTCTTTTCGTCGTGGATGACGACGAAGTTGACGTGGAAATGATCGAGCGTGGTCTGGCCGCGCTGGACATCGTCAATCCGACGGTGCGCGCGCGCGATGGCGTCGAAGCGCTAGAAATCCTGCGCGGCGAGCATGCCGAAAAGCGGATAGAGGGCCCCTTCGTTATGCTCCTCGATCTCAACATGCCCCGCATGAACGGGATCGAGTGCCTTTCCGAGATCCGTCGGGATGAAGCCCTCAGCCGCTCCGTTGTTTTCGTCCTGACGACATCGAATGCGGAGAGCGACAAGATGGCAGCCTATGAGCGTAATGTCGCCGGTTATGTCCTCAAAGCGCGAGCCGGGCTGAAGTTCGAGCGGGTTCTCACCATGCTTCAGCAGTATTGCCGCAATGTGGATTTGCCCTTGATCGAAGGCCTGAAGGGCGGCTCGGACGCCGTGCACTGAGTGTGCCCCCGTGGAAGCGGCGTTTTTGCCCTATTGGAGCATTCGTGTGTCAGGTTTAGGTTTCGCTCGTCCAGTCGCCTGAATCAGGAATGCTCCCATGACCTTCACGCCGTCCGCCGCGCTTCAGCGCGTGAAACCCTCTGCCACTCTCGCCGTGACCCAGAAGGCGCGCGATCTCAAGGCGAAGGGCGTGGACGTGATTTCCCTGGGCGCCGGCGAACCGGATTTCCAGACGCCCGAGCACATCGCCGACGCCGGTATCGCAGCCATACGGGCGGGGCATACCAAATACACGGCGGTCGACGGCATCCCGGAACTCAAGGACGCCATCATCGCCAAGTTCAAGCGCGATAACGGCCTCGACTACGCAGCCGATCAGATTCATGTGGCGCCGGGCGGCAAGCCCGTGATCTTCAATGCCTTTGCAGCCACGCTCAACGAGGGCGACGAAGTCATCATTCCGGCGCCCTACTGGGTGACCTATCCGGAAGTGGTGCGTCTTGTCGGCGGAAGCCCTGTCTGTGTCGCGACCCGGATAGAGAGCGGCTACAAGATTACGCCGGACGCGCTGGAAGCCGCCATTACGCCGAAGACGCGCTGGCTGATCCTCAACTCGCCCTCGAATCCGACCGGTATGGGCTATACGGCGGACGAGCTGAAGGCGCTTGCCGACGTGCTGCTGCGGCACCCGCATGTCTGGGTCATGACCGACGACATGTACGAGCACATCGTCTACGAGGGCTTCGAATTCGCCACCATCGCCCAGGTCGAACCGAAGCTGTACGACCGCACGCTGACCATGAACGGCGTTTCCAAGGCCTATTCCATGACCGGCTGGCGGATCGGCTATGCCGGCGGGCCGGTCGAATTGATCGCGGCAATGCGCAAGATCATCAGCCAGACCACGTCCAATCCGAGCTCGGTCAGCCAGTGGGCTTCGGTTGCCGCCCTTAATGGCGATCACGGCTTTCTGAAAGCGCGTAATGATGCCTTCCTGCGCCGTCGCGATCTGGTTCTTGAAGCTGTGAACGGCGCCGAGGGGCTTGTGGCCCCGAAGCCGGAAGGTGCGTTCTATGTGTTCGCGGACTGCTCCGGGTGTATCGGGAAGAGGGCGCCGGACGGAACCGAAATCCGGAATGATACGGATTTTTGCGCTGCCCTGCTCGAGGCTGAGGCCGTCGCGGTTGTGCCCGGCGTCGCCTTCGGTCTGGAGCCGGGTTTCCGGATTTCCTATGCGACCGACGATGCCTCGCTGGAGGAAGCTGGTCGCCGTATCCAGCGCTTCTGCGCATCGCTCAGGTAGTTATTGGCATCCTCTATGGCTGGGCTAGTTATTCCTGATTTGTGTTATGAAGTTGGGCGGTGCATACACAGGCCAACGCCGCGGCGAGGCCGCATGTGAACCGAACTGGAGGATGAAATGAGCATCAATATGGGTCTGTCCGACGTGCAACGCGAGACTATGGCGAAAGCGGTGACGGCTGTCCTGGCGGATACCTATGCGCTCTATTTCAAGACGCACGTCTATCACTGGAACGTTACGGGACCGCGCTTCCATGATCTCCACGCGCTTTTCGAGCTCCAGTACAACGAGCTCTGGGCGGCGACGGACGTGATCGCCGAGCGGATTCGTGCACTCGACGTGGTTGCCCCGCGTTCCTACGGCGAGATGCAGGATGCGTCCTCGATCAAGTCCGGCGGCGACGCCAAGGACGCCAATGACATGCTGCTCGATCTACTCAAGGGGCACGAGACGGTCGTGGCGACGATCCGCAAGGCTCTGGCCCTGGCGAGCGAGCATGGCGATGAGGCGACCGCCGATATTCTGACTCCGCGCCTGACCGAGCATGAAAAGACGGCGTGGATGCTGCGTTCCACGATCGCCTAGATCACGCGACTGATTTTCGATCATTGACGCCCCGGTCCTGCGACCGGGGCGTTTTTGCGTGCGACTTGTGTCCGGACAGAAAAAAGCCCCGGCCAAAAGGCCGGGGCTGAAAGTGAAAGCGGGCGGGGTAGCCCGAAAAAGACGGCGCCGGACCCGAAAGGGGGAGGAGAGGGTCCGGCGCGATGTGCATACCGTATGGGGAGGAGACGGGTATGCAGAACTCAGAAGGGGGGTTCTGAGGAGCGGCGTCGCCGCCGCGTCGGGTGTGTATATGATGCATTTGCCTTCGGCCCACCAGAGACGTTGCGTCATGTTGGCTATGCACATTTGCCGTAAAGCCGTATGCCCGCCATGCAATCGGGCCGGTTTCGGACACATTTCACCGATCTCCGTTCCGGCAACCTCTTGTTAACCGCAATTGCGGCATCCGGGGACGGAAATCGGGGGATTTTTCATGAAGATTGGATTCCAGCGCCGACGCGCGGACGAACCGTTTGCGAGCACGCCGGATTCGACCCTGTCCGACGCTGAGGCGCAACCGCAATGGGCCGAGGCCGTTGCGCAGGCCATCGGTACGCTGGGCACCGGCGAGGCCGCAGCCGAGGCCCGCGCCGATCTGCCCGCTCCGGTCAAGGAAGCGCTGGAATGCCTGGAAGCCGTCATGATCCGTCGCGAAGAGCAGGCGCTCGACCGGGTCGTCGGTTTTTCGATGAGTTCCAGCGAAGCGATGGCCGCCGTTGCAAAAGCAACAGGCGACATCGCGTCGCTCGACACCAGCAGCCAGCTCATGGCCGGATCGATCGACGGCATTGATGCCGCGATCCGCGAAATAT
The DNA here is from genome assembly GCF_056857855.1 of Maricaulis sp. B-26. NCBI lineage: Bacteria > Pseudomonadati > Pseudomonadota > Alphaproteobacteria > Maricaulales > Maricaulaceae > Maricaulis > Maricaulis sp. B-26. The sequence continues at coordinate 106,646 of NZ_JBSXNX010000016.1, forward strand.
CCGAGGTTTCGGCCTCGGCGAGCGGGGTCCTGCGCGACTGCGTCGAGGCCACCGGCAAGGGTCTGGACGAGGTCGCCCAGTCCGCCGGTCAGATGGACAAGATCGATCTCGCCTATGAGCGCATCGTCGCGCGAGCCGCGGCACTGGAGGCTGCATCAGGTCAGATCACCGAGATTCTCGACACCATCGCCGCGATCGCGGGCCAGACCAATCTGCTTGCCCTCAATGCGACGATCGAGGCTGCCCGGGCAGGCGAGGCCGGGCGTGGATTCTCCGTTGTGGCCCAGGAGGTCAAGGCCCTTTCCGGGCAGACCGAGGCCGCGACAGGCGATATTCGCGAGCGGATCGAGAATCTGCAGTCGGAGGTCTCCGGCATTATCGGTGCGGTGCGTGAATCCACGACGGCTGTTGCCGACGGCAAGGCGGCCGCATCGCGCGCCTCCGACCAGGTCGGCGCCGTGCGCGAGAAAGTCGGCGAGGGTGATACGCTCGTTACCGATATCGCGCGACTGATCGAGGAACAGACCCGTGCGACGCACGAATTGTCGGGCGGAGTATCCGAAGTTGCCCAGACCGCTGCGCGCGTCCATGAACGGGCAGAAGCCGTCATTCGTGCGGTCGCGGACAGCGATGTGATCGTGAAGCAGGCATTCTCCGAAATCGATGGCACTCATCTGCCCGATTACGTCCTGCATCGCGCCAAATCGGACCACTTCCTCTGGAAGAAGCGACTTGCGGAAATGCTGGTGGGGCGGACCAATCTTACCGAAGCCGAACTCAGCGATCACCATGCCTGCCGGCTGGGGCGCTGGTATGACAGCGTCGACGACGAGATGATGAGGGGGCTGCCGGCCTTCCGCGATCTCGAGGCGCCGCACGCGCAGGTCCACCATGAAGGGCGTGAGGCGGCCCGTCTGTGCGCGCTGGGCGACAAGGCTGGCGCCGAAGCGGCCGTGGAGCGGATGGAAGTCGCGTCTGATCAGGTCATCAAATTGCTTGATCGCCTGCTCGATCGCTGATCCGGCGCGAAATCAGCTTTCCCAGCGGCGGGCCTGTTCGATCAGGAAGTCCCGGAAGGCGATGATGCGGCGGGAGCCGCGCAGCTCGCTAGGATAGACGAAATAGGTCTCGAAATCCGGACCATCGAGGTCCGGAAGGATCCGCTCGAGTTTCACATTTTCGCGGGCGACATAATCCGGCAGGGCCGCGATGCCCATGCCGGCCTCGACCGCTTTCATGACGCCGTAGATCGTATTCACTTCGACCACGGCAGGACGTGGCGGAGCACCCTCGGGACGACCGGCCTTGGCCGCCCAGTCGAGACCCGGGATGGGCGCCATCTGGGGAGGGCCGTAATAGATGATGTCGTGATCGTCGAGCGCCTCGGCGCTTTCGGGCCGGCCTCGACTTTCGACATAGGCGTGACTGGCATAGAGGTGCTGGTGAACGCTGAGGAGCTTGCGCTGGACGAGATCATTCTGTGTGGAGGGCCAAGGGCGAATGCCGACCTCTGCCTCGAGCCCGGCCAGATCGAGCTCGTGATCGTCCAGCATGAGACGGATATTGATGCCGGGATATTCCTCCCGGAATTCCTTGAGCCGCGGCGCCAGCCAGATCGAACCGAGTGCGGTGGGGGCCGTGACCTTGAGCTCCCCGGAGGGCTCGTCGCGGGCGTCATGGACACGTGCCTCAGCGATCGCGACCTTGCCGTGAATTTCCTTGGCCGCCTCGAAGAGAAGATTGCCTGGTTCGGTCGGGATGAGGCCGCGCGCATGGCGATGGAAGAGCGTGACGCCGAGATCGTCCTCCAGCGCTGCAATCTGACGGCTGACCGCCGATTGCGAGAGGCCGAGCAAGTCGGCAGCGCGCGTCAGCGACCCTGCCTGCGCTGCGGCATGAAAGGTCTTCAGCTTGTCCCAATCCATCGGCGCAGGCGCTCCCCCGATCTGAGTCGACTCGCGGGCAGTCTATCTGGATACGCACAAATCGCGAGTACGGAATTGAAAGCGCGATACGCGAAGCCCGGACCGTTGCCGGTCCGGGCTCCATTGTCTTGATTGTAAAATGCGGCTTATTCCGGCGAAGCGCCGCTATCCTCGTCCGCGGAGCCTTCGTTTTGGGCATCGGGATCGACCGTCGGCAGATCGATCGTGCGGACATTGCCGTAGCGGCCTTCTCCGATCAGCTCGATGCGGCGATCGAACACGGCGTCGAGAAGGACGAGCGCATTGGGGGGAAGGCTTGCACAGCTCGTCGCGACCGGCATGGGCTCCCCACGGCCGGCCGTCTCGGGGCGTGACGAATACATGGTGGCCGGACCGGCCGGTCCGGTGCAGCGGGTCGAGCCGTTGATCAGGTCGGCGACGTGCCAGTCCTCGACGCTCGGGGCGAGCGGGCGGTTGCCGCTCAGCTGCGCCTGCGTTTCTTCATTGGCGTACTGGCGCAGATGCGCGCGGAGATCGGACTCGAAGTCCGGGAACAGCGGTGCGGCATCCCGGTAGAGGTGCGAAACCCGAAGCTCGCGGCGGGCGACCTCGACGCCACGCAGGGAGTTGACGAACTCCTCGGCATTGTCGTCGAGCTGCGACCAGATACGGGTCGCGTCAAAGGCGTTGCGGGGCAGTTCCGGCCCGCCGATGGCACCGTTGAAGAAGCCGTACATCACGCGCGGGTCATCCCATTGCTGGAAGACGATCCGCAGCCGGATGTCGTTGAGGCTCAGCGGCTGGCCGGCAACGTTCAGGATCTTGGCTTCGAACACATTCTCGCGCGTGCCGTGCGCGTTCATGCGGTGAATATAGGTCACCGGGTAGTTCAACATGACCTGCTCGACGATCGCCACATTGTGCAGGTTCATCCAGTAGGCCAGCTGCTCGTTCCGGTTCAGGCGGCTGAAATCGATCTGGGAGGGCAGGGCTTCGAGCTCGGCGCGATAGGTCGTCACCGCATTCCGGTACTCGTCTGACATGAGATGATAGGCGACGCGGTTGGCTTCGAAACGATAGCGCGACTCATTGGCCGTCGAAATCCGCGTGCCGGTGTTCACCGTGCGCATGCGCTCGGGCTCGCGGTCCATCTGCGGGACGTTGAGGACCATGTCGTGCAGCAGGTCGCTCCAGACGGAGTAGTCGATGTGCATGCGCGAGGCTTCGCTTGCATGCGAGAACGCCGGAAACGGATTGGCGTTCTGGGCAGCGGCGCTGTGCGTAAAGACAGCGCCGAGCAAGGCTGCGGCGATTGCTGTATTTCTGGCGTACATGACGACCCCTAATCGATATCGACCTGACCATGCCTATACGGCATTTGTTTGGTGGCAGATTACCCCGACATGAGCAGTCTGTAAGGGGGACTGCTTGAAGTTGAGTCCCAGTGTGATGCTCGGATGCCTCAGGGCCGGAGCGGCTACTCCTGCGCGGCGAGGAAACGCTCGGCGTCGAGTGCCGCTTGGCAGCCCATTCCAGCTGCGGTCACCGCCTGGCGGTAAATGTCGTCGGTGACGTCTCCCGCTGCGAACACACCCGGGATGGAGGTTTTGGGCGTGCCCGGCTCGGTGACGAGATAACCGCCGTCCTTGGTCTCGAGCTGGTCCTTGAACAATTCGGTCGCCGGCGCGTGTCCGATCGCGACGAAGAAGCCGTGCGCCGGGATGTCGGTCGTCTCGCCGGTTTTCACATTCTTCACGCGAACCGCGGTGACGCCCGGCGGATTGTCGTCGCCGAGTACTTCCTCGACGACGCTGTCCCAGACCATTTCGACCTTCTCGTGAGCCAGCAGGCGCTCCTGCAGGACCTTTTCGGCGCGCAGGCTGTCGCGGCGGTGCACCAGCGTGACCTTGGAGGCGAAATTGGTGAGGAAGAGGGCTTCCTCGACGGCCGTATTGCCGCCGCCCACGACCACGACTTCCTTGCCGCGGTAGAAGAAACCGTCGCAGGTCGCACACGCCGATACGCCGAAGCCCTGGAATTTCTCTTCCGACGGGATGCCGAGCCATTTCGCCTTCGCGCCGGTCGCGATGATGACGCTGTCAGCGGTGTAGGTCGTTCCGCTATCGCCCTTGAGGACGAAGGGACGCACATTCAGATCCGCCTCGACGATCACGTCGGAGATCATTTCCGTGCCGACCTTTTCGGCCTGCTCGCGCATCTGTTCCATAAGCCAGGGGCCCTGGATGACGTCTGCAAAGCCGGGATAGTTCTCGACATCCGTGGTGATGGTGAGCTGTCCGCCCGGTTCCAGGCCGGCGATGATGACCGGGTCCAGCATGGCGCGCGCGGCATAGATGGCGGCGGTATAGCCGGCGGCACCGGAACCGATGATGATCAGGCGCGAATGACGCGTCTCGGACATGATGGACCTCTTGGATCGGCGGGCGGGGCCTGCAGCCCCCGAGTCGTTTCGCCCTTATATAGAGACTTCGGCGCGGACTGCACGACCTGTGTTGCAGCCCTAGTCGGACGTGGCGGGGGTGAGGGCCTGGACCATGCCCATATCGCGACCTCCTGGCCATGACATGGCGTCGAACGGCGCGGCTTCGGACGGGTCCCGGATCATCAGGTACGCCGCATAAAGATGGGCCGAACGCGTCCCGGACCGGCAATGCATGACAACCGGTCCGTCTGCGTCGGCCAGCAGCCCGGCCAGCGCTTCGGTATGTCGCGGGTCGGCGCCGTAGGGACCACCGATCGGCATCTCGACATAGCGCATGCCGCGAGCTTCGACGGCGGCGGCCATGTCGAAGGGCAGGGAGGCCGTCTCTTCCGGCGTGCGTGAATTGATCACGATCCGGGCGCCGGCCTCGGCCCAGGCATCGAGATCGGCTTCGCTCGGCTGGGAGGCGAGCCAGACATTGTCATGGCGGGTCACGATGGAGGCGTTGTCGTCGGCTGTCATGGAAAGTCCCAATGCACTCAAGAGGCTGATCAATATCGATTTCATGCGGCATTACCCTCGCGGTTTCCGGTTTGCGCTGCCTGCCAGCGCTCGACAAGCGCCTCGGCGATCCGCGCCGTCTCGCGCAAAGGCGGATAGGTCCAGCGCTCCAGCTCGCCCAGATAGGGGCGTACCGCACCGGCGCCTTCCAGTTCGGCGTGCAGACGCGAGAACTTCCCGGGCGTGCCTTCCATCGGCAGGGCATAGACCGGACTCCCGGTCACGCAGGCTTCCACCAGCATGTTGGTCGATTCCTCGGTGACGAAAATCCAGTCGGCGGCCGCTAGGAAGGCGAAATAGGGATTCTCGCCTTCACCGTCGAAGAACCAGACGCGCTCCGTATCGGCGAAGCGGGCTTTCAGGCGGTTTCGGATCGGGTCCGGCGTGCGCCGGGACACCGTGACCATCAGGCTGATATCCTGCTCCAGCCAGCCCTGCATGCGGGCTTCCAGATAGTCCGCGATCCGCGGCGTCAGACGGAAACGCTTTGAATGACCGCCGATCAGGACGGCGGCACGCGGTCCGGGGAGGGTATCCAGTTTCGCCTTGAACGCCTTTGCGCCCGCATCCAGCTGGGCGTCGGTGACGCGATTGGGCGAACCGATCATGGGAAGGGCATTGGCGCGGACCAGCCGGTCGTGCCTGGGGGCGGCGATCAGGTCGAAATCATCGTAATGCCCGCGCGGATCCTGGACGTAGACGAAATAACCCTTCGGAAAGATGCCGCGGTGTTTGCGTGCGAGCGGTATCGCGGCGCGGCCGCATCCGATCCAGAGGTCCGGCCGGCTTGCCGCGGGCAGTGTGATGAAGCCGTCCTTGCGTACGGTGATACGCTCTGTGACGAGTGGTGCGTCTAGACGACCCCTGACGGCCTCGGCGAGCCCGAGTGCCTGGTTCTCGATCCCGCGGCGGCCGTCGGAGACGACCCAGCAGGTCAGGGCGGTGGATGTGGCGGCCGGAACGGACATGACAGGAGTTAGAAGCCGGGCGGTGCCGAGCGTCAACCGTTCTTGGGCGGTCGCGACCGCCCAAGCCGGGAGTGACGTGGGACATCGTCTCCCGAGCATTGAGCGCGATCGGCGGGAAGGGATTGACAGGGCGCGCTACAAGTGTAGCGTAACATTTCGTGTGTAGCACAAGTGTTACGGGTCTCGTCATGACAACTGCCTCGTCACCCTCCCAGTCCGAACTCGCCGTCCTCAAGCATCTCTGGCGTGCCGGCGCGCAAAGTGCGCGTGAGGTCCAGACTGCACTCGAGCCGGCGACAGGCTGGTCCTATTCCACGACCCGCACGCTACTCGCGCGCATGACGGAAAAGGGACTGGTCGCCAAGCGCGACGTTCACGGCCTCTCCGTGTTCGAGGCGCAGGTCGAGAAGGTTTCGCTCATGGGGCGGTTGATCCGGGACTTCGCCGCCAATGTCCTCGACCTCGATGGCCCGCTCCCGGCGTCCGCCTTCGCGAACTCTGATCTGTTCACCGACGAGGAGGCTGCGGCTCTGACGCGCCTGTTGGAAGACACGGCGGAGTGTGGCGAGGACGCGAAATGACCGGTTTGCTCGACGCACTTCTGACGGGTGCTGCCCTGTCCTGTCTTTCGGGACTGGCGGCCTGGATCGCTGCGCGCGCTGCAGCCCGCGCGCGGGACAATATGTCCGTTTCTGTCTGGCGCACAGCACGTCTGGTCGCCGTCCTGCCCTTGCTGCTCGCGCCGGTCATCTTTTTCGTACCTCAGGCCGCGCCCGAGCTGGCAGAGGCCGCACCGATCCAGATACCGTCAGCGCTGGACCGGCCTTCCGTTGTCGACCCCGCCCCGACACGTTTGGCGCCAGGACTGGCGCTGCCAAAGCCTGCTCAGCTGATCGCTGCGGTCTACGTCATCGGTCTCCTCCTGGCCCTGGGCGTCGCCTTCCAGCGTCATCGCCGCCGGACCCGTTTCATGACCGGCAGTCGACCGGCTACTTACGCGGAACGGCGGGCGTTCGACAGCCTCGCACGGCGTCTTGGCGTCCGTGCCCCCGAGATGAGAGTGAGCGAAGCGGCGACCACGCCTTTCCTCACCGGCTGGCGGGGTGTGGTGATTGTGCCCGAAGGCTTTCTGCAAACCGGCGAGCTGGCGCATTACGCGCTGGTTCACGAGCTTTGCCACTTGCGCAGGGGCGACGAACGCGACCGGCTTGTCGGTTCTGCACTGGTCTTGCTTCTCTGGTTTCACTGGCCTCTCCGCCGCATCGAGCGTGAGCTCGGCGTGGCGCGTGAGCTGGCCTGCGACCGGGAGGCCCTGCAGGCGCTGGGGGGCGCCGAGCGCAAGCCCTATGCGGCGGCGCTCATCGACATGATGCGGAGTGCGGCCCAGCCCGTCTCTGCCTTCGGACCCCAGGACAGGAGACACAGAGAAATGCGTATCAAGGCCATTCTGGCGGGCAATTCGACGGCCCGCACCCGATCCATGCTGCTGAGCGGTTGCGTATTGGCGCTGGCTGTCCCTATGGCGATCGCCCAGGCGGCGATGACCGAACGACGTCCGGCGGAGGCCCCCGGAGCCGAGGCGCCGGCCCTGGTCCAGCCGGGCTCTCGTGAACGCGCTCCGTCTGTCCCGGACGTGCCGGCTCATGTGCCGCCGTCCGCACCGGTCGTGAGCCCGGCACCTGCCAGTGCCCCGGAGCCTGGGGCTGCACCCATACCGCAGCCTGCACCGGCGCCTCGGGTTGTGCCGGCTCCTCCTCTGCCTTCGCAAGTCGCCGAGGGACGCGTAACGTCGCATTTCGGGCCAAGGCCCGCCCGGCCGGCCGGTTCACCGCCTTTCCATGGCGGCACGGACATCGCCGCGCCACGCGGCACGGCTATCCTGGCGCCGGGCGACGGTGTGGTCACGCACGCGCAAGCCGGTTTCCAGGACAGTGCCCGCTGGGGCAATACGCTGGTGCTCGATCACGGCGATGGCTGGCAGACCATCTATGCGCACATGGAAGGCTTCGATGTGGAGGTCGGGGATATCGTGTCCGCGGGCGACCAGATCGGGCGCGTCGGATCGACCGGCGCCTCTACCGGTCCTCATGTCCATGTCGAGCTGCGCCATCACGGCGAGCGCGTGGACCCGGCGGATCATCTGGCAGGGTTGCGCTGATCGCGCTTCGTTCAGCGGGGCGTCATCCGGCTGTGGTATAAGGGGCTGTTACGCTCATTACAGTCGGTGCGCCCATGGATCTCCCGAGGAATGGGCCGCGGCTGGCGGCGTTGGCGATCATGTCTTTCGCCGCCGCATGCGCCCAGACATCACAACCGGCTTCGCAGACGACCGCCGCGAGCGATCGAACGCCGCCCCCCATATTGCGGCATGTACCGCAACGAAGCGAATGGGACCGTTTCCCCCATCCGGTCGTGCAGGGCGTGATCACCAGCCGTTTCGGTGCGCGCCGGGCCCGTGGCGGGGGGCGCATCGGATCGCATGGCGGTCTGGACATTGCAGCGCCCATCGGGACGCCCGTGCGCAGCGCCGCGAGCGGACGCATCATCCATGCCGGCTACGGTTACAACGGATCATCTGCCTTCGGGATCGCCGTCGTGGTCGACCATGGAGATGGCTGGGTGTCGCTTTATGCGCACCTCTCGGCAGTGCACGTCCGCGCCGGTCAGCACATCGAGGGCGGACGACTTGTCGGGCGCGTCGGTGAGACAGGCAATGCCACGGGTCCGCACGTTCACATCGAGATCCGCCATCATGGCCGGCACCTTGACCCGGCCCGGTACATCACTGGTCTCGGAGCCGGGGTCTGACCGGCGATCGCAAAACAGAAAAACGGCCGGAGCGGAAGCTCCGGCCGCCATTCTTTCATAGCGACCAGATCGCTATTCCCAATCGACCGACATGATCTCGTAGGATTTCAGCCCGCCCGGTGCATTCACCTCGACGACGTCGCCGACTTCCTTGTTGATCATGGCGCGGGCGATCGGCGAGGAAATCGAGATCTTGCCCGACTTCACGTCCGACTCGTCGTCGCCGACGATCTGATAGGTGGATTCCTGCTCGGTATCCTCGTCGAGAACGGTCACGGTCGCGCCGAACTTGACGGTATCGCCGCTCATCTTGGTCACGTCGATGACCTGGGCGCGCGCCAGCTTGTCCTCGAGTTCCGTTACACGGCCCTCAATATAGCCCTGGCGTTCCTTCGCGGCGTGATACTCCGCGTTTTCGGACAGGTCACCGTGCTCGCGCGCTTCGGAAATCGCGGCGATCACCGCCGGACGCTCGACGGTTTTCAGACGTTTCAGCTCTTCGTCGAGGGCTTTATGCCCTCCGACGGTCATAGGGATCTTGTTCATACGACCACTTAACTTCGGGAATTGGAGACAGGCTAGCCTCGCAAAAAAGGGTCATCAAGAGTAGGTCTGCAGCGCCTGGGGTTCAAGCGCGCCGTCGTCGATGCGGCGCAGTGAAGCGATGGCGGCCCGGGCGGCCGAGGCTGTCGTGTAGCAGGGTATCTTCATTTCCAGCGCCGAGCGGCGGATGGAATAGCTGTCCAGATGCGACTGGCGACCCTCGGTCGTATTGAAGATGAGCTGCACGTCGCCATTCTTCATCAGGTCCACGATGTGCGGGCGTCCTTCGAAGACCTTGTTGACGCGGGTCACCGGAATGCCGGCTTCCTCGAAGGTCTTGGCAGTGCCGCCGGTAGCGAGAATGGTGAAGCCGAGCATTTTCAGCACGCGCACCGGTTCGATCATCGCGGGCTTGTCGCCTTCCTTGAGCGAGATGAAGACGGCGCCCTTGCGCGGCAGGGCGATACCGGCGCCGAGCTCTGCCTTGGCGAAGGCGGCTTCGAACGTGGTGTCGATGCCCATGACTTCACCCGTCGAGCGCATTTCCGGCCCGAGCACCGGGTCGACGCCCGGGAAGCGGGCCCACGGCATGACGGCTTCCTTGACCGAGATGTGCTTGGGCGCTGGATCCTTCAGGCCGAACTCGGCGAGCTTGGCGCCGGCCATGACCTTGGCTGCGATCTTGGCGACCGGCTGGCCGATGGCCTTGGCCACGAAGGGCACGGTACGCGAGGCTCGTGGATTGACTTCGAGCACGTAGATCGTGCCATCCTTCACGGCGAACTGGACGTTCATCAGGCCGCGTACGCCGATAGCCTTGGCCATGGAGACGGCTTCCGCCTTCAGCTCGGCGATCATCTCGTCGGAGAGATTGTAGGGCGGCAGGGCGCAGGCACTGTCGCCGGAGTGTACGCCGGCTTCCTCGATGTGCTGCATCACGCCGGCCACCCAGACATCCTCGCCGTCGCAGATCGCGTCGACATCGATCTCGTCCGCATCGGTGAGATAGCGGTCGAGCAGGAGCGGAGATTTGCCGGAGACATGCACGGCCTCGCGCAGATAGCGGTCGAAGCTGTCCATCTCGCGGATGATTTCCATGGCCCGACCGCCGAGCACGTAGGAGGGGCGCAGGACGAGCGGGAAGCCGAGCTTCTCGGCCTCGGCGCGGGCTTCTTCTTCCGACGAGGCGATCGCGTTCGGTGGCTGTTTCAGGTTCAGGCTGTCGAGCAGGTCCTTGAAGCGTTTGCGGTCTTCGGCCAGGTCGATGGCGTCCGGCGCGGTGCCGAGGATCGGCACGCCTTCCGCTTCCAGTTCGCTGGCAAGCTTGAGCGGGGTCTGGCCGCCATACTGGACGACCACGCCGGCGAGCATGCCCCTGGATTGCTCGACCGCGATCAGCTCGAGCGTGTCCTCGATCGTCAGCGGTTCGAAATAGAGACGGTCGGCCGTGTCGTAGTCGGTCGAGACCGTCTCGGGGTTGCAGTTCACCATGATGGACTCGATGCCCATCTCGCCGAAGGCGAAGGCCGCGTGGCAGCAGCAATAATCGAACTCGATGCCCTGTCCGATACGGTTCGGGCCGCCGCCGAGAATGATCGCCTTCTTCTTGTCGGTCGGATCGCTCTCGCAGTCCGCGACACCGTCGAAGCCGGGCGTCTCGTAGCAGGAATACATGTAGGGCGTTGCCGCGAAGAATTCGGCAGCGCAAGTGTCGACGCGCTTGAAGACCGGGCGCACGCCGAGTGCGTGACGCGCCTGGCGCACATCGCTTTCTTCCTTGCTGGTCAGCATTGCAAGGCGGGCATCGGAAAAGCCCATGGACTTGAGCTTGCGGAAGCCGTCGGCGTCCTGCGGCAGGCCGAGCGTGGAGACGTCTTCCTCGGCGTGCACGAGCGCCTCGATCTGGCGCAGGAACCAGGGCTCGTAGAGCGAGGTCGCCTGGACTTCATCGACCGACAGGCCCTCGCGGAAGGCCTGGGCGATAACGCGCAGACGGTCCGGCGTGGGCAGGGAGAGCGCGGCACGGACGGCTTCCTTGCGGGCATCTTCGGACTGCGCGTCCTCGACGCCCGGCAGCTCGATCTCGTCGAAGCCGGTCAGGCCGGTCTCGGTCGAACGCAGGGCTTTCTGCATGCTTTCCTGGAAGTTCCGGCCGATGGCCATCACCTCGCCGACCGATTTCATCGAGGTCGAGAGCTTGGCTTCGGCGCCCGGATACTTCTCGAAGGCGAAGCGCGGGATCTTGGTGACGACATAGTCGATCGTCGGCTCGAAGGAGGCCGGCGTGGCGCCGTCGGTGATGTCGTTCGCGATCTCGTCGAGCGTGTAGCCGACGGCCAGTTTCGCGGCGACCTTGGCGATCGGGAAACCGGTCGCCTTCGAGGCCAGGGCCGAGGAGCGCGAGACGCGCGGGTTCATCTCGATCACGACCATCCGGCCGTCTTCCGGGTTCACCGCGAACTGGACGTTGGAACCGCCGGTCTCGACGCCGATCTCGCGCAGCACGTTGAGCGAGGCCGTGCGCATGATCTGGTATTCCTTGTCGGTCAGCGTCAGGGCCGGCGCGACGGTGATGGAGTCGCCCGTGTGCACGCCCATCGGATCGACGTTCTCGATGGCGCAGACGATGATGCAGTTGTCCGCCTTGTCGCGGACGACTTCCATCTCGAATTCCTTCCAGCCGACGATGCTTTCCTCGACGAGGATTTCATCGACCGGCGAGGCATCGAGGCCGGACTTGCAGATCGCCTCGTACTCTTCGACATTGTAGGCGATGCCGCCGCCCGTGCCGCCCAGGGTGAAGGACGGACGGATGATGGCCGGCAGACCGATCTCGTTCATCACGGCTTCGGCCTCGGTCATGGAATTGACCGTGCGCGAGCGCGGGCTCTCGAGGCCCAGCTTGTCCATCGCATTGCGGAAGCGCTCGCGGTTTTCAGCCTTGTCGATCACGTCCGCCTTGGCGCCGATCATCTCAACGCCGAAGAGGTCCAGCACGCCGCGCTTGTCGAGTTCCAGTGCGCAATTGAGCGCGGTCTGCCCGCCCATGGTCGGCAGCAGGGCGTCGGGGCGCTCCTTCTCGATCACCTTGGCGACCATTTCCGGGGTGATCGGCTCGATATAGGTCGCGTCCGCCAGCTCCGGATCCGTCATGATCGTGGCCGGGTTCGAATTGACCAGGATGACCCGGTAGCCCTCGGCTTTCAGCGCCTTGACCGCCTGTACGCCCGAATAGTCGAACTCGCAGGCCTGACCGATCACGATGGGACCGGCGCCGATGATCAGGATGGACTGGATGTCTGTGCGTTTGGGCATGGGCGTGGCCTTCGTTTTCATGCGCGCGCGCTCGTCGCGACCCTCCGTGAACGGAGCGCCGTGCAAGCGGTCAGTTTTGGTGCTGAAGCGGGTACCTAACGCGGAATCGAATGGAAGGCGAGGGGGAAACTGAGCCTTTCGGTGCGTTTTGGCTCAGGTCTCTGAATTATTTATAACAATTCAAGTTCCCGCCGCATATTTTCCCGGGCCTGATCTCCAAGCCTGCTTTCGTAGTGGTCGGTCAGGAATATGCGCGGCGCCTTGCGGGCCGACTTGAGGAAAGCGCGGCGCCCTTGCCGGTAGAGCAAACCGGGCGCCCATCCATACTCTTCGCGTACGCCTTCAGCATAGCGGTCGTAAATTTCCGGCGGTGCGCCGAGAATGGAGAAGTCGATATCCAAAAAGAGATCATCGTCGTGGTCCGAACCGCCATCCTGGTGGGAGGCGGTCGCCTCGATAAGAGCTGTCACGCGATCCACGAGTCCATCGGCGAGGGCGAGCCCGGCGAGTTCCTCGTGCGCCAGCCGGGCACTTCTCACCTCGTTATCCTTGGCCTTGGTGTTGTAGATCGCATCGTGGAACCAGGCCGCCAGCCAGACGCGGCCAGGTTCACGGAACTCGCCTGCCATCCGGTCTATCTCGGCGAAGATGTATTCGAGATGCGTTAGGCCATGATATCGCCTGTGCGGTTCTGCGTAAGCCGCGAGAAGCTTGTCTATGACAGGCTCATTGGGAGACTGACCCAGCGCGTTCATCTGGTCCAGCCAGCGCTGCTTGAGTGTCATCGCAAGATCAGACATCGGCGAGCTCCAGATTGCGCCACAGCATGGGCTGCACGTCCGGCCGCGTTCCGGTCACGCGTTCGCCGACCAGCCAGTGGGCGCGTTCGTGGACGAGCGGGATGATGGCGGCCTGGTCGTGGATGTGATCGTTGGCGGCCCGGTAGAGGCGGGCGCGGGCCTCCGGATCGCTCTGGCGGCGGGCCGAGGCCATCAGTGCCGCGAAGGCATCGTCACGCCAGTTGAAATTGGCCGCGAACCCGTCCGGTGCGAACGGATCGAGCATGAAGAAGGGGTCGGCCTTGAGGCCGCGATTGAAGCTGGCCACGGCAATGTCGAAATCGCCGCCATCGACGGCCTGGTAGAGATCGGTCGGGTAGGAGACCAGGAGCTCGGTCTCGACGCCGATCCGCCGCCAGTCGTCCGCTATGGCGACCGCTATCCGCTCGCCGACGCCGGGTGTCGTTCGGATTTCGAGTGGACGATCGATCCGGGTGGCACCTGCCTGGGGCATATCCGGCACGTCTCCCGACCCCTGCAGCACGCGCCGTGCGGGATTTGCCGTCCCCGCGTAGAACTCGCGGGCGATGAACCCCCGGTCTATGGCCGCGGATAGGGCGCGGCGCACATTCACGCGATTGAACGGAGCTCGCGCATGATTGAGCTTCAGATAGCGCAGGATCGGCGCATCGAAGCTCCTAAAGCGTTCGCCCAGCCGGTCTCGCAGGAAGTCGAGCTGGGAGGGCGGCGGATTGTCGGCGAGATCGTAATCGCCCGAGCGGAAGAGACGGACGCGAGTGGCATCGTCGCGCACGGCGTCGACGCGAATCTGCTCGATGCCCACATCGTCGGCGGCGTAATAATTCGGGTTCTTCACCAGATCGAGCGCGAGCTGGCTTTCCGCGGTGACCGTATAGGCGCCAGCCGTGACGATATTTTCCGGGCGCACCCATTGCAGGCCGTGCACGTCGATGACGTGGCGCGGGAAGGGGTAGAATTCGCGCATCAGGGTGGGAAGCAGGCCCAGCGGCGTATCGAGGCGGAATTCGACAGTCCGGTCGTCCAGCGCGCTGACGCCCAGCGCTCCCGGCGGCATCTCGCCGGCCAGCACCGCGCGGGCATTCGCCACGGCGTAGAAATCGCCGAGAACGGCAAAGCTCTGGCTGGGATCGACGATGCGCCGCGCGGAGTAGACCACGTCTTCCGCCGTGAGTGGATGCCCGTCCGACCAGCTCAGCCCCTCGCGCAGCCGAAACGTCCAGCGCAGCCCGTCGCGGCTGACATCCCAGCTCGCAGCGAGCCCTGGCACCACCTCGCCGCCGGGCCCGTATTCGGTGAGCCCGGCATGGATCTGCTTGTAGACGAGTGCGGCGGAGGCGAACTCCCCGCGCGCCGGATCGAGACTGTCAGGCAGGTTCGACGTGGCGACGCGCAGCAGGCCCGCGGGCGGCGCGGAGCGGGAACAGGCGGCAAGGCCGGTGGCGGCAGAGGCGGCGAGCAGAGCGCGGCGATTCAGCATGTTGCCATCATGGCGAGATTTTGGGTCGGGAAAAGCCTCCACCCGGCGGTCCTCAGTCTGAACACGCCTGCCGAAGCTGATTCAGCGCGGCGGGAAATCCGTCGAGCTCGAAGCTCACGTCGATATCAGCCGCCTCGGTCATCAGTGTCATGTCCAGGCGCTGACCTGAAACCAGGCGGTCGACGACATCCTCCGGATCAGCATCAGCCGGCAGCCCGAAAACATTGTAGCTCGTTCGCCGGGCCGTCCACGCCGCGTCGGGCAAGGCTTGATCGTCCACTGACCAGCGGACTGGAATCGCATCCTGCTCAAGATATCCAGGATCGATATAAAGCAGTATCGAGAGATCGCCCGACAGGCATGAAAGCGACAGACCCGGTCGCACCCTCAACCCGTAGGGCATGGCGACGAATGCACGGGATGGCGTCCATGCCGAAACGAAGATGCTGCCGTTCTCGGTGCGTTGTGGATCGCTGACGGTCCAGTCGGCCGGCAGCAGGGCTCCTGCCGGCGCGTCGCGGTTCCGGCGCCACTGCTCCAAGGTGTTTATGTCCTGCTCGCTCGCCATTCCGAGCCGCTCGTGCTGACTCTCGCTCTGAGTCTCAGGCGAGCAAGCCGAAAGGACGGCAAGGGCGAAAACAGGTACCAGACATGCGGATCGATGCATAACCGCAGAGTGGCATGATTTGCCTGGATGCAAAGCTGCGACTTCTAATCTGGTCGCTACCGTCACGCGGTTACGCCACCTCTTTTTTCAGCTCGCCGACAAACCGGTCGAAGACGCCGAAGCTGTCCTGCGGGCCCGGGGAGGCTTCCGGGTGGTGCTGGACGGCCCAGACAGGCTTGTCGGTCAGCTTGAAGCCGGAATTCGTGCCGTCGAAGAGCGAGACATGGGTTTCCACGGAATTGGCTGGCAGCGTCTCCCCATCGACTGCGAAGCCGTGATTCATGGAAACGATCTCGACCTGGCCGGTCTCATGGTTCTTCACGGGATGATTCGCGCCGTGATGGCCCTGGGGCATTTTGACGGTCTTCGCGCCGACGGCGAGGGCCAGCATCTGGTGTCCAAGGCAGATGCCGAGCGCCGGGAAGCCGGCCTCGATGACGGCCTTGATGGTCGGCAGGGCGTATTTGCCCGTCTCGGCCGGGTCGCCCGGACCGTTGGAGAAGACCACACCGTCCGGATCGAGCGCCTTGATGTCCTCGAAGGAGGCCTTGCCCGGCAGCACGGCGACGCGGGCGCCGGCGCCGACGAGGAGGCGCAGGATGTTGGCCTTCACGCCGAAATCCAGCACGACGACACGCGGGCCTTCTTCAGGACCATGGGCATAGCCTTCGCCCAGCGTCCAGTTGCCTTCATTCCACTCGCCGGCCTCGGTACGGGCGACATCGCCCGCCAGCTCGCGGCCTTCCATGGTCGGCGCGCCGGCGGCAGCGGCCTTGAGGGCCTCGACATCGATATTGCCGGAGGCGTCATGGGCGATGGCGCACATCATCATGCCCTTTTCGCGGATGCGGCGGGTGAGGGCGCGCGTATCGACGCCGGTCAGGGCGACGATGCCGCGAGTGCGCAGCCATTCCTCGAAGGACTGCTCTGCGCGCCAGTTGGCCGGCGGCGTGATTTCGGCACGGCTGATCATGCCGACAGCGGCGTGGGTGGCCGGCTCGGAGGCGGCTTCCTCGTCTTCGCTGTTGGCGCCGACATTGCCGACATGCGGGAAGGTGAAGCAGACGACCTGGCCAGCATAGGACGGGTCCGCGAGGATTTCCTGGTGGCCGGTCATCGCCGTATTGAAGCAGAGCTCGCCGACGGCCTGGCCGCTGGCGCCGGCACCGTGGCCGAGAAAAACGCTGCCGTCGGCCAGTGCGATCGCACCGGTAGCATTGGCGTGGGATGATTGCGTCATGTCAGCTCTCCAGGACCATTCAGACCTACCGGCGGGCCGCGCGGGAATCGGGCGGTGGCAACATCCGGGTAAACGGCCGCTCTGCTAGTCGCTCCGGATCACGCGGTCAATACCGCACGGATGCATGGCTGTCCCGCCGATCACGCTTTTGCCGCGGGGCTTGATTCTTCCGTCACAAGAGCATATTCCCCGCTCCCTCGTTTCGGAGGCTCGAGCCTCGGCGTCAGTTGCCACAAGGATAAGGCCGAATTCGCGCGAAACAGTGTACGCCCGGCAGGGCCTGCAAACCCGAACTCTTCGCACCGATATTTCCCGGCCGGCGCGTTTTCGGCGCCCAGATGGATTGGTTGTTCCCATGACACTTCGTGATCGTATCTCCGACGAAATGAAGTCCGCGCTCAAGGCGAAGGACAAGATGCGTCTGGCGACGCTCCGCCTGATTTCGGCGGCCATCAAGGATCGCGATATCGCGGCTCGCGCGGAAGATCGCTGCGGCGGCTGCGAGGACCAGGAAATCATGTCTCTGCTCCAGAAGCTGGTAAAACAGCGCGAGGAGAGCGCGGAGACCTACGAGAAGGCCGGCCGGCTCGACCTGGCCGAGGCAGAGCGTGCGGAAGCGGACATCGTTCGTGAATACCTGCCCAAGCCGATGGACGAGGGCGAGATCGAGCGGGCCGCCGCCGATGTGGTCGGCGAGCTCGAAGCATCGGGCCTGAAAGATATGGGCCGCGTCATGAACGAGCTGAAGTCGCGCTATACCGGCCGCATGGATTTCGGCAAGGCCGGCGCCAAGGTGAAGAGCCTGCTGACCGGCGCGGCCTGATACCTTTCGCCATCCTGCAGATTTCCGCGCGCTGACGGTTTTCCGGGCGTGACGTGACCGACTTTCGAGCGCATCATGTCCGGCTAAAGTGCGCCAATCGGAGCGGGTTCGTCCTTCATGCGTCTGAGCGAAGATTTCATTGACGAGATCAAGGCGCGCGTGCGGCCCTCCGACCTGATAGGGCGGACCGTCCAGCTCAAGCGGCAGGGACGTGAATTCGCGGGACTCTCGCCCTTCAAGAAAGAGCGTACGCCCTCCTTCTTCGTCAATGACGAGAAACGCTTCTACCACTGCTTTGCGACCGGCAAGCATGGCGACATCTTCACCTGGCTGGAGGAGATGGAGGGCCTGTCCTTCATGGAGGCGGCCGAACGCCTGGCAGGCGAGGCGGGATTGCGCCTGCCCGATCCGGACCCCGAGGCCGCCCAGAAGACCCAGCACCGCAAATCGCTGGTCGAGTGGATGGAGGCGGCGCAGGCTTTCTATCTGCGCGCCCTGCGCTCGCCCGCCGGCGAGGAAGCGCGCAATTATCTCAAGCGCCGCGGCCTGACCGGCGAGGACTGCAAGACGTTCGGGATCGGCTATGCGCCGGAAAGCCGGACGGCCCTCAAGGACGAGCTCGTCACGGCGGGCGCACCGATCGGCGATCTCATCGAGGCCGGTCTCCTGATCGAGCCGGACCAGGGTTCGCCCTATGACCGCTTCCGCGACCGCATCATGTTTCCGATCCACGATCCGCGCGGACGGCTGGTGGCCTTCGGCGGGCGCGCTCTCTCCAAGGAAGCGCGGGCGAAATATCTCAACTCGCCGGAAACGCCGATCTTCCACAAGGGGTCGGTGCTCTATCACTATCCCGAGGCCCGCCGGGCCGCATCCGATCCCAAGGCCGGTATTCGGGGCCTGATCGTCGCCGAGGGCTATCTCGACGTCGTCGCGCTGGCGCGCGCCGGGCTCCAGCAGGGCGTGGCTCCGCTGGGGACGGCGATCACCGAGGACCAGATCCAGCTCCTGTGGCGCGCTGGCGGCGAGCCGGTGATGTGTCTCGACGGAGACGCGGCCGGCCGCGGCGCGGCCTTCAAGGCCGCCGACAGGGCCCTGCCTCTGCTCGAGCCGGGCAAGACACTGCGTTTCGCTTTCATGCCGGAAGGCAAGGATCCGGATGACCTGCTCCGCGAAGAGGGCAGCAACGCCCTGCGGGCTGTCTTCACGGAGACGCGCTCGCTCGCCGATCTGCTCTGGGAGCGCGAGGTTTCCGCCGAGCCGCTGGACGATCCCGATCGTCGCGCCAGCTTTCGCCGCCGCATCCGCGCCCTGGTCGCTCAGATTTCCGACAGTGACATCCGCGAGGAGTACAAGCGCGAATTCGATCAGCGCATGGACGCGCTCTTCGGCTCGCGCCCTCGTTACGAGAAGCGTTCACAGTCGGGACGGGGGCGCCTGCCCCGCCTGGGTCCGACAGCCGGTCTGCGACGCGCGGCACAGGCCAGGCCGGGCGCCTCGGACGCGCGTATCCTGCTGATCGCGGCGATCGAATACCCGGAAATCGCGCTGGATCAGGTGGAAACTTTGGCGCTTTTACGCCTCGGTCCGCTTGACTCATTGCGCGACGCCGTTCTAGACGCCTGCTCTTCTGGGCAGTCTGTGCAAACCGACACGCTAAGGGCCCGATTGGCCGAAGCCGGATACGCGGCAGAACTGAAGCGGTTGGACGGAGAGCGCGGGCCCATGCGGGCCGCCCTTGGCGGAACGGAAGCATCATCCATGGCTCGGGGCGAGGCTTGGATGCGGCTTGCGGCGGCCTATATGGAACGGAGTGAGGCACAGGACCGGCGCGACGAGATCCGCGCGCGGTTGGCGGAAGAAATTGGCAGGGACGATTCTGACAGCGTGCGACGGTTGGTGGAGGCCTACCGCCGAGAGACATCACGGTCTGAGTCATCCTGACAGAGTTTTACCATTGTGCGCAGCTGACAGCGCGACAGGGACGAATACATGAGCAAACCGGCTGAAGCCAACGAATCGACGGAAGCGCAGGACGGCCCGCTGCTGGACCTGACGGACCAGTCGGTGAAGAACATGATCAAGACCGCCAAGAAGCGCGGTTATGTGACTCATGACGAGCTGAATGCGGTTCTCCCGAGCGAGGAGTTCTCCTCCGAGCAGATCGAGGACGTGCTCGCCCAGCTTTCGGAAATGGGTATCAATGTGGTCGACAACGACCCTGATGCCGATGACGAAAACGGCGATAATGCCAAGGCCGCCGACTCGAGCGACGATTCCGAGGAATCGGAGGAAAGCGAAAGTCGCGCCGTGGCCGGCGCGAGCAAGACTGCCGTGGTCGGTCAGAATACGCCGTCCTCTGCCGATCGTACCGACGACCCGGTCCGCATGTATCTGCGCGAGATGGGCTCGGTCGAGCTTTTGTCACGCGAAGGCGAAATCGCGATCGCCAAGCGCATCGAGGCCGGCCGCAATGCGATGATCCGCGGCCTCTGCGAGAGCCCGCTGACTTTCGAGGCCATCATGGTCTGGCGCGACGAGCTCCAGGAAGGCCAGGTTCTGCTGCGCGACATTATCGACCTCGACGCCACCTATGGCGGCCAACAGGCCGAAGCGGCTGGCGATGATGAGGACGAGGACGGAGAGGACACCGGCGAAGGCGAAACGCCGACGCCCGAACAGGCCGGTCCGTCCGGCAAGCCGGACGAGGACGAAAAGACCAAGTCCGACGACGACGAGGAGGACGGCGAGGAGACCGAGGGCTCCGGCGAGGATGATGACGACGACGATGATGATGACGGCGCGTCGCTCTCCCTGTCCGCCATGGAAGCCGAACTGCGCGACGGAGTCATGGAGACGCTCGACCTGATCGCGAGCGATTTCGCGGCCTTCCGCAAGCTCCAGGACAAGCTCGTCGCAGCCCGTATCGAGGGCAAGGACCTCACCAAGCAGAGCCGCGAGAAATATGAGGCGCTGCAGAACTCCATCGTGACTCACCTCAACACGATGCACCTGAACAATGCCCGTATCGAGGCGCTGGTCGAACAGCTCTATGCGATCAACAAGGAACGCATGACGCTGGAAGGCAAGCTGCTGCGTATGGCCGACGCGCACGGCGTGCCGCGCGCGCAGTTCATGGATAGTTATTTCGGAAACGAACTAAATCCGGAATGGCCGAGTTCCATGGCCGATACGTCCAAGGCCTGGGCCCGGTTCGTGGACCGTGAACGTGAAGATGCGGGCAAGATTCGTGACGATTTGGCCGATCTGACCCAGCGTGCCGGCGTGCCGATCGAGGATTTGCGCCGCATCGTCCGCACCGTCCAGAAGGGCGAGCGCGAGGCGCGCGTGGCGAAGAAGGAAATGGTCGAGGCGAACCTGCGTCTCGTCATCTCCATCGCCAAGAAATACACCAATCGCGGCCTGCAATTCCTGGATCTTATCCAGGAAGGCAATATCGGCCTGATGAAGGCCGTCGATAAATTCGAATACCGCCGCGGCTACAAGTTCTCCACCTATGCCACCTGGTGGATCCGCCAGGCGATCACCCGCTCGATCGCCGACCAGGCCCGCACCATCCGTATCCCGGTGCACATGATCGAGACGATCAACAAGATCGTCCGCACCTCGCGCCAGATGCTGCACGAGATCGGCCGCGAACCGACTCCGGAAGAACTGGCTGAGAAGCTGGCCATGCCGCTCGAGAAGGTTCGCAAGGTGATGAAAATCGCCAAGGAGCCAATTTCGCTGGAAACGCCGATCGGCGACGAGGAAGACAGCCACCTTGGCGACTTCATCGAAGACAAGAATGCGGTCCTGCCGATCGATGCCGCTATCCAGGCCAATCTTCGTGAGACTACGACCCGCGTGCTCGCCTCGCTCACGCCGCGCGAGGAGCGCGTGCTCCGCATGCGCTTCGGGATCGGCATGAATACCGACCACACGCTCGAGGAAGTCGGCCAGCAATTCTCGGTCACCCGCGAACGTATCCGCCAGATCGAGGCGAAAGCGCTGCGTAAGCTCAAACACCCGAGCCGTTCGCGCAAACTCAGGAGCTTCCTGGACAATTGATCCCCGCAGATCCGCTTGCGGGCCGGGATCGTGGACATTTTCAAAGGCCGCCCGACCGGGCGGCCTTTTTGCTGTCAGGCCTGCGCCGTTCTTCCAGGCAGACATGACCGCCAGCCGACCTTCGCGTTAAATCCTCGTCAGATTGTCGATTTGTCTCAGCAGCGTGGCGATCGTCCGGTAAATTGCCGTCATGACAGCGCTTCAACCGCCTTCGCCTGCATCCTGCACGTTCAGCCAGGCACGCTTCAGTATGAGGCCGGGCGAACGTCATGCCGGTCATGCCCATGACAGCTGGCACCTTCTCGTTGTCGAGGATGGCGGATTCGAAGAGGCGCAGGGGGATGGAAGTTTCCATGTGTCCGGAGGCCAGCTACGGCTTTCGCCGGCGGGACTTGGCCATACGCTGCATGTCGGCGCGGCGGGCGCTGCGTGTCGCAATATCCACCTGCGCGACAAGGCGCTGACGCGGCGGCTGGGGCGGTTGTTCGGACACAGCCATGTGCGTCTCGAAGCCGGCGAAGACCCGCCGGACGCCGAGCGCGGGCTCGCCGGAGAACTTGACCTTTATGCCTATCTCGCTCGCCTGTGCCGCGGCACGACGGGTGATGACAGGCCCCTGCCGGCCTGGTTGCGTGAGGCTCGGATCGAGATCGAGGGCAGCGATACGCGGATCTGCGCGCTAGCGGAGCGCTTCCGGGTCAGCCGCGAGCATTTTTCGCGGCAATATGCCGACGCCTTCGGGTGCTCTCCAGTCGCGGCGCGGCAAATTTCCGCGACTCTGAGGGCGACAAGCCTCATTCTCGAGACCGATGCAGCACTCAGCGAAATCGCGATAGAGGCCGGTTTCTGCGATCAAAGCCATATGTGCCGCGCGATCCGGGCGCGCACGGGGTCCAGTCCGCGCAGCCTGCGCCCCGCCGCCTGAAGATCACATTCGTCCAATACGGGCCCGGTCGCACCGGATTATGCGTGTGTCATCCCACGCAATGGCGAAGGAAAACAGGATGACACAGACTTCTTTTGCGGCCCGGCTGAGGTCGCACGGTACAGCCGCACTTCTCTCCATAACGGCCACCGCAGGCCTGGTTGCGCCTTTGGCTCATGCCGATGGCGGACCGATCCCGCTCCGGTTCGATGCGTCGGGCCGTCCGGTGGTGTCGGCGAATGTGAATGGCGAAGCCGCCTTCGACTTCGTCGTCGACACGGCGGCGCAGCGCACGGGTATCGGCGCCCCGGTCATCGATGAACTGGGACTGGAGCCGGCGCCGGGCATGCAGGCGCAAATCGCCGGTGTCGCGGGGCACCGAACCGTCCCGATGTACGCGCTAGATACGTTCGAGGTCGGCGGGCGCCTTGTCGAGGATGGATACTATTATTCGCTGACGGGCGAGTTCGACGCCGGTGGCCACGGGCATGACGGTATTATCGGTCAGGACATCTTTGCATCGGGCCGTATCGTCTTCGACTGGGCGGAGCGGACCGTCGGCTTCGGCGCCGGAGCCGAGGCCGGCCTTGGCGATGCGGTGTCTGCACGCTTGATGTATGGCGGCTTCTTTCTGGTGCCGGTCAGCGTCAATGGCGTGGAGGCCATCGCCGTGATCGATACCGGCGCGGCGGAAAGCTTCGCCAACCCGGCCTTGCTCGCAGCCATGCCCGACCGGGCTGAGACGGACGCCGTCACGTCGCAGCGCATGGGGGTGAGCCAGCATGAAATCGAGCGGGTAGAGGGTTTTGCTGCCGGTATCGAGATCGGGTCGGCCCGGCTCGGCACGGGAGCCCTGACAATCATCGACTCGCCGACTTTCCGGACGTTCGGATTGACCGGAACGCCGGCGCTCATTCTCGGAATGGACCGGCTGTCGGAGCTTCGCGGCTTCGCGCTTGACTACGACCTGGCGGTGTTCCGCGTTCTCCAATAGGGAACAGAAAAAGAAAGGCCGGGCGATTGCCCGGCCTTTCCCATTGGATACGGCGTCGGTCCCCGGCTCAGTCGCGCCGGCTCGCGGCTTCGCGCACTTTCTGCACGGCCGGAAGCAACAGGCTGGCTTCCTCATCCGTTTCCGGAGCTTGCACCGTATCGGCCGTCTCGACCGTGGTGTGTTCGTTCTGGCTCAGGCCACGCGCCCCGTCTTCGCCCCGCGGGGCCTGAACGGTGTCGGCGGTTTCGACGGTAGTATGCTCGTTCTGGTTGAGCCCTCGAGCACGACCTTCATCCGTTTCCGGCGCCCGGATGGTATCGGCGGTCTCGACCGTGGTACCGTTCTGGCTCATCCCGCGGCGGCGCTGCGCCTGGTGGGCACGGGCATGCTGGACAGCGGGCAGGAGAAGGCCGATGGCCGTTGCCGCGGTATCGGGGGCCTGAACCGTTTCGGCCGTTTCCACCGTCGTGTGTTCGTTCTGGCTCAGACCGCGAGCCTCCTGGTTGCGCTCGGCACGAGCGCGCTGGACCGCGGGCAGCAGAAGACCGACAGCAGTTTCGGCGATGCCGGGCGCCTGCACCGTATTGGCCGTCTCGACCGTGGTGTGCTCGTTCTGCGAAAGACGTCCTTCGCTGGATTGCGCGAAGGCGTTGCCCTGGATGGTGCCGAAAGCGGCGATAGCGACAAAGCCGGCAATGACGGCCTGGTTCAGGATTTGGGTCTTCATCTTTAGGTCTCTCCCTTTGGTTCCGCGTCCGTCCCTCCCGGTCCGCGGCGATGACGAGGCGCCTTTTGCGATACCCGGCGGCATGCGCGCAGGTGCAAACGCAAGCGCCGGCGCACATGGGGGTTGCATGGAGTTGCACAACCGTTGCATGCTGCGACCGGGCGTGAGGGCCAGGTCATGAGACCCGATCATTTTTCGGACAAGTTGCGCTGTGTGTTGAAGACGCTGGTCATGAGCCGGACAGGGTTGGCGGCGGCTATCAATGTCGACAAATCGCTGGTCGGACGATGGGTGGCGGGCACCGTTATTCCCTCCGAACACAATCTCGCTAATCTCACGCGCTTTATCGCCGGTCAGGTCGACGGCTTTACCATGCATGACTGGGAACGCCCCCTGCCGGAATTCGCGGCAATGCTGGGCGCCGAACTGGAGCCGGTATCCGAGAGGCCGGCAGGTGCTGACCTCGTCCCGCAGGCCCTGTTCGAGGAAGGTCTTCGAGGCGGGAAAATGCGTGGCAAGGCGTATGAAGGATTCTGGCGAACGGTCCGGTCCTCGAGCGATCTGCCAGGGCATTACCTCTGCGACATCACCATGATCCGTCGTCGTCCGGACGGCCTGATCGGGTTCACGACCGGGATCGAGGGCGAGCGCTATCATGGCTGGGCCCTGCTTCTGCAGCATCAGTTTTTCTCGGTCGGCTGGGACGCCAGCCACACCACGATGATGTTCGGCATTTTCAACGGGATTGCACGTCAGCGCGCGGAAGTGCTGGACGGGATCAATATCGCCACCCTGCGCGATGCCGGCAGTTCGCCGGCCTGTTCGGCCTGCGTCATGGAACGCATTGGCGATCTCAGTGGCGATCCGGCCGCCGACGACGAGTATTTCGAGGACGAGGTCGAGGCGCTCGACCCGATCATCCCGCCGGACCGGGTACCCGGGCACGTGCGCGACAGGATCGCCCGGACGGTATCCTCCGATACGCCGGGCATGATGCGAATGCTCTATGCGACTTCGCTCGCGCGCGGGCCGGTACTGGAAAAGCCTGGTCTCTGACACTGGACGCCCGGAAGCGGCCGGGACATCCTGAACGCATGTCATTGCACCGGCTCCACATCCAGACACACGGCCCCGGCCTCCATGAGTTCACGCGCGAAGCACAAAAATTCGTATCCGAAGTAAACCCTCGCGAGGGCTTGCTGACGGCTTATGTGCGCCACACATCATGCTCGCTGACGATCCAGGAAAACGCTGACCCGGATGTGCAGCGCGACCTCCAGGCCTTCTTTGCGCGGCTTGTACCCGATGCCGACGATCCATCCATGCACTGGTTGACGCATACGACGGAAGGGCCGGACGACATGCCGGCCCACATCAAGGCGGCGCTGACCCACACATCGATCGGCATTCCCGTCGAGAACGGGCGCATGCTTCTGGGGGCGTGGCAGGGGCTGTACCTGTTCGAGCACCGGCGCGCGCCGCACCGGCGCGAGGTCGTTCTTCACCTCGCCTGATCCGACGGTTCAGCTCCCCGGGCTCTCGATCAGTCGCTCATAGCTGTCCACCAGGGCGAGATAGGGCGGGACCGGCGTGTTCTGGATGCCCGATCCGGTATCGATCGCCATCTGGATCTCAAAATGGAGGTGGATCGTGGTGGCGGTCGAACCGAATTCGTTGGAGACGAAACCGAGCCGTTCGCCCTGGCTGACACGATCGCCGACTTCGACCTGGAGCGTATCCTTCTCGAGATGGAGATAGGTATAGCGAACTCCGTCGTCGCTCATAAGGCGGACAGAATAGCTGCCGATCGAGGTAATGGTGCCGTCATCGGCGGCAACCGCCCAGTGGACGGCGTCCTGGCATGTCGCAGGACGGATGTCCTGTCCCTGGTGGCCTTCGCCGGTCGGGCACATGGGCGTGCTGTAGCCCCGCGTTTCGCAGAAATTGTCGCGCCAGGAATAGGCGTAGTTCTGCGCATTGCACTGCCCTCCGGCCGGGCCGAGATAGCCGCCATAATTATAGACTTGGCTGTTGGCGAAGGCGCGCCCCGCTTCGAGAGGAAAGCGCATGCCCGGGACATAGTTGATCTGCAGGGGCTGCCCGGTGCCGGAGCCCTCGATGAGGTCTCCTGCGGGAAGCCAGGTGAAGGCCTCTCCGGCCTCGTCATACTGCGCGGCAGGCAAGACGTCGTCGTCCGGCTCTTCGGCGACGGGTCCGGTATCGTCATCGGCGTCCGGTTCCGTGTCCGGCTCCCCATCCTCGGCAGGTTCGGGCGTATCGTCTTCGCCCGGATCGAGCTCTACCAGTTCGGGCGTGTCGACCGCGATATCGCCGAGACCGGTATCAGGAGGCCAGAACACCATGGCGGCGACGCCGGTCGCGGCAATCATCATGGCAAGCGAGACTTCGGTCGAGCGTGACATCAGCGTTCTCCCTGACCGGCCGGGGTCCCGGCAGCGACGAGCAGTCCGTTTGCGACCTGGCGGGCATAACTGTCGCTCGTACAGCGCGGATCGAAACGCGGATCATCGCACTCGATCGTGATCGAGTAGGCGGCACCGTAGCGATTGAAGGTCAGCTCCTGGCCATATTCCGTCCGGACGATCCGGTAGCCCTTGTTGTCGCGTTGACCCAATTGCCGGGCGACCCGCGCGTCGGGAACTTCGGCATGCGCCATCCGCGTGCCGAACACCTCGATCAGGAAATTCGAACCGGTGATGGATAGCGTGTAGAAATTTTCGTGCGGGAAGAGTGCGATCCGCGGCGTTTCATCAATCCCCAGCGTTGCCATGTTCGGAACCAGAACCGGAAGACGCGTCCCGGTCACGTCGACCAGCTGGGCATTGTCGGGACGCGGCAATTGCGCCAGCGATTGAGCGGAGGACAGTTCCTGCTGGCTGATGACGGTCTGCCGGCGCATGTCCGCAAGCGCGTTGTCCCAGTTGATCGGCATCACACGGGGCTCTTCCGGCGTGGCAGTTGCGCGTTCGGTTGAGAGTGCCGCCCGGTTCAGGACGGCCGGGTCGAGCGCGGTCTGATTGAGCGGGCTTGCGGGCTGCAAATCGGTCTCGAGCGTGCGGGCCGTCGGCGGATCGGCCTCTTGAGCACTATCCTGTGCGGCGCTGGCGGTCGTCGCGGCCAGGGCGAGTGCGAGGGGAATGAGATGCGGCGTCCGTACAGTCATGGCAAACCCGTTTCAAAGCGAAACCATAGCGGATTTTCGCGCAGGGCGCATGTCCGGTTAATGATGCAGGTGCTCACTCAGCGTTCATCGCATCCGGTACGCAGGAGTCGCGTTTACCCGGCCATAAAGGAATCGCACGAAGAGGTGATAATTGAAGACGCGCTATTCGGTTGTGGGGCGTTGAATTTTCCGTCCCGCGCACGTATGTGCAGCGCAATAATCGTAAGTTCGGAGGAGCGCCATGCGCCTCACCATGATGAAGAGCAAGCTGCACCGGGCCGCGGTGACCCAGGCAGACCTGCATTATGAAGGCTCGATCTCGATCGACCGCGACTATCTCGATGCGGCCGGCATCCTGCCGTACGAGCAGGTCGACGTGCTCAACATCAATAATGGCGAGCGTTTCACCACCTATGCCATCGAAGCGCCGCGCGGCAGCCGGACCTTCGGCATCAATGGTGCCGCCGCCCGTCTGGCCCAGGTCGGCGACCGCATCATTGTCGTCGCCTATGCCGAGATGGAAGCGGCCGAGGCCGAGCAGCACGACCCGGTCGTCGTCCTTCTGGACGAGCACAACCAGGTCGTGGCCAAGCCGGAAGCCGCTTAAGCGCAGATTTGCCTATTCCTGCGAGATGCAGAAGTCGGCGCTGACCGTGGCGGTCAGCGTCAGCTGTCCGGCTGCAACAGGTGTCGGGGCGGCTGCATCTTCGAACATGCCGAACGTGCGGGCTTCGAAGACCGGTTGCGGCACGCTTCCGCCTTCGCTCATCCGCCGGATGCCGCACAGCTCGAATCCGGCTGCATCGGCAAAGAGTTCGGCCTTTTCGAGAAGATCGGCGATGGCTTCGCGGCGAGCCGTATCCATGGCCTCGTCCGTGTCTTCCGCACCGAATGAGACGCTGTCGATCGAATTGGCGCCGGCCGTCACCATGGCATCGATGACTTCGCCGACATCGCCGGTGTCGCGCACGCGCGCCGATACGGTATTGCGCGCCTCATAGCCGATGATTTCCAGACGTGTACCGCCTTCCTCGCGGCGATTGTCGTAGACGGGCGAAACCGAGAGACGGGCCGTTTGCATGTCATTCTCGGCGACGCCGGCGCGACGCAGGGCGGTGAAGGCCTGGGACATGGCATTGGCATTGGCACGAACAGCCGCCTCGGCCGTTTCGGCGCGCGTCACGACGCCTGCGCGCACATCCGCAAACTCGGGCGCCAGCTGAATATCGGCGCTGGCCGAGAGCGATAGCGTCGGCGCCGCCTCGTCCGCGCTCTGGGCGCAGGCGGGCAGGGTGATGAAGGCGAGGGCGGCCGTCGAGGCCAGGAGTGCGCGGATCATGTCGGTGGTCTCCATTGGGACGTCTGTCGATAGGAACCCTAACCAGCCACATCCGCGCTGTCTGCACCCTGAACGGGCAGGCCTTGATTATGCCACGCGCATTACGGTTCTGTCAGTTTTCCCGCGCAAGCCTGCGATGCCGACTTGGCGGCGGCTCGCCTTGCCGGTATCGATAGCGACGCTCTGTCGAGCGGGCCTGTAGCTCAATTGGTTAGAGCCGGCGGCTCATAACCGCTTGGTTGGGGGTTCGAGTCCCTCCGGGCCCACCACTATCATTGTAAGTACTTGTATTCATTGGGCTATTGGTTGTCGCGATTTATCCAGCGTGTTGGATGAAGATGCCGAGATTGGGATACCGATGAGAATATTAAGCAGAATTGTAGTCGGTACAGCGGCGCTCATCTGGTTTGTCTTGGCGTCGTTTGTGGTGGCTAACCCACTCACATTGCTCGATGTCGCTGAGGCCGACCTTGATCGATTGTACGGGATTATGATGTTTTGGCCGCCTCTTGGTTTGATTACTCTGATCGCTGCAGCTGTCCTAGCGTGGAGAGGACGGGCTGGTTTGGCGCTTGCGTTAGTGGTCTTCGCTCCGATGGTTTGGGCGGCGTTTTTTCTGCCGCAGGTCTATACCTCTGAAAATCAGCAGTATTTGATTGACTGCGGAGACTATTTGGAGCGCAACCCTCAGCACTAATTCCTTTCGAAGACTGCGAGCTGATCCCGTGCAGAGCGGTTTGACCGCAAGCGGGCGACTGGAACACGAGAGCCGTATCCGTGTGACTTGTCATGCAGACTCTATGGCTGAGAATCTGTGCCCTACTCCACGCCAAAGACACTTTCCGCGAACCCTATCGAACAGTACGACCAATTCGGCAGGTCAAAATCTTACCAAGGTATTGATTTATAACGGTTGACTTATGCCCTCCGGGCCCACCATTCTCCGTCCCGATATTCCCGTTGTCTCCCGAATGCCTGCCGCGCCGGTGCGCGCAATATCCGGCAAGTGTTGCGCGGATGCGCCTGGCGACCGAAGGCCTTGTGGGAAAAGGAAAAGTCCGGGCGTTCAAACCGGTGAGCCGGGACCCGGAACAGGGTCAGGTTGCGCTGATATTATATTTCCCGAAAAACGTTCAAATGGCGACTTGCTGGCCTAAGAAAACCGCACTAGGAGTGCGGCGTTATCGGCCAGGGACGGTCGATATTTCAAGACAGGGGACGTCAAAGTGAAAAGTGTTCTGATTGGCGGCGCGAGCCTGCTCGCGCTGGCTGGAAGCGTTGCGCCGGCGTTCGCGGACGGCGATGTGGATGAAGCCCGTATCAGCGAGCTGGAAGCGCGGATCGCGCAACTCGAGGAGACCAATCGCCGTCTGCTCGAATATCTCGAAGGCCAGATGGAAAGCGAAGCGGCTCCGGCGGCCGCTCACGGCCCGCATCATGGGGCTGGCCAGGCGCCGATGCCGCACCATGCGCCGGCGGACAATGTTGCCACCACGCCGTATCACGCCGACATGCACCAGGCCCACATGGCCGATGCGCAGAGCGCCATGGGCGAGAACTTCGTCGGTCTGAGCTCGGAATACAGCTATCGCGTTCTGGACCACGCCGAGAACGTGAATACCCGCCAGCTCGTTCAGCTGGAGGCGATGCGGAATGGCGAGCTGAACCATCGCGTGACGCTCGGCGGCGCCATCACGGCGCTTGCGAACTACCAGCGTTCCAACTCCGACACGAAATTCGGCTGGCTGATGCGCCACCCGACCTCAAACAACCAGATCGGCGAGGAAGTTTCGGAATTCGTCGTACACTCGGCGCAGCTGGCGACGACCGCCCGCCTGAGCGAGAACATGACCGGCTATATCGAGCTGCTCTACGATCCCGAGCAGAGCTTCGGTCAGGGCACGATCACGGCCCTCGGCCGCAACCAGATCCAGCTCCGCCGCGCCTATGTGATGTGGGGCAATCTGGACAATTCGCCGGTCTACGCCGCCATCGGCAAGATTGACACGCCCTTCGGCCTCAACGATACGGTCAGCCCGTTCACCAATTCGTCGAACTGGCACGCCTTTGCCGGCCTCGCCTATGGCGGTCTGGTTGGCTATTACGACAATGGTCTCCACCTGCGCGCCATGGCGATTCAGGGTGGTGCCCAGTTCCGCGCTGCCAACACTTCGGTCCAGGGCACGAACGTGCCGTCGCGCGTGAACAATTTCGCGATCGACGCCAACTACACCGGCACGTTCGGCGATGGCGACAGCTTCATGGTCGGAGCGAGCTACGAACATGGCAGCCCGTACTGCCAGGCCTACCCGGTTTTCCACTTCAACCCGTGCGACGAGAACAACCCGGCCTGGGCCGTCTATTCGCGTATCAATCTGGGCGATCTGGAATTGCTGGGCGAATACGCACAGACGACGGACGTCTGGCCGGGTTCTGCCGTTCCGGCGCCGAACCCGCTCAGCGTTTTCGAGGCCCAGGAAACCGTGTCCTTCACCTTCGGCGGCCGCTACGGCCTCGATATTGGCCGCGACAGCGATCTCGACATCTCGCTCGAGTTCAGCCGCTTTCGTGCCGGCGATGACGGTGCGCCCTGGGAACGCCAGGACCAGTGGGTTGCCGGACTCGGCTACTTCGTGACGCCTTCGGTCAACCTGTTCGGCGAATACATCCACACGGATGGCTGGGTCCCGCTCAACTTCCTCAGTGGTGGCAACCTGCCGGGTGGTGCGACCTGGTCCGAGCGCGATGCGCAGACGGACATCCTCACCTTCGGCGTGCAGGCTGCATTCTGACGATCCGGATCAGTCGGACTTCGGTCCGCACCCAGACAAGGGCGGCGCCGGCAGGCGCCGCCCCTTTTGTTTCGGGAAAAAGACAACCATGAATATGTGGTGCGCCTTCCTGCTGCCTTGAGATCACGCGGACATAGGCGTATGCCATACGCACTGAGGGGAGATTTTCATGCTTGATTTGTTCGTCTCGACGATGGCGCTCGGCCTCGCGACACAAGTGCCTGCGCCAGCCAATGCCCAGGCCATGCAAACCTGCGATGACTTTGTCACTGAAAGCGACTGGCATCCCAGCGAGGCCTATCACTGGCTCGATGTCCTGCTCGACGTGTCGGCCCACGAAGTCCTGCGCGTCGGTGCGCGCCCGACCGTGCTGTCTCGCCAGATGGCGATCGTCCAGACAGCCGTCTTCGATGCCTGGGCCGCCTATGACGCCACAGCCGTCGGCACACGCTACGGCGCCGCCCTGCGCCGACCAGAAGCCGAGCGAACGCTTGAGAACAAGCGGACGGCGATCGCCTATGCGGCCTATTATGCCCTGCTAGATCAGTTCCCCGACGAGGCGGCGCGCATTCGCGACGCGTTCGCGGCGGCGGGCTATGACGCTGATATCGCCAGCGAGGACGCAGAGACGCCGGAGGGAATCGGACGCCTCGCCGCGCTCGCCGTGGTCGAGGCCCGGCACCATGACGGTGCCAACCAGCTCGGCGACGAGGCGGGGTCGGACGGAACGCCCTATTCGGAATACATCATGTACCGTCCGGTGAACGGGCCTTACCAGATCAACGATCCGGATCGCTGGCAGCCGATCCCCGCAAGTGACGGGAATGGCGGCGTGGCCGTCCAGACCTGGCTGACGCCGCACTGGTACCGTGTGGATACGTTCGGTCTGGACAGCGCCGACCAGTTCCGCGCGCCGCCGCCGCCGGTCGTCGACAGCGACCAGCTTCTGGCCGAAACGGAGCAGGTCGCCGAGATGAATGCCGATCTGACGCCGGATCAGAAGGCATTGGTGGAGTTCATGCGCGACGGTCCCGCCTCGACCGGGCAGTCGGGACACTGGCTGCAGATGTCGCAGGTCGTCTCCTGCCGCGATCAGACCGATCTCGATACGGATGTGCGCATGTATTTCGCGGTCGCCAACGTCTCCATGGACGCCTTCATCGCGTCCTGGGACAGCAAGATCTATTACGACACCTCGCGGCCCTGGACACTCATTCGTCACTATTTCGGAGAGGAAGTGATCGACGCATGGGGCGGTCCGGGCGAGGGGCGATCCGAATTGCCGGCCAGCCGCTGGATGCCCTATTCGCCCGCGGTCTTTCCGACGCCGCCCTTCGCGGGCTATCCGTCAGGTCACTCCACAATTTCGGCGGCTGCCGCCGACACGCTGCGGCGTTTCACTGGCAGTGACGAATTCGGCTACAGCGTCGAAGTGATGGCAGGCTCAATGACGGAACCAGGACCGGGTACGCCTGTTACGCTGGATTTTCCGACCTTCTCCTATACGGCGGATCAGGCCGGTATCTCGCGTCTTTACGGCGGGTATCACATCATGGCCGACAATATCGAAGGGCTCGCCATGGGGCGGCATGTTTCCGCCTATGACTGGCCGATCATCGAAAGCTATTTCGACGGCACGGCCACGATCGAAAATCCGCTGCCACTCGACCTGGTGGAGGATGACAGTTCTGCACAACCTTGAGGGGCTCGGCGCCCGCCCATACACTAAAATATTAACCTTGGAAGTGTAGAACCGTCTTCGGGAGAGGAGATCCGGAGATGATCTGGAGACGCGTAGACCGCCTGACCGGCGCCAATCCGCTGACTGATTTCGATCATGCCGTGCGATCGCGTGTCGCGGTCGCCTTTACGGCCGTTTTCACTCTCATGGGTCTGGTCAATGCTCTCGTTCTGACGTTCGTCGTCGATGGCGAGCCGGGCATGGCCGAGCTTGGCGTGGCGTCCGCACTTGTCGCTGCCGTGATCGGTGGCCTCGGTCTGCGTCTGCGCCGTCCCAATCTCGTTATCGGCCTGATGATCGGCCTCGGGCTCGCCGTGCTGCTGGCTGCGGCCTGGGCCAATCGCGGATCATTTCCGCCCGGAACGCTTTACCTGCCGGGCATCATTCTGGGCGCCTACATCGCCTGGGGCATGCGCGGCCTTGCCTTTATCGTCCCGCCGATCGCCGTCTATTTCGGCATCGTGGCCTGGTATGGCGGTGCAGGGCCTGGCCGGACCTTCAGTTACAGCCCGGAGGAGATGCTCAATATCCTCGTTCTGGCGGCGGGTTTTTCCTGCGTCTGGATCGTGCTGTTCGGATCCAGTTTCCGATCGGCGACGACCGAAGCCCAGCGGGTTCTGAGCAATTCGAACCAGCGCCTTGAAAGGGCGCTCGCCGAGGCCCGTGAGGCCAATCGCGCCAAGTCGGAATTCATCGCCAATATGAGCCATGAAGTCCGTACGCCGCTGAACGGCGTTCTGGGCATGACGAGCGTTCTTCTGGAAGACCGCAAGCTGTCCGACCACCACCGTCGAAGCCTCGGTCTGATCGACGAGTCCGGCCAGCATCTCCTTCATCTGCTCAACGAAATTCTCGACCTCTCGAAGATAGAGGCAGGCGGTCTCGAGCTCGAAGACGGCAGTTTCGACCTCGGCCGGCTGGTCGACAACGCTGCAACCCATTGGCGTCCGCAGGCCGATGCCAAGGGCGTCGAGCTGACCCTATCAAGCCAGATTCCGCACGATTTCGTGGTCGCCGGGGATGCGCTTCGTTTCCGGCAGATCGTCAACAACCTGCTCGCCAATGCCGTGAAGTTCACGAATGCGGGCAAGATTTCCGTGATGCTGCGAGAGAAGTCCGATCCTGATACCGGTCGCAGCGAGATCACGCTGAGCGTTCGCGATTCCGGGATCGGTATTGCGCGCGACAAGCAGGATCTGATCTTCGATGCCTTCAGCCAGGTCGATACATCGACGACCCGTAAATATGGCGGGACGGGACTCGGCCTCACCATCTGCCGCCGCCTTGCGCGGAAAATGGGTGGCGACCTGACCGTTTCCAGCGATCTGGGGCGTGGATCAACCTTCACGCTGAGCCTTCCCATGACTGTCGCCAGTCCGGATCCGGCCGAGGAGATCGAGGAGATTGCCGCGCCGCAAACTCTGGATATCCCGGCGCGCATCCTGGTCGTCGACGACGTCAAGACCAACCAGATCGTCATGCAGGCCATGGTCAAGCAGATCTGCCCGCATAGCGACACTGTCATCGATATCGCTTCGGGTGGCCGAGAGGCCGTCAACAAGGCGGCGTCATTCACCTATGACGTCGTCTTCATGGATGTGCAGATGCCCGAAATGGACGGCGTCAGCGCGATGCATTGCATCCGCGAAGGCGGGACGTCCGGTGATGCCATGATCGTGGCAGTCACGGCTCTGGCATCCGACGACCATCGCCGCGAATTCGCGAAGGAAGGCTTCGATGCCTATCTGCCGAAGCCTGTCGAGCTGAACGCCCTGCGCTCCGTCCTGGAGGTCCTGCTGACGCGCGAAACAAGGGCACAGGACGGGTCCGATCCGGCGACTGGCCGGGGTACCGGCGATACGCCGCCGCGTTCTGCCAGCGCCTAGATTTCTGCCACGATCAGCTGGGGACCGCCTTCGGCGAGCGCGGTTGCGAGCGCCGTGTCGAACTCGCCTGCCGTTCGGGCCGACCGTGCGGTGACTCCGAAACCTTCCGACAGCTTTACCCAATCCATCCGCGGCTCCTCGAGCGACAGCATCTGCTTTGCGGCAGGGCCAGGATTGCCCGCTCCGACCCGTGCCAGCTCGACGTTCAGCACCAGGTAGGAGTGATTGGCGAAGACCACATTGATGACATTCTGTTTTTCGCGTGCCTGCGTCCACAGAGCCTGCAGCGTGTAGGCGGCTGCTCCGTCGCCGCACAGGGCAAATATCTGGCGGTCCGGGCAGGCCAGTGCCGCGCCGACCGCTTGCGGCATTCCGGAGCCGATCGATCCGCCCGTCAGGCAGAGCCAGTCATGGCGGGGGCCTTCGTCGATCCAGGGAAACACGCCTATGCCCGAAGTGGTCGAGTCGTCGCAGATGATCGAGTCCTCGGGCATGTGCCGCAGGAGCGAGATGCCGACATAGCCGGGATTGAGCGCCTCGTCCGGGAAGAGTTTCGGGGCCTGGGAGCGCTGGGGTTTCGAGGGAGCTTTATCGGCGCCGAGTTCGGAAGCCAATGCGCTTAGTGCCGCGCCCATGTCGTCGGCAGCACCGCCGAGCGTAACGGTATTCGTGCCTTCAGGTGTCAGCTCGCCGGGTTGTCCGGGATAGGCGAAGAAGGCCACGGGCGGCTTCGACCCGGCGACGACCAGCAGGTCCGTACCGGCAAGTTCCTCCAGCGCCTGTTCGCCGAAATAGGCCAGGCGCTTGGGCGATACCCGGCCATGGCCGCGGGCGATGCGGGGTACGAAAGTGTCCATGAAAAGGCGGGCACCCGTGGCTTCCGCGATCCGGCCTGCCGCTTCCAGACCCGCGTCCAGGCAGGCATCATTGCCGAGCAGGATGACCGGATTGTCCGCGTTGCGCAAAGCGGTTGCGACCTCTGCGATCCGGCTGTTGTCGATGGTTTGGAGCGCGGGGGGCGTGATCGCCGGCAGGACATCGGGTTCCTGGTCGGACCAGGCGCAGTCGGCCGGGAGGACAAGACTGGCGACGCCGCGTTCCGGACCGTAGGCCTGGCGCACGGCCTCCACAGCCATGGCGGAGACCTCGGAGGGCGCGCCGACGCGGCCGACCCAGCGTGACATCGGCTCGCAAACGCCGTCGACATCGCTGGTGAGCGGTGCGTCGAGAATGACGTGATCGCGGGCGTGATCGCCGACGATATTGATCACGGGTGCATAGGCGCGACGCGCATTGTGAAGATTGGCGAGACCATTGCCTGCTCCGGGGCCGAGATGCAGCAGCGTACAGGCCGGCTTTCCGGCCATGCGGGCATAACCGTCCGCCGCGCCGGTCGCGACACCCTCGAACAGGCAGAGCACCGACTTCATGCCGTCGATGCGGTCGAGGGCGGCGACCATGTGCATTTCCGAGGTGCCCGGATTGGTGAAACAGACCTCGACGCCTTGATTGATCAGCGTGCGGACAAGGCTTTCGGCAGCGAACATGGTCGGGCTCTCCGGTGTTGTCGTAGAGGTCTGTCTATCAGGGCATGCGGACGAAGTCCGGCGACAAATCGTCCAGGCGCGAAACGCCCGTCAGGGCCATGTCGCGCTGAAGGGCGGAAGTGAGAATTTCGAGAGCACGTGTCACGCCGGCTTCGCCGGCGGCACCCAGGCCGAAGAGATAGGGGCGTCCGACCGCGACGGCCCGGGCTCCGAGCGCGATGGCCTTGATGATGTCGGTGCCGCGGCGAATGCCGCCGTCCAGGATGACCTCCGCCTCGTCCCCGACCGCAGCGACGATATCGGCCAGCGTGTCGATCGTGGCCGGTGCCGTGTCGAGCTGCCTCCCGCCATGATTGGAGACCCAGACGGCGTCCGCGCCCACATCGATGCAGCGCCGTGCATCGTCGGGTCGTGATATGCCCTTGATGGCGAAGGGACCGCCCCAGACCTCCTTCATCCATTTCGCATCCTCCCAGGTGACGGAGCGGTCGAACTGGCTGTTGAGGAATTCGACAATGCCCATGCCGCCGGTATCGAGTTCGGCCCAGTTGGCGGCCGCGATCTGCGGCGTCATCGCCATATCGGCGAGATAACCCGGCCGGGCGAGGACCTGGCTGACGGTCTTCCGATTGATCTTCGGGGGAATGGTGAAGGCGTTGACATGATCGCGTTCGCGATTGCCGGCGACAGGGACATCCACGGTCAGGATGACGCCTGTATATCCGGCGGCCTTGGCCCGCTCCAGGGCTTTCTCGACCAGGCTGCGATCCTTCCAGACATAGACCTGGAACCATTTCGGTCCGTCGGTGAAGTGCGCAATATCCTCGATCGTGGTGGAGGCGAGGGTGGAGAGGCAGTAGATCAGGCCGGCCTTATTCGCCGCCCTTGCGACGGCAGCCTCACCGCCCCGTGGATGGAAGAGGCGCTGGGCTGCGGTCGGCGTGACGATGATGGGAGCTCGCGTCCGGGCGCCCATCACCGTCGTCGTCATGTCGATTTCGGCGATATCGACCAGGGCTTTCCAGTTGAGCGCATAATCGCCGTACCGGGTGTCATTGGCGCGCAGGGTAATCTCGTCGTCCGCGCCGCCGTCGATGTAGTCGAATACCATGCGCGGCAGCCGCCGCCGTGCCAGTTCGCGCAGGGCGTCGATATTGTGAGCGTTTTCAACCCGGTTCATGCGGCGAGGCTTGCCCGCCGCCGCGTCCGGGTCAAGCGGCTTGCGGCCGTTTGATGTTGAAGAAGAGCGCGTAGAGCACCGGCACCGCGATCATGGTCAGGACGGTCGCGAAGGCCAGGCCGCCAATAATCGTGATCGCCATGCCCTGGAAGAAGGCGTCCCAGAGCAGCGGCGTCATGCCCAGTATGGTGGTGGTGGCCGCAAGGAGTACGGGGCGAAGGCGGCTGACCGAGCCGTCCCTGACCGCCGCGAACCGCTCCGCTCCGGCGACGATCCGCATATCGATCTCGTCGACCAGCACGATCGCATTCTTGATCAGCATGCCGGAGAGGGAGAGCAGGCCGAGCAGGGCGGTGAAGGAGAAGGCGATATTGGTCGCCAGCAGGCCGATCACCACGCCGTTCACCGCCATCGGGACGACGGCCCAGATGATAAGCGGCTGCCGGACCTTCGCGAACAGCAGGAAGGAGATGGTCAGCATGGCAATGAAGGTGAGCGGAAGCTTGCTGCCGAGAGAGGCATTGGCATCCATGGAGGCTTCGTATTCGCCCCCCCATTCCAGCCCATAGCCGCGCGGCAGCTCGATGGATTCGATGATCGGCCGGAAGCGCTCGAACCCCTCTGCCGCAGTTTCGCCGGGCAGGGGATTGGCGCGCACGGATATGGTGCGCAAGCGGTCCCGCCGCTGGATGAGCACGTCCTCGAACTCGACGGCGAAATGGGAGACGACCTGGTCGATCGGGATGTAGGCATTCTGGCTGGGGCTCCAGACCAGCCGGTCCGACAGATAGGTATCGCCGGCGCGCTCGCGGGCAGGCGCGCGGGCAATGATAGGGATCAGTTCCTCGCCTTCGCGATAGACTCCGACCTGCGAGCCCTCGGTCGCGAATTGCAGTGCATTGGCGATATTCTCTCGCGTCACGCCGATGGTCTGGGCGCGGCCTTCATTGAGCACTGGCCGCATGGCCGGCGTCCGGTTGCGCCAGTCTGTTCGCAGGTCGATGACATTGCCGCGCTCGTGCAGCGCTGTGATGGCCTGGTCGGCAAGCGTTCGGAGAATGTCGGCATCCGGCCCCATGAAGCGCGCTTCCAGCTGCGCGCCGGACGGCGGACCGAAGACGATCCGGTCCACGCGTACCTCCACGTCCGGGAAATTGTCGCGCACATGGGCGAGAATACGCTCGGAGAGGTCGGGAATCTGGTCGCGGTGTGACGTCTGAATGATCAGCTGTCCGTAGGCGGTGTTCGGCTGTTCGGCATTATAGGTCAGCATGAAGCGCGTCGCGCCGGCACCGACGAAAGTGTCGAAATCGGTCGTTTCAGGCTGTTCCGCGACGAAGCTTCCGATTTCGCGCAAGGTCGCGTCGGTTGTGAGGATGTCCGTGCCTTGCGGGTGCAGGACATTGACGTAGAACATCGGCGTATTGGCAGCCGGGAAGAAGGCGTTCTTCACCGAGCCGAAGCCGGCATAGCAGGTGATGGTCACCGCGATCAGGCCCGCAACTACGAGCCAGCGTCGATGCAGGGCCGTGCCGAGCAGCCCGCGATAGAAGGCGAACATGCGGCCGGAATAGATCGCGGCGTCCTGCTGTGTATCGTCCTGCTCCTGCGCCTGCTTGCGCTGTGCAGAGAAGAGGTGGAAGCCGACCATCGGCACGACGGTCACGGCTATGACCCAGCTCAGGAGAAGCGAAATCGCGATCACCGCGAACAGGGAGAACAGGAATTCGCCGGTCGAGTCCGGCGACAGACCGATCCCGGCGAAGGCCAGGATGCCGATGACCGTGGCCCCCAGAAGCGGCCATTGCGTCGTGGTGACGGCTTCCTCTGCCGCCTGGAGACGGGGTTTGCCGCGCATCACGCCGGTCAGCATGCCCTCGGCCACCACGATCGCATTGTCGACCAGCATGCCCATGGCGATGATCAGAGCGCCGAGCGAGATGCGCTCCATCTCGATGGCCCAGAGATTCATGAAGAAGATGGTGCCCGAAACGGTAAGGAAGAGGGCGGACCCCACAGTCAGCCCGGCTCGCCACCCCATGAAGATGCAGAGCACGCCCACCACGATACCCACCGACAGCGCCAGGCTGAAAAGGAAGGAATTGATCGCGGTGTCGACGACTTCGTGTTGCTGGTAGATCGGGTGCAGTTCCACGCCCGCCGGAAGATTGGCCTCGAGCCCGGCGAGATGGGCCTCTACCGCATGTCCGACATCGACGATATTGGCCGAGGGGCGTCCGGCGATGCCCAGTGTGAAGGCGCGGACATTGTTGTGATAGATGAATTGGCGTGGCCGCTCGAGTGGCGCGCGCGTCACGCTGGCAATGTCCGAAAGCCGGATCGATTGTCCGTCATTGCGCGGCGTTATCAGCAGGTTCCGGATGGTATCGACCCCTCCCAGCGTCTGCGGCAGGTCGATGCGGACATAGCGGCCGCCCAGCGGTGTGGAGCCCGGAGTCACCACGGCATTTTCACGGCCGAGCTCGGCCAGGAGATTGTCGTAGGACAGTCCCAGACGAGCAAGATTTTCCTGGGGTATCTCGATATAGATGCGCTCTTCCGGCTCCCCCTCGACGCTCACCTTCGCGACATCCTCGACGGTCAGCAATTCGCGGCGCAGCATGCGGGCGACGTCGCGTATCCGGTCGTCCGAATACCCGTCTGCCGTGACGGCGTAGAAAATCCCGTAGGTATCGCCGAAATCGTCGATCACATTGGGAGCCCCGGCGCCGGGCGGGAGAGATGCGACCGTGTCGCGGATCTTCGCGCGCAGCTCGGTCCAGACATCGGTCAGCTCGTCGCCGCCATAGATGTCCTGGATCTCGACATGGATCTCTGAAATGCCGGGTGAGGATTCCGAGGTGATCAGGTCGATCTGCCCCATTTGCTGGATGGCGATCTCGAGGCGTTCCGTGACTTCCTGTTCGACCTCTTCCGCGGTCGCGCCGGGATACGGCGTGAAGATGATGGCCTGCTTGATGGTGAAGGCCGGGTCTTCGAGCCGCCCCACATTGGTAAACCCATGCAAGCCGCCCAGCGCGCAGAAGAGGATGACCAGCCAGGTCAGGACCGGCTTTTCGATGGACAGGCGGGCAAGGGAGACGGCGCTGGACTGCTGCAGGCTCATTGGGGAGTCCCGAAGCGCTGGCGGTCGTCGAGCGGACGCACCCGCATGCCGTCATAGAGGGCAGACACCCCTGCCGTGACGATGGCTTCGCCGGACGTCACACCCTCGGTGATGACAACATGGTGACCTATGATTTCGCCCGTGCGGACCGTCCTGGATGCGACGGTTCCGGCGTCCGCATCATAGACCCAGACCGTCGTCGTTCCGTCGGGCTGCTCGGAAATCGCTGTGACGGGAACGCGGACATCGGCGCTGACCGGCTCGCTGCGGCGGAATTGCGCGGTGACCGACGCGGTCATGCCGGGCAGGACATTGGCCGGTATATTGTCCGGCAGTGCCGCCACGGCCCGATAGGTGCGGGAGGCAGCATCCGGCTCGGCGACGAGTTCGCGCGGCTCAAGCGAAAGGGTCTGTCCGGGCAGGAAGGCAAAGCTCGCTTCGAGGGAGACGAGGTTATCGCGATCGAAGGTCGCGACCATGTCTTCGGAGAGCGGTACGGATACGCGCAGCTCGCCGATATCCTGGATACGCAGCACCGGCTGGCCGGGCGAGACGATAGTGTAGTTGTCGATCAACCGGCGGCTGACCAGGCCGTCGAAGGGCGCGGTCAGTGTGGCATAGCCCAGATTGCGACGGGCGGTCTCCAGCGCGACGGCCCGCAAATCGTAATTGGTCTGAGCCGTGTCGAGCGCGGCCTGGGAGGCGATTCCGCGTTCGTGCAGGGTTTGCTGGCGCTCGAGCTCGGTCTGCGCTTGCTGAAGCTGCACTCGGGCTTCGCGTTCGGCCCGCTGGAAGTCTTCCAGATCGAGCTGTGCAACGAGATCGCCCTCCATGACGCGCTGTCCGTCGCTTACGGGCAAATCTGCCAATTGTCCTGCCACCTGGAACGCCATGTCGACCGACTGGCGGGCTTCCACCCGGCCGACGAACTCATAGCGTGTCTGCTCGCGCAGGCCTTCGACCTCGCCCAGCTGGACGAGCCGCGGCGGAGCCTCCACTTCCGGTGGTGCTTCGGAGCAGGCCGCCGCAAGGACGAGGATGGCGGTCGTGGCGGTCAGAAACAGGCGTTTCATGCGTAAGGCTCCCGGGCCATCGCGATCATTCTCTGGCGGATGGCGGTGATCTGGTTGGGATCGACATGACTGATGCCGAGGAGGGACGTCATTTTCAGGCCGTCGAGCGCGAGCAGGATGATCTGTGCCTGGATCGGATCCGGTGCCTCGTTCGCGAGCTGCTGGAACAGCCCGCTGATGGCCTCGCGGGCCGGACCAAGCAGGTCGCGATGCTCGACCGAGGCCGCGAGCAGTCCGCCGGATACACTGTCATTGGTATCGATGCGCTCGAACAGGGCATCGATGACGCGCGGCAGGACGGGCTCGCCGGCTTCCGTGGCCGTGAGTCTTGCCTTTTGAACATCGTCGATGACCTCGGCGATGACACGATCGACCATGCCCTGCAGCAGCGCGACCTTGTTGGGGAAGTGATAGAGCACGCCGCCTTTCGAAACGCCGCTTTTCGCGGCGACGGCGTCGATCGTCAGTTGTTTCGCGCCGTCCAGGGCCACGACGTCGGTCGCGGCATCAAGGATGGTGTCTCTTGTGGATGGTTTGCTCATGGGTGCCGGATGCCTGAAATGTTGCGCCGCACATAAACCGTCCAGACGGTACAGTCAATACCGTCCGGACGGTATAGTGCTGCTTGCTTTGCGCAATGAGGCGTAAGATTCTGAGGGTCTCGGGGATGACAATTCAGACACAAAAATCCTGAATTGCATCTGATGGTTGTGAGCTTTGAATAGTGCTCGCAGAGGATTGTAGAGCGTGGTTCAACGGTCGCCTAGACAGCGGTTGAACGGGGGCGCGGGCGCTCCCGGCCGACCGGGAGACTGTCATGACCGCCCTGTTCCGTATCGCTGTCGCAGCGGGTTTTGCTGCTGCTTTCCTTTCCGTATCTCCGGCGCAGGCCTATGGCCGGGACGGACACCGCATCGTCTGCGATCTCGCCTACCGGCTGTTGACTGATGATGCGCGCGCAGAAATCGACCGTCTGGTCGCCCGGGACGCGCAGTTCGACCACTTCCGGGATGTCTGTTCCTGGGCCGATCAGGTGCGCGGTACGACGCATCGCCATACGGCCCCCTGGCACTACATCAATCAGCGTCGCGACGACCCGCATATCGACCCGGAAGATTGCGCCGACAATGGCTGCATTACCGAGGCGATCGATCTGCATGCGGGCGTATTCGCCGATCCGGCGCAGTCGGACGAGGAGCGCCTGGAGGCGCTCAAATTCCTGGCCCACTGGCTCGGCGATATTCA
The DNA here is from genome assembly GCF_056857855.1 of Maricaulis sp. B-26. Classification (NCBI taxonomy): domain Bacteria; kingdom Pseudomonadati; phylum Pseudomonadota; class Alphaproteobacteria; order Maricaulales; family Maricaulaceae; genus Maricaulis; species Maricaulis sp. B-26. Next base: position 150,068 of record NZ_JBSXNX010000016.1, read on the forward strand.
TCAACCCCTGCATGTTTCCATCGAGGGCGACCGTGGCGGCAATGACATTCCGGTGCTCTGGCGCGGCGAGCGCCGCACCAATCTCCACCGGGTCTGGGATAGTGAGATCCTGCTCGACCATATGAGCGAGGAATGGCCCTGGGCACCGGAAGAGGACCGCTGGCAGTATCTCGCCGATGCGCTCGCCGCGGAAATCCCGCTCGACGGCGTGACGGTGTATGCGCCGCTCGATCCGATCGCCTGGGCCCAGCAGAGCCATGACATCGTCCGCTCGCGCGACTTTGCCTATTACTGGGCCAGTGCCGACGAGACCATCGAGCCCGGCGAGGCCTATTACCAGCGCTCTCTCCGCACGAACCGCGACCAGCTCAAGCAGGGCGGCGTCCGTCTCGCCGGTCTGCTGAACCGTATCGTTCGCGATGCGGAGATGGCCGATGACGACGAGCCGGCCGACGCGACGGGCTAGGGTATGCGCTGAGTATTTCGTACCGGCTCGCTCCATGATGCTGGCCAGCGTAGCGGCATTCTGCTGAGCGGGGATAAGCTGATAATCGCGGCTGTGATCAATGGGGCACAACTCCAGGGCCTTGCGAGACCGCGTCCCCGCAATCGCTTGTCCTATGGTTAACGCAGGCTAATATTACCCGGAGCGTCGCGCGGGGAGCGCGGCGAGGGGGATTCCGGGTGATCGAAGGTTTCGACAATTCCACTCTGATGGCAGCGGCCGGCGGGGTTGCGCTTACGGCAGTGCTGGTTGTCGGCATGGCGGTCTGGGCCAATCGTCAGCGCTTCACCCATGATGTCGAGCAGATCACCAAGCTTCGCCGCAAGCGTGCGCTCGATTACAAGGCGGCCAGTGCCGAATACAAGAAATTCCGCAAGAAGATCGAGAGCGGGAATACCATCCTGATCGATCTCATTCACGACCTGGGCGACGATTTCGTCGGTCGGGACAGCGCCCAGCAGCAGATCGCCTTCGACGAGGCCTTCGAGGCCGTCGCCTCCATCCGTCAGGCCAATGAGCGGACGCGTATCGTCGTCGTGCTGCATACGCTGGGCGGATATGCCCGTCCGGCGCACATGATCGCGCTCGCCCTGAAGCACCATATCGGCAAGGCGAAAGGCCACTACAATCCGCGCAAGGCGCCGAGGGTGATCGCCTATGTGCCTTATGTCGCCATGTCCGGCGGGACGATGATCGCGCTCGCGGCCGACCAGGTCGGTCTCGACGGGACGGCGTCGCTGGGTCCGATCGATACCGTCTATGGCGGTTTTCCGACCGAGGCCTACAAGGATCTGCTCGAGCAGAAAGGCGCGCTGGCGACGCAGGACGTTCTGGTCATGCTGGCTCACGAAGCGGAGAAGTACGATCGCTATGCCTCCAAGGTGGCGCGGGAGATCGTCAATCCGGCCCACCGTGACGGCAGCCGGCCCGAGCATTTCCTCGCCGACCACCTTTCCTCCGGCACTCTGTCGCACAGCCAGGCCATTTCGCCGGAAGAGGCGAAGGAGCTGGGGATGAATGTGACGACGAAGATCCCGTCCGAAATCTACGGCCTGGTCGATGCCCGCATCCGCATGATCAATACCCGTCTCGAACACGAGGACGGCGAGCAGGGTAGCGACGCGCCGCAGCCACGCGACGATCCGGAAGGGGCCGAACAGGTGCTTGAGCACGCCATTCGGCAATCATTGCGAGGCGGGCTGCGTTTCTGAGTCCGACTGCATTGCGTCCTTGAACCGGAGGCGGGCACACCCAATCTGTGCGCGACCGCAAGGAAGGGCCCGAGCATGACCAGCAAGACCGAACTCTATGAAGACGTGCGCAAGCAGATCGCCTCCGTGATCGCCGGGGAAACATCGGTGACGGCGCGCTATGCGACGGCGGCCTGCCTGCTGCGCGAGATGTTCGGAGAACGCTTCTTCTGGACCGGATTCTACATCGTCGATCCCGACAAGCCGCGAGAGCTCGTCGTGGGGCCGTATCAGGGAACGATGGGCTGTCTGCGCATTCCCTTCGGCAAGGGCGTGTGCGGCGCGGCCGCGCAGACCGGCGAAACCCAGCTGGTCGAGGACGTGCATGCCTTTCCCGATCACATCGCCTGCGACAGCCGGTCGAACTCCGAGATCGTCGTCCCGGTCCGCGATGCGGAGGGCAAACTCGCCGCGGTCCTCGATATCGACTCGACCGAATTCGGCGCCTTCGACACGGACGACCAGGCCGGCCTGGAAGCCATTTGCGACGAGCTGCTGACCATCGCATGAGCGAGAGGCGGACCATCCTTCTGGACGGCCGCCCGGTCGCATACAGCTTCAAGCGCAGCCGCCGCCGCACGATCGGTTTTTCGGTTTCCCATGACGGCCTTTCCGTCACGGCGCCGCAGCGCGCCAGTCTCGGTCACGTCGAGGAGGCGCTCTGCGAGAAGTCGCGCTGGATTCTCGACAAGCTGGACAAATGGGCGGACCGGCCCGAACCGCGCTCATTGGCCTTCCGGAGCGGCGAAATCATTCCCTGGCTCGGTGGCGACCTCCGCCTCGAAATCGAGGAGCGCGGCGTGCGGACGCGCGTCCGTCACGAAGCCGGTCGCCTCGTCATGACGGTCGATCCGGCGCTCGATGGTGCCCTGCGCGAGCGGACGCTGAAATCGGCGCTGATGCGGTATTTCAAGCGCGAGGGACTGGCGCTCATGGCGCCCAAGGTCCAAGCCTACGCTGCCGCGCTCGATCGGTCCGTGGCCAAGGTCGTCATCCGTGACCAGAAACGCCGCTGGGGCTCGTGCGCCCCGGACGGAACGATCCGGCTCAACTGGCGGCTGATGGGCTTTCCCGAAGCGCTGATCGACTATGTTTGCGCCCATGAAGCGGCCCATCTCGTCGAGGTCAATCATTCGCCCGCCTACTGGGCCGTGGTCGAGCAGCTCATGCCCGACTGGAAGCCCCGCCGGCAGCGCATGCGCGACGAAGCGCATCGCTGGGTGGCGTTTTAGGGCCAGACGGTCCTCGCCCTTGATGGGCGAGGTGGAGTGGGTGACTTCACCAAAAAGGAACGCTCCGCGTTTCACCCCTTCCGGCCCTTCGGGTCACCTTCCCCGTCGAGGGGAAGGACCTAATCCTCCTCCGCCTCGCCCAGCATGCGATCGAAGTAATCCAGGATCATCGTCCACATCTGGATCTGGCGGTCCTCGCCGCGCACGCCGTGACGCTGACCGGGATAGGTCATCATCTCGAACTGTTCGCGCCTGGCCTGAAGCTCGGCAAAGAGCCGGACCGAATTGGCGAAGATGACATTATCGTCCGCCATGCCGTGGATCAGCAGGAGCGGCGTCTCGTAATTCTCGAGATGGGCGAAGACGGAGGAAGCTTCGTAGCCGTCCGCATTCTCCTCGGGATGGCCCATATAGCGCTCGGTATAAGCCGTGTCGTAGAGCGCCCAGTCGGTGACCGGCGCACCTGCGACGCCGGCGGCATAGGCCCCCGGCGCCTGCAGCGTGGTCATCAGCGTCATATAGCCGCCATAGGACCAGCCCCAGATGCCGACGCGGTCTTCATCGACGAAGTCGAGGCTTTTCAGATAGTCCAGACCGGCGAGCTGGTCCTCCACCTCGACCGAGCCCATGGCGTGCCGCAGCGGGGCTTCGAAATCGCGGCCGCGATTCCAGGAGCCGCGATTGTCGATGGTGAAATAGACATAGCCGCGCTGGGCGAACATCTGGGCGCGCAGGGACTGCCAGCCGCGATGGACCCGCTGGGAGTGCGGTCCGCCGTAAAGATACTGGACGGCGGGATATTGCCGCGACGGATCGAAATCCGCCGGCAGGAAGACCTGGTAGTGCAGCTCGGTCCCGTCGGCTGCGGTCAGCGTGCCGTACTGCGGCGTGATGTGATCGTCGAGATACGCGAAATAGGGATGCGTCTCATCGAGACGGTTTTCCTCGATCCAGCGAATGCGCGAGCCGTCGGCGGCGTAGAGCGCGGTCTGCGGCGGGGTTTCCGGATCGGAATAACGGCCGATGAAAACGGTGGCGCCGGCATTGAAATTCGCCGACCAGCGGCCTTGACCTTCCGTCACGCGGACCGGCTCCGAAGACCCGTCCAGCGGCACGGCATAGAGATGGCTTTCCAGCGGCGTCTCCATCCAGCCCGTGAAATAGACGAGACCGGCTTCGCGATCGACGGCATCGATTTCCGAGACGACCCACTCGCCCGAAGTGACCTGCGCGATCAGGCTGCCATCGGCTGCACGGTGCTGGATGTGGCGAAAGCCCCCGGGCGTGTCCTCGCTGGTCCAGAGGACGCTGCCGTCGTCGAGGGCGCGGAAGTCATTCGTCAGATTGATCCAGACATCCGTCGTTTCGGTAAGCCAGATGTCCGCATCGCCGCTTGCCGGATCGGCGGCGAGGATGTCGAGACGGGTCTGGGCGCGGTTGAGGACCTGGACATAGGCGCGGCTGCTGTCCTGCGCCCAGTTCACGCGGGCCAGATAGATGTCGTCCGTTTCGGCGAGCTCGACCTGGCGGAATTCGCCTGTCGCCAGCTCGACGATGAAAAGCTCTACCTTGGCATTGTCCGTACCGGCGCGCGGGTAGCGCTGGTCGACGACGCGGGCCGAGCCGTCGGCATCGATCTCCATGCGCGGGACATTGTCGACGGGCGTTTCGTCGACCCGTGCGATGGCGATGAAGCGCTCGTCGGGCGACCACCAGTATCCGGTCGACCGGTCCAGTTCTTCCTGGGCGACGAATTCCGCCATACCCCAGGAGAGCAGGCCGCGGCCGTCACGCGTGACCGGACGTTCCTCGCCGGTTTCCAGGTCGGTGACGTAAAGATTCTGCTCGCGGATGAAGGACACGAAATTGCCCTGCGGGGAGATGCGCGCATCGGTCTCGTATTCCGGCGTCTCCATCAGGCGGCGCGCTTCGCCGGTCTCGACATCGACACGGAAGACGTCGCCGTCGAGCGGGACGAGGATCGCTTCGCCCTGGCTGTCCCAGTCGTAGCGCACAATCCCGGAACCCCGAATGCGGGCGCGCTCGCGCAGCTGGCGCTCGGCTTCCGACAGGGCGCGCTCTTCCGGGGCGAGCACGCGGCTGTCGACGAGGCGGTAGGGTTCACCTCCGTCGATATCCATCGCCCAGAGATCCAGCACGCCCGCATCCTCGTCCTTGGGCCGCAGGAAAGTCACCCGGCTGCCGTCCGGAGAAAAGGTCAGCGAACGCGGGGAGGGACCGCTCAGGGAGGGCGAGCCGAATATGCGCTCGACCGGGATGGGCGCCGTGTCCTGCGCGTGCCCGGCCGATGTGGAAACCCCGGAAAACACCACAAAGGAGGCAAGGCTGGCCGCAAGACCAACGGCAGGAATACGCATGGAACACTCCCCGATCTGATTACGGCGATTGAACTAAACGGATCAGCCCTGACGTACCAGTAAACTTGCTGCAATTGATTATGAGGGAAGACTGTCTTTCTTCCCCCGCCGGGGGAAGTGGGCCGCGGCAAGGCCGCGGGTCGATGGGGGGGAATCTGTTCGATCTCACGGCAGTCCGCTTCGCGGACGCCTCCGATGGGGCGGCCCATAAGGGCCGGCGCGCAGTCGCGCTTTCCAGTGCCTCTTTCGTCTTCCCCCGCCGGGGGAAGTGGGCCGCGGCAAGGCCGCGGGTCGATGGGGGTATTCGGCGCTTCATCCTGCACCATCCCCCTCCGTCCCTTCGGGACACCTCCCCCGGCGGGGGAGGACGAAACACCGATAGCGCCACGGCGTTTCCGCCTGGCGGTATGAGGGGTGCAGGATGCCGGCTGATGCCGGAGTGTTGCTATAAGTGTGAGTGACATCAGGGACATCCTGCACACGGAGATTTACTGGAGCCCTCACGGGCTCCCTCTCGAAACCGGTCTGGACAGACAGT